>DATKPS010000123.1:0-37060 GCA_035524015.1 Candidatus Sulfotelmatobacter sp.
GGCGAAACTGAAACCTCCGCTCCGGCCGATAACTCAATTCAAAGGAGAATCAATGAAATACGGTAAGATTCTGTTCGCATTGATTGGGATGTTCTGTTTGTTGGCCGCCAAGTCCGCTGCGCAACAAGTAAAATTCGATTACGATCGCAGCGCGGACTTCTCGCAATACAAAACTTTCTGTTGGGAAAAAGTCCAGACGCGAGATCCTCTTTTTGTTGATCGCATCAAGAGCGACGTCGGCTCCGTATTGACTGCAAAAGGATTGACCGAAGTTCCCTCCGGTGGCGACATTTCCATCATCGCCATTCAGATGACCAAGGAGCAACAAACCCTGAATACCTTTTACGACGGATTCGGTGGTGGCTGGGGCTGGCGGCGCTTTGGCGGTGGCGGGTTCGGAGATTTCGGCGACGCAACCACCACTACCGACACCTATAAAGTGGGAACCCTTGTCCTGGATCTCTATGACACGAAAACGAAGCAACTTGTTTGGCGGGGCAGCACCAGCGACACGCTCTCAAACAACTCCAACAAGAACATCCAGAACCTGGACAAGGGCGTTGAGAAATTGTTCAAGCAGTTTCCGCCAGACACAAAGAAAAAGTAAACTCACCCGAAAAGCGCTTCTTGGATGTATTGCATGGCTCGCTTCTTCTGTTGGACTGATCCACGAGTGCGGTCCAGTTAATACAGGCCCTCGGGGGCGGTTGGAATCGCAACGAGCTACCGGCTCGTCCAGAGTGTTGCGGCAAACTCACCGAAAGCTAAAGCTCTCCGTAGTGGAATGAGGCGAGTGATGAATCGTAACCTTATCGCATTTGACGACTCCGCACTAATTGACTGGCTCCTGGAGTTAATCGAGCAAGCTTCGCCCCGCTTCCTTTCCTTTCTAGCGGAAGCCGCGATCCTGGCTGACCCTGAAGAGTACGCAACGCTTCGGCCGGGTCTTCTGTTGCTGAAACAGAAGCACCTTTGCATACCCGTAACATCCAGCACAAACGACCGGAGCCGTCCATCACCGCGCGTGTAGCCGTGTTTCGTCACGCGGCTTCATTCTGATAAGCTGCCGAATGAATGGCTATACCTTCACCTCTGCGTCGTGCGACGCTTTTCATTGCAAATCGCTTGTGCCCGCGGCTCTTGCTCACCCTCTTCTTCTTGGCGTGCATTGCGCCGGGCGTCCGTGCGCAAGCTGCCAGCAAATCCAATGTTCCTGTAGTCGAGAAAGTAGAGCCGCCAAACTGGTGGATCGGGCTGACGCCGGACGTCATGCTTTTGTTGTCTGGGAAGAACCTGCAGGCCACCCATGCGCAATGCAACCTGCGCGAAGTGATCGTCGACCGCACGCAATCTTCCACCAACGGCGACTATCTTTTCATTTGGTTGAAGTTCTTGCCGCAATTGAAAAGCGGCACCGCCGTATGCCGCATCGTTACCGCTAACGGCGAAACTTCGTTCGAGCTTCCCATGGCCGCGCGCAAGCAGATTCTCGGCCGGAATCAGGGCTTGTCCCTCGACGACGTGATTTATCTGATTATGCCCGACCGCTTTGCCAACGGCGATCCCACCAACGATGAGCCTGCGGAATTCCCAGGCTCGCACGACCGCCAAAAGCCCCGCGCTTATCACGGAGGCGATCTCCGCGGCATCGAGCAGCATCTCCCTTACCTGAAAGACTTGGGTGTGACGACTCTATGGTTGACCCCCATCGTTAAGAATGGCGCTCCCGTCGACTATCATGGCTATGGCGCCGTCGACGAATACGCCGTCGATCCTCACCTCGGCACGTTGCAGGATTATCAGGAATTGGTGGAAGCGGCGCACAAGCAGCACATGAAGGTGTTTTTCGACATTGTGCCCAATCATGTGGGGCCGCTCAATCCTTGGGTGAATGACCCACCCATGCCGAACTGGTTCCACGGCACGCCCCAAGATCATCTCTCCACATTTTCACCCTTCCCAGCCTCTTTCTATGGCGAAACAGGAAAAAAGGGGAATGCCGGCCTGTTCGAGTTGCTGGTTGATCCGCACACTCCGCCGCTCATGAGGAAAAATCTCACCGACGGCTGGTTCTTTGGAGTTCTGCCCGATCTGAATACTGAAAATCCCGTGGTGGCGGATTATCTCATTCAGAATGCCATCTGGTGGGCGGAAGTTTCGGGACTCGACGGCTACCGCATCGACACCTTCCCTTACGTCCCCCGGGCGTTTTGGGCACAGTGGCACGAACAATTGCGCCGGCTTTATCCACGCCTGTCCACGATTGGCGAAGTGTTTCACCCGGACCCCACCGTCACGTCATTTTTTGCTGGAGGTCGCAAAGGTTGGGACGGCATTGACACTCAACTCACCACGCTTTTTGATTTCCCACTGTATTACACCCTCCGCGACGTGCTCCTCAACCAGGCGCCCGTCGGTCGCGTCACCTCCATCTTGCGTCAGGACGCGCTTTACCCCCACCCCGATTTTCTTGTGCCTTTCTTTAGCAATCACGATACCCCCCGCTTTGCGGGCGCCCCGGGGGCCACACCAGAGAAAATCAAGCTGGCCTTTGCCTTGACCCTGACCCTTCGCGGCATTCCCGAAATTTATTACGGCGACGAAATTGGCATGCAAGGCGGCGGCGATCCAGACAACCGGCGCGACTTCCCCGGTGGCTGGCTCGAAGATCAGAACAATGCCTTCATCCAAAACGGAAGAACCAAGGATCAGCAGCAGATCTTCGAATACGTGCAATCGTTGTTGCGACTACGCAACGAACACGACTCTCTGCGCGGGGGAAAGCTCTGGGATCTAGCCTCCGATGATTCTACTTACGTTTTTCTGCGCGAATCCGACGAAGAAAAACTGCTCATCGCCTTTAACAACGGCCTTGTTTCGAAGACCCTGGCACTTTCTCTGCAAGACACGCCGGCAGCGGAAGCCGCCGACATAGCAGCAGTCTTCGGCAGCGCCCAAGCCGACCTGGCAGGCCGCCAGCTGCACCTGGTGCTCCCGCCGCAAAGTCTCTCGATTTTTGCCCTACAGTAGCTTCATATTCACTGCGCCACCACATAGCAGCCCGTGCTACTTATGCGCATTCTGAAAGTGCTCGGCTACGATAGCCGGCGTTTCCACGACTCGTTTCTGTTCCGCGCAAATCACCAATCGCATAAACTCGGCCATGCTCCACGCCAACGGCGTGGCGCTGCCCGTCCCCTCGCCAAAATTGAAACCGGACGGAGTAGGGTCTGCGCGATCCCAAATTTGTTCGGGAATCAACCCCCCTGCGTTGCCGAACTGCTCCATCGCGGTAATATACCGCGTTGGATCGTGCCCTAACGCCACCTCGTACTCTCCGCGTTCCCCTGTGAAGATCGGCCAAAGCCTCCCAATGCCTTCGCCCAGCCACGGTCCTCCAAAGAACGTCTCCCCGTAACCATCGTGGTTGTAGCGCCGGAAAGCGGGTCCATTCGGCGTTTCCGTGCGTATCGTCGCGTCGATAACTTGCACCGATCCCCTAATCGTCGCATCGTTCGCTGGACGAATTCCCAACCGGACTAGCTCGAGGAATCCCGCGTCCACTACGTCCCGTTTGTCCCAGACTCCACCCCCGTTTCTCACGTCGAGTTTCCCGCCGTCGTTGGGGTTGGTCGTATCGTTGATCCGGATGTAATATCCCGCGTCGCCTTTCGGCTGCAGATGCCCGGTCGTCGTCACCGTCCACTTTTCCACATTGGCGGCCCATTCGTCCGCCACCTGGAGGTAATGTGCGGCTTCTTGTTTCGCTCCATTTTTCTCCGCGATAGCCGAAGCGCAGACCAGCCCGGCAATTTCTGCGGCGATGGTCGAAGGCGAATACCCCGACACTTCCTCCCAGCGATCCTCTTCCGTGGTGGGCCCCCGTGAAATGATAAATTCTGCCGTCGGCCGCACGTGTTTCGTCCACGTCTCCAAATCCGTTCGCCCCAACTGCCATGCAAGGACTAAGGGATAAGACACTTCGTCCATCTGCAGGGCCGTCCAATACGGCTTCCCATCCAGCCAGGTATTCTGCGGATAGCTGCCGTCGGGTCTTTGCTGCACGGTAAACAGATACTCTAGTGCACGTTCTGCGGCAGAACGGTCACCGGCGGCCATCAATGCCGTAGCAATCTCGTATAAATCACGTCCCCAAATCAGATGATAGCCGCCCGCGGTAGGCTTACTGGCGTTGACCGCGAATCCCCAGGGCACGCTCATCGACGCGATCATTGCCCCGGGATACGTCTTGTCTTCGTGTGCTTTTAGTACCATCGCCGAGAGCTCGAACATCGCAGCGTAGCGGGCATTCACCCGCACCAAGCTGCGCACATACGCGTTCCAGCCGGAAACATACTGCTCGCATGTAGCTGAGAAACCTTTCTCCAAGCTTTTCGTGGCTGCATCCACAGCTGCGCCGGGATTTGCTCCGAATCCCAGCGCGAGCAGCGTGTGTTTGCCTCTCGCCAGTCGGGCCACCTGCAACACGTTTCCGTTGTCCGCGCGCGAGTATGTTTTTGTTAAAACTGAATGCCTCAGCAAATCCGTATATCCATCGCTGGTTCCCGCAAAGCCGTTGCTCATTTCCGTGAAGGCCGGCTCGCTCGCCAAGGCCACCGCTACGTCTTCTTTCTGCGTGATTAGCGCTTTCCCCTCGGTGAAGCCACTGTCCCCGTACCCACTGTTCTTTAACGATGGGTCGAACAAGACATACACCGTGTAATCCGCAGGTCCGTCGAAGGACACATCGATCAGCAACACATTGTTCGACGGGTCCGTTGCATAGGTTTTCGTAATTCGGAATTTTCCCTCCGGGTCCCGGCTGGTCTGTCGGTACAGCAAGGCAGCGTCGTCCGGGCGTTCCAACGAGTGCGTCATATCCTTGGATTCCACCCAAACATGCTTCCCGTTGCTCACCGCGAATTCTAATGTCCGGACGTCTGCGGTATCCAGGCGGGGGTAATAGACTTCGGTCAGTATCCCGCCCTGCAAGGTGAACCACACTTTCGACTCTGTGCTCGTTGCCGTGCCTACGCCTTCTTTGCTCCCCGCCGTCCACGTGGGAAGCTCCCCCGGCCCGTTTGGCGCATTCTGCCCAACGATTACTGCAGGGATGCACGTAAGAAAAGCTAAGACAGGCACAGCGATAGGGAGCCGATTCTTGCGCGGATTCACGAACATTCCCTTTCCTGGATTTGCGGGTGAGGAGGCGGAAGTTTCTCCGCCTCCCTCCGGGGTGTGCTTTGACTAGAAAGTGAATCGCAAGCCCAGTTCGACTTGGCGCCAGCTGAATGGCTGGATGGTATTAATTAGGCCGAACTGTGCATTGGGGCTGAAGCTCAACAGCGCGTTACCCGGGCACGTCGTCAAACCCGTAGGGCAACTCGTCGTATAGTTTCCGAGATTGCCGTTGGGATTCGCGAAGTGCGGTGTGTTGGTCAGGTTGTACGCCTGTAAGCGGAATTGCCCCTTGATCTTTTCGGTCACGTTGAAGTTCTTGAACAGTGAGAGGTCCATGTTGGAAAGGCCAGGTCCTAGAATGATGTCGCGCCCGCTCGTTCCTGGCGCGTTGAACACCACTCCATTCACGCTTCCATTTGCGTTGTAATAGATGCTCGCGGGTGGGGCCGCAAAGCCGGAGGCAGTCACGTAATGGGTGAGGTTGCCGGGATTGACTTGATAGGCGCCAACCAGGTCCGCTCGTGTCGCGCTCGGATTTCCATTCACGGTGACGCTAAACGGTAGGCCACCCTGCAGCGTATAAATACCGTTGAGTTGCCATCCGCCGATGATGTAGTCCAGCCATTTCGGTGAATCGCCGCCCCAGTGCTTTCCGCGCCCGAACGGTAAATCGTACAGCGCGCTCAGCACAAGACGGTAGGGTTGATCTTGGTCGGATAATCCGCGTTCGATCCGGTAGTTCGAGTACAGTTGCGGTGCGCATACGTCCAAGTTGCCACAAGAATCGTCGATGGTTTTCGACCATGTGAACGAGCCCAGGAATTGGAATCCATTCGTGAAGCGCCGCTCATATTGCGCCTGCAAAGCGTCGTAATAGGATTTACCGCTGGAGTCCTGTACGGTAATCGTGCCCAACTGCGGGTACAGTTCCGTGCCAGGCGCGCTGTCGAACAATTGTTGATTCTCGTTGTAATTGCGCATCAGGTGGGCGCCGAATGTACCCACGTACGCAAGACTGACCGATTGATTGTTGCTGATCTGCCGCTGGATTTGCAGGTTCCACTGGGAAATCTGTGGAGGTTCATCCGTCGCTAGCATGGAAATGACGCTCACGCCAGTTGGCGCATTCAAATTCAGATTCGTGAAGTTGCCACTGGGCAGCGCTGCGGTGGCCTGAGTCGCGATCAACTGCGACTGTGTGCAGTTCGGCGAGCAAGGTAGCGCTCCGGAAAGCGTGATTCGGTAGCCCTGTGACGCGGTGACGGTACTCTCTCCCCCGAACGGCGGATTCTGCGCCAGTTGGTTGCTGATGCCTCCGCGATCGATGAAATAAAACAGTCCATAGCCTCCGCGGATCACCGTCTTTCCGTCGCTGGTCAGTTGGTAGGCGAAGCCCAATCGCGGGCCAAAATCGTGGTAGTCGTTGGGAATGGAAGTCCGCAAGGTCCCGTTGCTGCCCGCGATGATCAGGGCTCCGGTGTTTACGTCGAAGTTTGCTTGACGGTTTTCTACTTCCACCGGCCAGGTCAAGATATCCCAGCGCAGACCCAGGTTTAGGGTCAGTCGCGTAGTTACTCGGAAGTCGTCTTGGGCAAAAAAGCCGTTTTCCCAAGTGCGCGTGCCCACCATGCCGTAGTCGGTGCCGTGCGAGTAGTTGTTGACGAAACCGGCCAGCAGGTCCGACGTTTCGTAACCGGTGAACTCCACACCAGAAGTGCCATTGCCGGTCAGGTTAAAGAAGCCTTTTCCCGCAAGCGGGCGGTACAGGTTCAATTCACGACGAAGGACGCTTCCGCCCACCTTCACGGTGTGTCGCCCTTTCGTCCACGTCAACGTGTCGTTGTAGTCGAACCCCGTTTGTGGGACCAAGTACGGTCCATAGTCTCCGGTATAGGAAATCTGGCTGCCATTCCCCCCGATCAGCGCGATGCCGCCCAACAGCGGGGTATTGCAGTTCACGATGCCCAGGTTGTTGCAGAGGTCGACATTGTCTTGGGGCGGCAAATATCCGTAAGTCGTACGGACAAAGCCCCCTCGAAATTCATTGACGAAGGTTGGGCTCAGCGTCGACGTAAGTCCGATGGATGCTCCCCACGGGTGATTGAAGTTTGTGCCCGAACCAAAACCCGACGGCAGCGTCGTCAGGATCGTGCTCTCTGTCTGATCTGCCTCGCCATGGCTCAAGCGTCCGAACACGCTGTTCTTCGTGTCGATGATGTAATCCACGCGCACATCGAAGTCATTCCAGTTCTCGATTTGGTTCATCGTGTTCTTGTAGTTGTTGATGATCGAACCGCAGTTCGAGTCCTCGGCAAACGTGCAGTTTGGTTGCGGGAATGCATTCAAATAGGCTTGCCCGACCGAGTTGATTCGGTTCCCGGGTATTACGTTGGGCTGCGTGCCGCTCCCCATGAATTGCGCTCCCGTGGTTGGATCGAAAATCGTGATGGGAGTCGTCAAGCCCGTGCTCTTCGCGCAAGTTGCCGCGCCCCCACAGAGCAACTCAGAGAAATCACCCTGGCGCATAAGGTCCGTGGGAACTGTGGTATAGCTGGGGCTTCCGGGAATCTTCTGGCGCAACCCTTCATAATCCGCGAAGAAGAAGAGTTTGTCCTTAATGATTGGGAGTCCCACCGTGCCACCAAATTGGTTGCGCGTGAAGGGAGGAGTTGGTGTATGCGGCGAAGTGAAGAAGCTCTCCGCGTTCAGGTCCGTGTTGCGGTTGAACCAAAATGCGCTTCCGTGAATGTCATTGGTGCCGGATTTCAGCGTGGTGATAACCAGGCCGCCGCCGGCTCGCCCGTACTCCGCCGGGGCTACGCTGGTTTGCACGCGAAATTCGTCAATGGCATCCGCGGGCGGGAAGAAAACGATGGTGTTCACCAAAGCTTCGTTGTTGTCGATACCATCCAGAATGAAATTGTCCGCCTGTGGTCTTAACCCGTTTACTGCGAGCGCGGCACCCCCCTCTTCTCCGAAGCGAAAGGTTTCGGCATTGTTGTTCGCGCCCGTCGCTACGCCCGTGGGAAGCCCACGTGTCACACCCGGAGCCAGTGTGGCCACTTGCGTAAAGTTCCGCCCATTCAGCGGTAGTTCCGTAACTTGCTTGCTCTCCACCACTACACCGATCGCAGAGTCTTGCGCATCGATCACCGGAGAGCCGGCTTCCACGTTGATCGTTTGGGTCACGTCGCCAACCTGCAATTGAAAGTCCGCAACGCCCAATTGCGCCACTTGCAACTGTAGGTCGCGCGATATCTTCTTGAACCCTTTTTGGGTTACATCGATACGGTAATTTCCGGCAGGTAGTGCCGACACCGAATAATAACCGTATTCGTTGGTTGTGGTTGTGGACACTCTGCCCGTGTCCACGTCCGTTATACTCACGGCCGCGCCATTCACTGCCGCCCCTTGCGCGTCGGTCACTGTTCCTTGCAACCGTCCTGTATCGCTCTGACCCAGGCAGACCGTTGCCGTCGAGAAAGTCAAAAGCAGCAGAACGATAGCCCATACAGCATAGTTCTGACTCTTCATGCCTCTCCTCTTTTCTTTAAGCGAGTTCTTTTACCCCTAAAGAACGATTCGGCTGGCACCGTTTCGCGTACGCCTCTCGACCGGCGTCCGCAAAACCACTTCTCTCACACCTGTCTATCCCCATGAACTCCAGCAACGGCACCGGTTACGGTTCCGTTCGGTCATCGCACCGCCAGGTCCTTACTTGGCTTCCCGGTATGACCATTGGCAAATTGACTAGAGAGAAGGCAAATCGCTCACCCCCGAACGATTCAAACTACTGCGTGTGGCTATTTGTTTGTCAGATGCATCTCGAGGTTGGAAGTCTCTTCACGTTTGAAACTGTTACACGCAAAACCCCTTCCCTTGCAACCTTTTACACCCTTTGTTACTTTGTTACATTGTTTTGTAGCCAGTCACTAGGGGCTGTATGTCTGAGCAGGACCTGTTTTTTCGCCAGGTGGAGAAGCTAGCAAACAGCACAGTTCTCCATAGCTCGGAGTCCCTGCGTAAGCTTCTTCGCTATTTGGCCCGTCACGCCCTCGAACATCCTGGTACTCCCCTCAAGGAGTACCAAATCGCTACTGAGGAGTTTGGCCGCCCCCCAGACTTCGATCCCGCGGTCGATTCCATGGTCCGCGTTCAAGCCGGTCGACTGCGCACGAAGCTCGCGGAATACTATGCCACCGAGGGTCAGGAAGATTCCGTGCGCGTTGAACTTCCAAAGGGCACCTACGCGCTCTCCTTCCATCATCGGCAAACCAACGGAGCTCCCAGTCCTACGGTCGACACCTTAGCCGAAGCGCCATCCTCCCGGGCTTCTCGCGTATTGGTGTCCCGCTGGTTGCTGTTTACTCTGGCGGCCTTGTCCATCCTCTCGGTTACTGTCCTGATCGCCACATTTCTTTCCGGCCGGACACATCCGGTGGCCCGCGCTTCCGCAGTGCCAGTCGCACCCGCATCCCTACAAGTTTTTTGGAAGCCATTCCTTCGCGGTCCCGACGAACCCTGGGTCGTCTTTAGCAATGCTGCCTTCGTAGGCCGGCCGGAAACCGGCATGCGTTATTACAACGCTGCTCATGATTCTCCCGATGTCATTTGGGATCACTACACGGGTGTTGGTGAAGTCCTCGCGGTGCACCAACTAGATCAAGTTTTCAACCAGTTGCACCGCTCCATTCGCGTTAAACGCGGCAGCCTGTTTTCGCTCGACGACGTGAAGAACAACGATTTGATTTTCGTCGGCTCGCCTTCGGAAAACCTAACCCTGCGGGAAATTCCAGGAACGCACGAGTTCGTCTTCCAGCGGCTGGACTCCGGCCCGCGCACCGGCGATCTCGCCGTCGCCAATGTTCATCCGCAGACGGGGGAATCCCGTTTTTACCTGGCCAGCCCCTCTTCTTCGCCTTTAACCGAAGACTACGCGGTGGTCGGTTTCTTTCCGGGTCTTGATCCCGCGCGCTCGGTGATGATAATCGCGGGCACCACCACCTTCGGCACCCAGGGAGCCGTCGAATATGTTTGTAGTCCGGATACTCTGACGGAATTGCTGCAGCGCCTGTCGCTATCCGACAGTGGAGAACTGAAACCTTTCGAAGCTCTCTTGCGCGTTAAGATCACCAAAGGCGTTCCCGTCGAGACCGAACTCGTCTCCATCCGCAAGTCGCCTTCTTGAAGTCCTTTACTGGCTTGCGCGAAACATAACGAAGTACTTATTCGTCACGCGGGAACCGACGGAATTATTCGGCCTCTCTCAGTGCTCAGTAACATGTTAGTGATGCTGCGTGCTCTCACAGTCGCCCACAACATAAAACCGCGCGGCGGCGCCATCCGGATATTGCAATGGATTTCCTGAACAGTCGCTCGCAGCCCCATTTCGGAATGTTCGAAGCCATCGTGTTCTCGCTGTACTGCGTGCTGCTGGGGTCAGCGGTGGCCTATCACCAGCCTTGGGCAGACGAGGCGCAGTCTTGGCTGCTGGCACGGGATCTCAGTCTGGGGCAACTCTTCGCGAAGTACCTTCACTATGAAGGATCACCCGGGGCTTGGCATGCTCTCTTGTGGGTTCTGACTCGCCTCCATGTTTCTTACGCCGGGATGCATTGGCTAACCGCAGGTATAGCGGCCACCGCCATCTGGATTTTCCTCGTCTACTCACCATTTCCACCAGTGGTTCGCGCGATTGTGCCCTTCACTTTTTATTTGGCTTACCAATATGCGGTGATCGCCCGCAGCTATGCACTCTTTCCCTTGGTGGCATTTCTTCTGGCGATATTTTTCAAAGACTGCCCTCGCCGCCTGATCTGGTGTGCGGTGATATTAGGATCATTGGGTAATGTTTGTACTCAAGGACTTTTGGTTGCCGCCGGATTCGCCGTGGCCCTTGCGGTAGATCTATGGAGACGTCGCAAGGATCTGGACAGAACCCAGATGACCCCGGCCCGTCTCTTTATCGCAGCAACCGTCATGATCGGATTGTGGCTTTTCGCCCTGTGGGCTTCATGGCCAGCACCAGACAACAGCTTTGTGGTGCTTGGGAAGCTACCCGCTTACGCAAAAAGCGTCATGCCGCTGCTGCGCGGAAAAATAGGCCTGCAGTTGGCCACGCTTGGGCTGTCGAATTCCATTTGGATTTCTCTCGTAGTGTTGACGATTGTGCTGGTACATCTAGTTCACTCCAAGGCGCTTGCGCTCGGACTGCCGTATCTACTGCTGGTAGCTTTCTTCTTTCTGGTGGTCGCGCGGCCATGGCACTACGGGATGCTGTTCGTAACTTTGCTAACCATCCTGTGGATCACTTGGCCTTCCGGAGCAAAGCTCGCAAGCGCTAGTTGGCGGTGGGAGTCCTATGCCCTGATCCTCTGCCTTCTGGTGATCTCCGTGGAACACTTGAGCTGGACCTACCGTGCCGTGCTGGTTGACTTCAAAGCTTCCTACAGCGGAGACCGCCAAGCCGCAGAGTTTCTGAAAACACACGCCGCCGGGAAGCGCGTTGCCGGCTTTCACTTCTGGTCCATCGGTGTTCTCCCTTATTTCCCGTCCAATATTTACTCCAACCAGTCGGACAAAGCCTTCTGGTTCTGGAGCACTGCCGCCCATATCGACGATCGCGCCATTCAGGTTGTCGACAGCCGTCCCGATTTCATTGTGGTCGGCTGGGCCTCCCCTATTGGAGGCGGCTTGCCCTTATTCGCAGACCCGTTCCAGCTTGGCTTGGAAGGCCTGGGCTACCATCGAACACATCAATTCTGCGGCAAAGCTTTCTCCGGACATGGATACACGGAACTGCTATGCCAGAACATATTCGAACCGGTGCAACCTGGCGGACAAGAACAGAATCCAGCCGAATTGAAGCCCGTCGCTCACTAAGCTGCACCGTCTGCTCTCAAAAGTCGAGACGCAGGGCCAATTGGCCAGTGCGATTCCGGCTCAGCGCTGTTGGCCGCGTCCTTCGTTTTAGGCGGCGCGCGCACCATTCGTGGCTTCAACTGCACAGGCAGGCTTCAGAAGGCGAGTCAACCGGGGCCGCAATTTTCCCCTGGCCCGGAATAATCTACCCTTCACGGTTGAAACGGAGACTCGCATGATCCTGGCCATCTCCGTGACCGTTCGCTCTTCGATGCTCAGTTGGACAACGTGTCGCATTTCCGCAGGCAGTTTATTGGCTTCCGATGACAAGATGCGTGCTCTTTCCAGTTGCGCATAACGCTCCTCGGTGCCTGCTGCCAAGTCGGGAACCTCGAGACAAAGTGCGCCACTATCGTCATTGTGCGCTTTGTCGATGGAGGTGACCGTGTGAGGTCGACACTTCCTGCGTTTCATCAGTGCCTCATTGATCGCGATGCGCGTCAACCATGTGGAGAACGCGGACTGCCCGGCAAACCCCGCTAAGTGCACAAAGGCTTTCATAAAACACTGCTGAACGATGTCTTCAGCGTCCTCGCGATTGCAAGAAATGCCGAACGCGACCGAGAAGATTCTCTTCTGGTAGCGTTTGAACAGTATCTCAAACGCTTCGCCTTGCCCTCTCTTGGTCGCGGCGATCAGATCGACGTCCGATTCCCTGGCAGCGTGCGGTCCTCCCGTCGCCGAGTATTCTTTGCGGTGCACTGAGTTCTTCACTTTTATCTCCTCGTTTGTGGACGGACCACCCGCTCGTCGCCAGTACCAGGCCGCTGATAGCGCAACAACCTGGTCGGAACTTCATAGCTGCGAAGAAATGCGTTGCGTTCCCCGGTCGTCGCCATGCTCCATCTCCTGGCAAGCTTTGGCCGCCGTCGAGACAACCAGAGAGCAGGACCGTTACCACACCTGCTCGGAATCTCGTTCTGCCGACAACCAATCAATTTTCAGCAGGATAGAAGTGCGGAACCGACCGCGCAGAATTGCTAAAAGTAGCTTCCGGGGAAATGCACCGACAGCACTCTGACAGCTTGTACGTCCGGCTGACATAACTCAATCTGACACAAACGAATGACGCAAACCAACACACACCATCGACGCAGGCGACGAGTTCAAGCGCACATAAATGCTTGCAAGGCACGGTTGCTGCCACGATTCAATGGTGCACCGCTCATTGGTAACCCATCCTCCTTTCGTCCTCCACTCTTTCTCCGCCTACTTTAAAGGCCCGACCGCCATCGTTCACAACCACCTAACAGCCAGCCCGGCGTTTTTCTCACTTCTTGGTCCGTAACTCCTCACACACATGCCAATTTGCGGTTGCGCCCTTCTTGGTAAACAGAGTAGGCCCTCTCCGGTAGCGAAATGCCCAACTTTCTCATCCGGAAATACAGTGTCGATCGCTTGATCCCCAGCCGGGTCGCCGCCCCTCTCGGCCCAGCCACAATGCCCTTCGTTTCTTGCAGCGTCCGGCAGATATGCTCACGCTCGGCATCTTTCATCGTCACGGGAGTCCCCGCGACCACGCTTGGCGCTTGCCGCAGATCTTTCAATGGCACATGCAGAGTCGGCCCTTGACTCAAAATCACACTCCGTTCAATGAAGTTCCGCAGTTCGCGGATATTCCCCGGCCATGCATAGTCCTCCATGGCTCTCAGCGCTTCCTCCGGCACTTCCCTGATGTTTTTGTTCATCGACTCGGCGAACATGCTGACGTAATGCATCACCAGCGGCGCAATGTCCTCTCGCCGTTCCCGAAGCGCCGGAATTCTAATCGGAAACACATTCAGCCGGTAATACAGGTCGCTGCGGAATTCTCCACTCGATACCAGTTCGTCAAGATCCCGGTGCGTCGCGCCGATCACGCGAACATTCACGCGCAGGGTTTGATTGCCTCCGAGCCGCTCAAACTCCCCTTCCTGCAGAACGCGGAGCAACTTGGCTTGCAGTTCGATGCGGATGTCCCCGATTTCGTCCAGGAAGAGTGAACCCTGGTCAGCGGCTTCGAAACGTCCGGTTTTGCGGTTGAGCGCTCCCGTAAATGCTCCCCGCTCATAGCCGAACAGTTCACTTTCCAGCAGTTCCAAAGGAATCGCGGCGCAGTTCAGTTTGACGAAGGACCGATTACTCCTCGCACTGTGCCTGTGGATCATCTGCGCAATGAGTTCCTTTCCCGTGCCCGTCTCACCTTGGATCACCACTGTGGAGTTCACGGTGGCGACCGTGCGCGCCAGCTGTAACACCGCTTGCAGTGCCCGGCTTGAGCCGACGATGCCATCGCATTGAGACAAACTGTCATCGCATGACGAATCGCGCCGAGACCTCAAAGAGCCTCGGATAAGGCGCTCTTGCGCAGGCTCCCCAGCAAGGTCCGCGGTCTCGTGATTTAAAAAGAACGGATCGAGTTCTCTTGTCGCTAGTTCGCTCGGATTCATGTTGTTCCCCCCTGAACTCAACTCTTTTGTCTGCGCCAATGCTCCCCCAATGTTTTCCTCAGGCTGGACAATCGCATTGTCGGGTGAATTCGGTTTCAAAAAAACGGTAAATAGTCGGCTCGGGGAATGACCATTTCGTGAGAGCCATCGATACCACTAATGAGGAGGATTCCTAGCGGGACGAACCTTCGATGTGCCTCCTGCCGAAGAGCCGGGCGTCCATGGACCACGCGCCTGGTCCAATCATTGCCAAGCTTGCTCCAAGGCTCGCATATAGGGTCATCTGCAGGGCCCCGCCGCGCGACACCGCGATCCACAGTTCAGCGCCGGCAACTACCAGCCCCGCCGCCGGCGTCCATAGGCCGGCCAGAATGAATAGGCCCGCGCCACCGCCGATCAGGTGCGGAACAACCGCCGACAGCTGGGGCGCCACCTTCCATTGTGTTGCCGCGCAATAAAACAGTGACCCGGCCGTTGCCAACCTCAGCAGCAAGAGCCCTGCACCGGGCCACCCGCTGGCGAACGTCGAAAATAACCGTTGCAGACCGACCTCCAACACACAAACGTGCAACTTCCCTTCGCAGGTTAGAGTCATCAGCGTCGAAGCGGAAAGCGCAGAAAGGGGGACTTGGCGATACCACTTTTGGGGGGGACCGCTATAGTTCGAAGATGCCCCGTTTCAGCGCTATGGTGACCGCGTGGGCTCGATCATTGGCGCCCAGCTTCGACAGTATGTTCGTAACGTGGCTTTTCACCGTCGCTTCCCCGATCGACAGCTGATCCGCAATGATCTTGTTAGAGTTGCCTGCCGCAATCAGACGCAATACCTCGATTTCGCGCGGGCTCAACTCATCGTCTGCGGCGTGTTCCGCGAGTTCCGCGGCGATGTCGGGAGGTATTCGTTTGTGCCCGCCATGGATCGCACGAATGATCTCCAGAAGTTCCCGGTGCACATTCCCTTTCAGAATGTACCCTCGCGCGCCCGCCTTTAGCGCTTTCAATACTTGCGTGTCCCCCGTGTACGTCGTCAACACCACGATGCGGGCCTCCGGGAATTCGCTTTGAATCCTGGTGATTGCTTCCGTTCCATTCATGTCGGGCATCTGAAGATCCATAAGGGTCACATCGGGTCGGTGTAAACGGAATTTTTCGATGGCTTCCCGCCCGTTGGAGGCCTCTGCCACCAATTGCATGTCTGCTTCGGCACTCACCAACGCCGCAATTCCCTTACGGAGAAGCGGGTGGTCGTCCACAGCAAGAATTCGGATCACGTTAGGAGGATTCTTCACGACTTCCACCCTTACGGTAGGGTTTCTCCTCGGCGCCATCAATCGCGGTTTCGTACGCGATAGCTGTGGGCACCGTCAGCTCAACTTCGGTTCCCGCCCCGGGCTGGCTCCAAAAATCCAATTGCGATCCGATTCGCTGGGCGCGCTCACGAACTCCGGGCAACCCCCAGTGTCCGGGGCGTCTGCTCTCCTCAAGAATCTTCGAATCGATGCCCTTTCCATCGTCGCGGACTCGCATCCGCAGCTGATTCTTGCCATAGCGTATCTCCACTTCAATCCTATGCGCGTTTGCGTGGTGAAAGCCATTGCGGATCAGTTCCCGCGCAATGTTATAGACTTCCCGCTGGATCACCGGAGACAACGTTTCTGGTTCACCTTCGACAACCACATCAAAGCTTGGCGACTCTTGGTTTGCGCCTTGCACCTCTGCCAGCTCTTCACCTACCTGCTTCAGCAACTGTGCCAGATCACCCGCCGCAACCGACTGCGAGCGCAAGTCGTGTATGGCATCCCGGCTTTCGGCAATCGCTTGTTCCGTCCCAAGTATCGCCTCGTCCAGCCCCTTCATCGCGTTTTCCGGGTTGCCAGGCAGCATATTGCGAGCCGCTTGGAATTGGAACATAACTCCGTGCAAGCTCTGTAATAGCGTGTCGTGTAGTTCGCGGGCAATCCGCGTTCGTTCCCCAACGCGCGCTTCCAGCCGCGTGCTGTATTGCCTCTCCAATTGCCAAAGTCGCAGTTGATAGAAACCCCACAACAGCAAAACAATTGCCGCGAAACAGCCGGCTCGGAACCACATCGTCTGATAGAAGTACGGACGCTGCGTTATCGTATACACGATACCCTCGCGATCCCACACTCCGTCGCTCCGGCTCGCTCGCACATGAAAGCTGTGCGACCCCACCGGGATATTCGTATACACCGCCGTTCGTGACGCGCTTGCGCCAAGCCACCCTGCATCTACTTCGTCCAATCGATATTGCAGGCGAACCTTTTCCGGCGAGGCTAGATCCACTGCCGCCAGATGAAGCTCCACACGGTGTGTCCCCGCAGGCAATATCGCTTCGCTGCCCGCAAACAATTTCGTTGTTCCAACGATCACGCCTCCGATGAACACCTTCGGCTTGCGGCTAGCGCCCGGCAGATGGGCTAGGTCGAGCATCGCTAGCCCCTTCACTGTCCCCACCCACAACCGGTTATCCGGCGTGATGGTCATATTCGGGAAGCCCCCGCTGCACTGCACGGAATTCAATCCATCCGACCGATCAATGATTTCGTAATTGAGAGGCCCCTCTTGATCGTCCCACGCACTCTTTAGATCGTTTAACCGGATACGAACGATTCCGTTCGTGCCACTGAACCAAAGGTCGTGCGCCGGCGACTCCACCATCTCCAGCACTCGCAGGTCCCTGTTGATGGCTATCAGTTGATTGTCTCGAATCAGGCTGATTCCTTTCGGGGAATCCGCAGTGTACAGGTTGCCGAGGGAGTCCTCCGCAAATCGCGTGGAAAATGGCCGGTCTTGCGGTTGCGCCGAGGAAAATGGAATAAATCGGTCTCCCACAAGCCGGTCAATTCCTCCCTGCGTTGCCACCCAGATTGTCCGTGCGTGGTCTTGATAAATATTCAGAATCTGATCGCTCGATAGTCCTTCCGCCGTCGTATAGTTCCGAAAATGCCCGTTCTGCATGTGACTGATGCCATAAGGCGTGCCGATCCAAAGAGAATTGTCGTCGGCGACAATCACTTGCAACACGATTCCATTTACGAGTCCCTGCTCCGCGCCATAGTGAACGAACCGGCCGTCTCTGAATCGAAATACCCCGCCGCCGTAAGTGCCGATCCACACGTCTCGGTTTCGATCCTCCGCCAAAGTCCATACACACGTGTTTCCCAAGCCATCGCTTTCTTTGTAGCTCGCGAATCGCTTCCCGTCATATACCGAGAGCCCGCAATTACCGCCTATCCACAGTCTGCCGTCGTGACTCGCTAGCAACGCCATAGGAATATTGCTACTCAGTCCGTCCACTGTCGTAAACATGTGCACGGTGCGCGGCTTGAAATGAATCAGGCCACTTCCGTTCGTTCCCACCCAATAGCCCCCTTCGCGGTCGATCCCAAAGCAGCGTGGTTCGAGGTTCACCACCGGAGAGTCTTCCACCACGTCTCCGTCAATCCGATACACACCGGTCCTATTCAGAACCCACAGATTGCCGTCCAAGTCTATATATGGCCTTCGAAAGGTGGGCGTCGTGGCTACAGAAGCGGGACGCAACTGTGGCAAAGCTTTGCTGCCTCGCCGCACCAAGCCTTCGTGCGTCGAATACCACGTCGTTCCGTCCTCGTCTTCGTATATGTCAAAAACATGGTCCTCGGGCACCCCCGCTCTGGCTGCCAAATCCGGGCGCGGGACCGTTTTGTGGCCGTCCCATTCGAAGATTTTGGCGTTGCCCAGAACCAGCACGCGGCCGTCCAATGTTTCCACGATTCGATTGACCGCTATGTCTGGAATCAATTCCACAAACTTCCCAGACTCTTCTCGGTACAAGCCACGGCTGGTTCCCGCCCACAGTTTGCCGTCGCGAGTCTGCAGGAGCGTTTGCACCTGGTCGCTGGGTCCTGAACCTAGGTGATAGAAAGTCAGCGGTTGCGGACTGAATTGATCAAGCGACGCTTTCGGAATGCGCACCACCCCGGCGTCGGTGCCAACCCAAAGATCGCCGGCCGAAGATTCAATCATCGAGTGCACCGAACCTTGCGCGGGCGAACCCGCGGTCTGCAGGTTCACCGGAGTAAACTCGCGTCCGTCAAAGCTGGCCAAGCCCGACTGTGTGCCGACCCAGAGCAACCCATTTTCGGTTTCCACGATCGCATCGACAACGTTGTCCGGAAGGCCGTTCTCTACTGTAAAGTCGCTGCGGATGTAGTCTGTCGGATGCCGCGGGGTGACTGCACTCTTAGCGCTGGCTGGCTCTTCCTTGGACGATGGCTCGTTCACTCTCGCACGAACAACCGGAAACCATATCCCAGGAAACGCAATGGCAAACAAACAGATCGCCAGATATCGGACCCTCAGTTCGTGCAGTACAGCTCCCGCCATCCCGGCGACGCTCCCCATTCGTAGCTGACGTATACCTCAACCAAATATTCAACGTCAAACTCGACTGCTCTCTGACTGCTCTTTGTCCGCGATCGATCTCGTCCCGGTACCTTTCTTTCTGCAGGCGAATTTTGGTCCTGACGTAACTCTGAAGGAATCCGAATGGTCCACTTCACACCAGTACAGGCCCATCAGAATAACGTCGCGACCTCATCGCTGGCCCAGCAGTTTCGGCTAACAGGCCCCATTCCTCCGCAAATTAATAACACCCCGGAACGACCGGACCGCATCAGAAGCTCCGTATGTTGTGTCGCAGATGGCGCGGAAGAGTGGCCAAGATCGAGACAGCGACAAGCGGCTAGGGTGAAGGTGCCACGATGCATTCGAATCTCTCAGATCCTGTTTTTTGGGATCGCCTCCAGTTCGGCTTCACGCTGACTTATCACTACCTGTTTCCCCAGCTCACCATGGGTCTGGCATGGTTCCTGGTGTACTGGAAATGGCGGGCCTTCAAAACGGGCGACGAAGAGTACAACAAAGCCGCCCGGTTTTGGGCCAAGATCTTCGGCCTTAATTTTGCCGTTGGAGTTGTAACCGGTATTCCCATGGAGTTTCAGTTCGGCACCAATTGGGCGGGTTTTTCGCGCTATGCCGGTGGTGTCATTGGGCAGACTCTCGCGATGGAGGGCATGTTCGCCTTCTTTCTCGAGAGTGCGTTCGTCGGCGCACTCATCTGGGGCGAAAAACGGCTGGGTCCTCGCTATCATTTCTTGGCCGCCGTCGCGGTTGCTCTGGGTAGCTGGACCTCGGGCTTCTTCATTCTGGTGACGAACGCTTTCATGCAGCATCCGGTCGGTTACGGCATCGACGCTGACGGCTTGCTGGGCGTACAGAAACTGAGCGCCTTTCTACTTAATCCCTGGGCATTGGTGCAGTTTGCTCACAACCAAATGGCAGCCTTGGTCACAGGTTCCTTTGTGATCGCCGCCTTGGGAGCTTTTTATACTCTTCGCCGCCTGCACCCGGCCCAGGCTCAACTCTATTTGCGAGCTGGAACGTTCGTTGGGCTCATCGCCTCGGTTCTCGTTGCCATGCCCACCGGCGATCAGCAGGCCAAGATGGTCGCGCGTCATCAACCCGTAACCCTCGCGGCCATGGAAGGCCGATTTGTCGGCGGCACCAGGGCCGGCATCGCTGCTATCGGCCAGCCCAACCTTGCGGCGCGCCGCCTCGACAATCCCATCGAAGTTCCGTACGCGCTCAGTTTCCTCGCCTATGGCACGTTCGAAAGTTATGTGCATGGCCTCGATGAATTCCCTCAAGATTCCTGGCCAGATAATATCGAGCTTTTGTACTACTCCTTTCACCTGATGATTACTTTCGGCACGCTTTTCATCCTTCTCATGGCCTGTGCCAGTTTTCAGGTTTGGCGCAATCGCCTTAATTCCACTACCTGGTTGCTCTGGGCTTTGATGCTCGCCTTTCCCTTTCCATACATTGCCAACACTTTGGGTTGGATGACCGCGGAATTGGGACGTCAACCCTGGCTCGTTTACGGGCTTTTCCACACGCGCGATGGTTACAGCCAGGTGGTCGGCAGTGGCGACACCATTTTTACCTTACTTGGCTTCATTGCCCTCTATTTTGTGCTCGGCCTCCTCTTTCTCTATCTGGTTGGGCGCGAAATCGACCGCGGGCCTGATCAACAAGCCACTGATAGCGACAGCGACCACGAACAGTTGCCTATTCAGCTCAGACGGGAGCAACTTCCATGATCGCGACATGGTACGCCATCGTTAGCGCCATGCTCATCATCTATGTGGTCTTGGACGGCCGCAATTTCGGCGCCGGCATGCTTCACTGGTTCGTTGCCAGAACCCCCGAGGAGCGTCGGCAGGTGATTGCAGCGATTGGACCGCTTTGGTCCTGGCATGAAGTTTGGCTTGTGGGTTTTGGTGGCACATTGCTTGCTGTATTTCCCCGCCTCATGGCCTCCGCTTTTGCCGGTTATTACCTCGCGCTTTTTCTGATTTTGTGGTGCCTGGTCCTCCGTGGTATTTCGCTGGAGGCCGGCGGCCATATCAACGATCGGCTCTGGCAGGAATTCTGGGACTTCGTTTTTGTGTTTTCCAGTTGCCTCCTGGCCATTCTTTTTGGCGCGGCGGCAGGCAATGTTGCACGAGGCGTCCCGCTTGATGCCCACGGCAATTTCTCGATGGCCTTTTTCACCAATTTCAACGTGCGCGGCTACGTTGGATTGCTCGACTGGTATACCGTGTCCGTCGCCGCCTTCGCCGCGGTCCTGTTGGCGGCTCATGGCGCAACCTATCTTGCCCTGAAAACAGAGGGCCCGGTGCACGACCGAAGCTCCGCATACGCAAAATTTCTCTGGGCGGCGGTTCTTCCGCTGTTTGCGGCAGTCTCGGTTGAGTCGTGGATAGTTCGCCCCGACGTTCCCGCACACGCCATTCATAATCCATTCTGTTGGCTCGGATTACTCATCATCATCGCGTCGGCCATCACACTGCTTTCGGGCCTCTCCGCTCGCCGCGAGATGCGCGCCTTCCTTGGATCCAATTTTCTTATTGTGGGCTTGCTGGTCACCGGAGGAGCGGCCATCTTTCCGGTGATGCTTTATTCCACTCTCGCCCCACAGAATTCGCTCACTGCTTATGCAGTCGCTGCCAGCCGCACTTCCTTGTTCCTGGCTTCCATTTGGTGGCCGATCGCTTTCGTCCTGGCGACCACTTACTTTGTTTTCGTTTCACGGCGCTACCTCGGAAAAGTTAGTCTCAAGCGGGACACCCAAGGGTTTTACTAGGTCCGCTACTGGGCATCCCGCCGGGCTAGGAGGACCATGCTTCGCAAACTGATGATCACCTAGAACGACCACCTTCTCTCTTCGCATGCTTCCAGCGGAAATGCATAGCGGGCGTGCGCTGCACCTTCACCTTACCGTGCGCGACCTGCGCAGTTCACTGCAGATTTGTTTTGGGCGCGCAACTAATCCGAAACCAAGCACTGCTCTCAGTCATCTCAAACTACGCATTTCTTTAACGAGGAGTCTCCATGTTCCGCTTCCCCCTGACACAGAAGCCTCAAATTTCCAAGGAACCGTTCAGTCTGCAGACGTTGTCGAAGGCTTCCCGCCTTCGCGGCGCCACGGTCACCGAGAGCGTTTGTCCTTACTGTGCCGTTGGCTGCGGGCAGCTCATCTTCAGCAAGGGCGGCGAACTCATCGACATCGAAGGCGATCCCGATAGTCCCATCAGCACGGGCCACCTGTGCCCCAAAGGGGCCAATTCCTTCCAGCTTGCCGTCAATTCGCACCGCGTCCACGAAGTCCTTTACCGCGCTCCCGGCTCCGACCACTGGGAAACGCGCACGCTGGACTGGGCGCTGGACCAGATTGCCCAGCGCGTCAAGACCGCCCGCGACGCCGATTTCACGACCCGCGATGAGCACGGCCGCTTGCTGAACTCCGTGCGCAGCATCGGCACGCTGGGCGGGGCCACCATTGATAACGAGGAGAACTATCTCATCAAGAAATTGTTCGGCGGGGGCTTGGGAGTGGTATCGATCGAAAACCAGGCGCGCATATGACATAGCGCCTCGGTGCCCGGTCTGGGCGCCTCTTTTGGCCGCGGCGCGGCCACCAATTATCAGCAGGATATGGCCAACAGCGATTGCATCCTCTTTATGGGATCGAACATGGCCGAGGCTCAGCCTGTCGGCTTCCGCTGGGCCATGGAGGCCAAAGCGAAGGGTGCGACCCTCCTCCATGTCGATCCCCGCTTCACCCGCATGTCGGCCGTATGCGATGTTTACGTCGGCATCCGCTCCGGCAGCGACATTGCCTTCCTCGGCGGCCTCGTGAATTACATTTTGGCCAACGATCGTTGGTTTCACGACTACGTCATGGCCTACACCAACGCTCCGACAATCATCGAGGATGGTTTCCGGGATACCGAAGATCTGGCGGGGCTGTTTAGCGGCTTCGACCCGCAGGACGACGCTTATGATCCCAGGCAAGGCCACTGGGGCTACCAGTCTGGCAACGGCCTCCCAGCCGGGCCCGACGGTTTTAACTATACGCCTCAGGCCAAAGCCGCAAAGGGCCGCTGTGGGCTTCACGGCCACGGGATGGATGGCAACGCCGAACCATACACCACTCCGTGCAAGGACGGAACATCCGCACAGTCCGACCCGACCTTGCAGCATCCGCGCTGCGTTATGCAAATCCTACGCCGCCACTTTGCCCGTTACACCCCGGAAGTTGTCTCCCAAGTCTGCGGGTGCACTCAGGAACAGTTTATGCGTGTCGCGGAATTACTCTGCGCCAACTCCGGACGCGAGCGGACCACCTGCATCGCCTACGCGCTCGGCTGGACGCAGCACTCCACCGGCGTGCAGACCATACGCACCGCAGGCATCTTGCAACTCTTGCTCGGCAACATGGGCCGTCCTGGCGGCGGCATCATGGCCCTGCGCGGCCACTCGACCATTCAGGGCGCCACCGACGTTTCGACTTTGTATGACACGCTCCCCGGCTATCTCCCGCAACCCGCTGCCTACGACCAGACCCACGAAACTTTGCGTTCTTATATTGACCACGAAGGAATGCCCACCGGCTACTGGGCCAACTTCAGCAAATTCATCGTCAGCCTCCTCAAGGCGTGGTACGGCAAAGCGGCCACGCCCGACAACGATTTCGCGTTCTCCTGGCTGCCCCGCGTCGACGCCGACTACTCGCAACTCGCCTTCTTCGATCGCATGGCTAAGGGCGGGGTCAAAGGCCACTTCCTCTTTGGTCAGAACCCCGCTGGCGGCGGTCCCAACGCCGGTCTACACCGCGCTGGCCTACGCAGCCTCGAGTGGCTCGTCGTTCTCGACTGGTTCGAGACCGAGAGCGCCGTCTTCTGGAAGAACGACCCAAATGCGCCGCCGCCCTCTGACATCAAGACCGAAGTCTTCTTCATTCCCGCGGCGGCAGCCCCCGAGAAGGAAGGCAGCTTAACCAACACCCAGCGGCTTATCCAATGGCACAACAAGGCCGTTGACCCCTCCGGAGATTGCCGCTCCGACGCTTGGTTTGTCTACAACTTGGGCAAGCGCCTCAAGCAACTCTACGCCGGTTCGACCGATCCGAAGGACCAGCCTCTGCTGAATCTCACTTGGGATTACGACTTCGACCAGCAGCCGCGTCTTCCCGACGGAACCCCCAGCCGCATCGTCGGGGAACCAGACCTTAAAAAGGTTCTCATGGAAATTAACGGTCACAGACTAAATGAAACCGATCCGCGCACCGGGCGGCCTCGTCTTGTCAGTGGCTATTCGGAGTTGAAGGACGACGGCACGACGGCGTGCGGTTGCTGGGTCTATAGCGGCGTCTTCCCCGAGCCGGGCCGCAACCGCGCGAACGAACGCAAAATCACCGATGACCCGTTCCAGCCGGAATGGGGCTTTGCGTGGCCCAACAATGTCCGCATCCTTTATAACCGCGCCTCTGCCGATCCCGAAGGGCGGCCCTGGTCGGAACGCAAGAAATTAGTCTGGTGGGATTCCGAGAAGCGCCGCTGGGTCGGATTCGACAAGCCGGACTTCGAGTTGGACAAGCCCCCCGATTACCAACCGCCTCCCGGAGCCACCGGCATGGCCGCCATCGCCGGCAACCATCCCTTCATCACCAAGTGCGACGGACTCGGCTGGTTGTACGCCCCCGGTATCAAGGACGGGCCGCTGCCCACGCATTACGAGCCGGTCGAGTCTCCTCTGGGCAACCTGCTCTATCCCAAACACAATAACAACCCAACAATGCGCTTTTTCGAAGGGCCGCTTAACCATATCGTTCATGCGCCGACCGCTGAATATCCTGTGGTGGCTACCACCTTCCGCCTCACCGAGCATTACCTCAGTGGCCCGATGAGCCGCTTCAACAGTTGGCTCAACGAATTGCAGCCGGAGATGTTCGCAGAGCTGAGCCCCGAACTTGCCACCGAGCGCGGTATCGTTCACGGCGGCTGGATGACCATTGGCACCGCGCGCGGTCAAATCGAGGCCCGTGCAATGGTGACGCGGCGCCTGCGTCCCTTTCCCATTGAGGGGCGCGTGATCCACCAGATTGGCCTTCCCTTCCACTGGGCTTTCGCCGGGGAAGTCGCCGGCGGCAACGCCAACGACCTGACCTCGATTTTGGCCGACCCAAACGTGAGCATGCACGAGTGCAAGGCGTTCGCCTGTCAAGTTCATGCTGGCCGGCTCGACGGCCACGCTCCGCAGCCGACGGTGCCTGCGGCTCCCTGGCCGTCGCTCGATCCGATTCCGGACACGCCCGCCAGCGCTCAACCCGAAGGGAGGCTCGGGCATGGCAAGTAGAGAAAAGGAACTGTTCGCGTTGCGCCAGACCAGCGATCCGCCCCGCGGCCAACTGTCCAAGCTGATGGGACGCCTGATCTATCCGTTTCTCCATGGCCACCCGCCGAGTCCCCGTCCGGCTACCGGCTTTTACACCGACACCACCGTGTGCATCGGCTGCAAAGCTTGCGAAGTGGCGTGCAAACAGTGGAACCAACTGCCCTCGGATGGTTTCAACTGGTCCGGCAATAGCTACGACAATACGACAGAGTTGTCCGCAACGACCTGGCGCCATGTGAAGTTTATCGAACAATTTTCCGACGGATCGCTCGGCGCTATGGATCCCCTGGCGGCTGTCCCTCAGGAATCAATTCTGAATCGTTGGCTCATGATGAGCGACCATTGCAAGCATTGTCTCGCCGCTCCTTGTCATCAGGCCTGTCCCACCGGCGCCATCATTCATAATGAGTTCCAGAACGTCTACATTCAGGCCGACATCTGCAATGGTTGCTCGTCCTGCGTGGCCTCCTGCCCGTTCGGCGTCATCACCCGCAGCGACCTGGGCGGCCATTCGCACAAATGCACGCTCTGCTACGATCGCCAGCGCGACGGTCTGGAGCCCGCCTGCGCCAAAGCTTGTCCGACGCAGTCCATCCACTTCGGTCCGGTCGACGAGCTACGCGAACACGCCCGCAAACGCGTCGAGGAACTTCATCGCCGCGGCGTCCCGCAGGCGTACCTTTATGGCGACGCCGCCAGCGACACTTATTCCGAGTTGCATTCGTTCTATCTCCTTGTCGATCGCCCTTCCGTTTATGGCCTGCCGGATGCTCCCTTCAATCCATGGCTGCACATGATGGGAGATTATGCCCGTTCGTTCGCGGGTGGTTTGGCCGCTATTGCTGCACTGCTGGTGGTCTTGTTTCTTTTTAGGCCCTGAAATGCACGGGAATTCCGCAACGCGAGACCCTTTCACCGACCCTCCCTTGCCGGGAGCTGGGACACAAACCGGCTACGCAAACATGCCCGTGACCAAAGTGCCCGGGTGGTTCGGCACCATCGCCTGGGACGCCTTGTTCAACGGCATGGCCACCGGACTGTTCATGGCCGCTGCCGTCAGCGAGTTGGCAGCGCCTGCGATTTTCGCCCCGGTAGCGAAAGTAGCTTATCCGGTCGCTCTCGTGCTTCTCCTGGTTGACCTCGGATTGTTGGTACTCGATCTCGGCGATCCCCTCCGTTTTCATCACATGCTCCGGGTTTTTAAGCCCCATTCCCCCATGTCGGTCGGGACGTGGTGTTTGACGATCTTTTCTCTCCCCTTGACCGTCGCGGCTGCGCTCAGCGTGCTCGCCGAATTCGGTTTCGATTTCGAATGGGCCCGCATCCTTGCGGTGATCGTGGGACTGCTGCCCGCCTTCGGCTCCGCGGCCTACAAGGGCGTCTTGCTAAGCACCAACGCACAACCAGGTTGGAAAGACGCACGCTGGCTGGGCGGTTATCTCACCAATTCGGCTCTCCTGATGGGCTGTGGCGAGTTGCTTGTCCTGTCTGCCCTGATCGGCCATACGCAAGCAGTCGCCATCCTCCGCACCGCCTTCACCGTGCTGCTCGTGCTCAATCTGATTCCCTTGGCATTGTTGTTTGCGAACCTCCAACCGACCCATGCGCGGCTCTACTCCCGCGGACAACAGTGGCTCGTTGGCGTACTCATCGTCGCTGCCGGGACGCTGATCCCTCTCGGTCTAGCGCTCCTCAACGGTGGTCTCCTGTTTATCTTTGCCGCCGTGATTTTTCTTTTGTTGCAGAGTTGGTTCGTCCGCTTTGTGTACGTCAAGATACCTCACACTTCTCCACTGGAAATCCGCCGCGCCGAATGATCCAGATCAAATACGGTCGGCGCCTGCGCGGCTAGTAACGCAGCCGCCGACCAGCTTGGTGAGCAATGACCCTTCCGCGATTAAAACTCCCGGTAGGCGGCATCCGCCTCTTCCGCCAGTTTCTGCAACGCTTGGAAAAACTTTGCAGACTGGCCGGTGAATAACCCGTCGTTGGTGAATGCTGTAACCGCCGCTTGCGCCCCGGCAAATCGGTCATCGCTCGGCCGAATCACTGCGCAGTGGGGCAAATCTGCGCTGATGAATTCGCAAGGAACCGGAAAAATCAGGCTGGGTTGCACTAGGCTGGCTGGTTGCACCGTCGGATTCGTGAAAAAATTCGGAAACGACAGCCCGGATACGGAATCCGTAAACGGTGCCACTGGCGATTGCACTCCATTGCCAGAAAAATCCACCCACTCCAGGAAGTGCGCGATCTCGTCTCCCCCAATGCCCAGCGTGATCTTCAGCACTTCTAGACTCGAGACTTTCTGGCTAAGCGCCGCATACAGACTCGATCCACCTTGTTCGATCATTCCGAAGTGAAAGGCCGCCACATTCGCGATCGCCTGGATATGGTCGTTCCCGGGAAAGTTGGGATTGGAAGCGCCGTTGAAATCGTTGTTGTTTCGCGGAATAGCGGTGACGTTCTTGAGCGTCAGCGCCTGCGGGAACGTCGCACCCAAGTCTGGATTGGTTGTACTGCGGTAGCGCACGTACCAACTGGTGTCCACGTTGAGGTGCATCAGGTTCGTGAGTCGCTTGATGCCGGATGATCCTGTAGCTGTGCTTCCTTCCAACGTGCGGAACTCGTCGAGGTTGACCTGCTCGGCCCCCTTGGATGCGAGATAGGCATTCAGGAACGCCGCGTGGCTCTCTTCATCCAGCGTATTACTGCTAATGTATTGCGGGCCATCCGAATCTAGGTTCGAAAGCGCCACCTGATAATTATTCATTGGTTGGTTCGGATCTACTTCAATCGGTGGATTGTTGCCGATGCCACCCAGTTCCGCATACTGTGTCCAAAGGTCTGATTCGATGAGCTCGGCCGCCGCCAGAAATCGCAAAATCGCCACATCTCCTTCGGTCGGACGATTTTCGCCCTGCCGCCCAAATGCGCGACTCTCTCCACCCATAACTCCCACCGCAACGGCGCCTCCTGCCAGCGCTCCATTTTTCAAGAGCGACCGGCGATTTACTTTACGACCCATAATATTGTTTGTGTTCTGCATGACTTTCCTCGTTTGAATTGAAACGTTCCGCCCGAGTCGTCACAGTAAACGCGTTCCTAGTGGTGGTTGTCACCGCGAAGTCAAATGACTGTCTTGTGTGTGTACGTTTCTCGTCCCCAGGAATCGTTGTGGAGAAGTGTGGCTTCTATTTCGCGACGGTAGGTCTACCGCGCTTGTGATTACCGATTTCTTTTTCAGTTACCGATTTTCCAAATCGCTGCTGTCGCTGCTCCGTGACATTTGCAAATACGCGGAGACCAAGCCCCAAACGTACATCCCGCCCAGAAACACCAGGCACACCGTGCCCACCCGAACATAGCGGTCTACCACCTGCGTAACCGACCACCCGTACATTTCGGTAAGCAGAGTCGGATCTGAGGGTCCAACTCCTTCGATTTCTCCGAACGGAATATTCTCAAACGGTCCAGTCCATACCCGGAAAACGTGCATGAAGCTCAGCGCTCCGATGACCAGCAATCCCCAGCGTAGTCCCCAACTCTTGCACAGCGCGCTTTCCCGTGGCGCATAAAACATGGCCATCAGGAGGGTGGCCAGCACCATCGCCCCGCCTTCGCCGCAAAAAACGATCGCCGCACCTGCCGGCAAATTTAAAAAAATCACTTGGAGGATGAGCACTGCGATCGCGGCCAACACCCATCCCCACTGCTCCGCCCTCCACATCCATAGTCCGGCCGAAACAATTGTGGCTGTCAGAACGAGTACAATCACCCAGGACCGTTCTTCTCCATGCAGCGTCACCCACAGCAGCGGTATCGCCCAGCGGCCTGTAAGCCAAGCCGTGATCGCGTGTCCACTCTCATGCAGCACCATCGCGAGCATGGCTGACGCCATCCTGAGGCCCGTGCCATTGATCAACCATGCCACCAGCAATGCCATCGGAAGCGCCAGCGCTCGATACCACAACTCCCTGACGCCGTCGATCCGGTCCGAAGTAACCGCAGAGGCCACGAGAGGCTCGGCCACCGCCATGGGCAGCGTAGATGCGGCCGGCTTCGCAGCTCGCTCGAGCGCTTCCTGGTAACGCGCGAACACGATTCCGCATTTCAGACACTCCGTGGTCTGCAAGGGATGATCAAATTGGCATTTTGGGCAGCGCATCCCGCATGGCCTAAATCCATTGTAGGATGCCGCCACTATCTCGCTACGAACGACTGCGGTGCACTGCCGAAACAGCTACTGCCTTACCGGAGAGACGTCAATCTCCAAAAAGTTTGCTATCCTCCCTCCGATCTCCAATCGGTGCTCAGCTGTACCGCGCCGCTAGACCAGATTCGATATTTCCTCTGCCGTTTGAGCCTATTGGTTTTGCGACGTCTGTGTTGGTTTTAGCGGCGCTGCACCGAAATTCACGCTGAACCGTTTGCACCAAATAGACACCGCCCGATATTTCGCCAGGTCCAGGTTGCTCGCCAGCGTATAGTTTTGGTCACCGATGTTTCCTTTGATCACTCCCAGATCAACAAAACCGGCCTTTTCGACGCTCGCCGCGTCCTTCGCGTCGTCAGCGGCAACCATGTACACGTGAACATCGGGGCCGTTGGATGTGCTGAACCCGGTGAAACGTAGAATCCGGGTACCATCCGCCATCTCGTAAATGGTTGCGGTGCCTTCCGTCGGATGCAAAATGCTGTAGAACTGCCCCGCTTCAAGCGCCTGTGCCGAAGAGCTACCTTGTGCGGTTGGCATGGCTTCGTCAACGTGCCGATTCACAAACAGTCGCTCGGGCCGAAATGCATACCAGGCGATCGCCAGCACCACTATCGCTACGGGTATACCTACCTTCATCCACTTTTTCATTTTTCTACCTCCTTTTGCCTTTAAGAATCCGATGCACATCCCTTTCGTAATCGAACATCGCCAACAAATCCACAATGGAGCTCATGCCGCAAGGAACTGCTTAACCAGAACCGCCGTGCCGTCAGCGTTCTCTTCGGGGAAAAAATGGCCTCCCTTCATCGCCTGTCCTTGCGCGTGTGGTGCCCACTGCCGCCAAATTCCCAGCGGGCCTCCCTCTCTTTCGTAAAAAGTGTCCAGCGGCCCACCCTCGGCCCACAGATGCAGCATCGGACATTCGATTTGTTTTGATGATTCCCTGTCGGCGCGATCATGTTCGACATCAATCGTCGCCGCGGCTCGATATTCCTCACAGATTCCGTGGACCCGCGCCGGATCGCAGTAAGTCGAAACGTATTCTTCTAGAATCTCGGGGCCGAACGACCCCTGCCCGAACGGATTTTCCAAAACCGCTCTTGGAGCGCCTAGCAGATAGCTCTCTGGCAGTGACTCCTTTTGAGATAGCAGAATCCACGGCCAGTAGGTTTTTGCGAAGCGCGCGTCGGTTCGATTCCAAGCTTCGAGGATCGGAATCACATCGAGCACGGCGAGCCGCTCCACCGCATTCGGATGATCCAATGCCAAACGGTAAGACACGCGTCCTCCGCGGTCATGGCCAATCAGCACGAAAGTCGAGAAGCCCAGCTTAGCCATCACTTCCACGAGTTCCTGCGCCATGGCGCGCTTCGAGTAAGGAAAGTGATCCGCCGCAGAACTGGGGATTCCGCTGCGGCCATAGGCGCGCAAATCCACACAGATCACCGTGTTGCTCTCCGCGAGCTTCGGTGCCAGAAATCGCCACATCAGGCTGGTGCGCGGAAAACCATGCACCAACAGAACAGCCGGTCCCTTGCCATAGCGACGCAGATAGATGCTGTTTCCGGAAACTTCGACGGCGGCGCTCTGAACATCACCTTGACCGGCAGAATGTTCTGCGGCTCGCAGGTTGTCTTGTGGACGCGCGAGATCCCCCAATGCCCCCTCCGAGACAAATCCCAGAGACGCCCCCGCGACGGCGCCAAGGAACCTCCGCCGTTCCATGATTTCCTCCCCAGCGACAAACTTAATTTCCATGAGACGACCTCTCAGAAATTTTCGGCTGGGCCAAGTTCGCGAAGAGCGTTGTGGAGCGGCCTTTCGCAACGGCTCCTGTGGTTGTGGTAAAGGAACTATGACGAAAGAGTTTTTCGCGCAGCTTCCAGAATGATCTCCACCACAACCGCGGGATCCGCATACATGGGCGTGTGGTCCACGCGATGTGCGTGAACCGTGGCGTGCATTCGATCCGCCATAAACCGCTGGGTCTTCGGATTGATCATGCGATCTTCTTCGGCGACCAAGTACCACGACGGTTTTGACTTCCATAGCGGCACGGGCACCGGCTCTTGAATGCACTGCACCCCAAGCGGCCGTTGCAAAGCAGCCGCAATCCTTGCTTGATCGATCGACGCCTTCTTAGCAACCGCTTGGTGAAACCCATCATCCGGCATCCAGATAAAGCCATGGGAATCGGGAGCCATCTTGGGAGCTTCCGGACTCTTTTCGTCGCGATAGAAAACGTTGGCAACGTTCTCGCCCTCGTCCGGCGCAAGCGCTGCGACGTACACCAAAGACTTCACTCGCTCTTCGCGCACCGCCCCGATCACCGCTCCAGAGTACGCGTGTCCCACCAGGACCACTGGGCCATCCGTACGTTCGAGCGTCCAACTCAAAGCGGTCGCGTCGTTGGTCAGCGACGTCAGCGGTATCGGCGCACAGATCACTTTCAGACCGCGCTGCTCCAAAGGAAGAACAATGTTGCTCCAACAAGAGCCGTCGGCCCACGCCGCATGCACCAAAACCACCGCCGAATTCTCTGGAAATTCACTGCTTCTGGCAGCCTCCCCAAGCGAGGGACCTTTACGACGCTTTTTGGTTTCTCCACTCACTGTGGAGCTCTGCCTTCCGCAGCACGCCCGGCGATGCCGTTCGTTTTGAGGAAGTCCTTCATCGCAGAGGCGATCTCGACCACGTGCGTCTCTATTGCAAAGTGCCCGGTATCGAGGAATTCCACCCTTGCGTTCGGTATGTCTTTCCGAAACGCCTCCGCTCCCGCGGGGATGAAGAAGGGGTCGTTCTTGCCCCAAATCGCAAGCAAAGGCGGCTTCGCTGTGCGGAAATATTCCTGGAATTTCGGATAAAGCTTAACGTTCGATGCGTAGTCCAGAAACAAATCCAGCTGAATCTCTTTGTTTCCCGCGCGTTCGAGCAGCGCGGTGTCCAGTGTGTACGATTCCGGCGCAACACTCTCCGGATTCGCTACACCGTGGGTGTACTGCCAGCGCGTTCCTCCCTCCGTCAAAACACTCTTGCGCAGGATGTCCCGATTCTCCGCTGTCGCCGCGGACCAGTATTTCCGTATCGGAGCCCACGCGTCACCAAGCCCTTGTTCGTACGCGTTCCCGTTCTGCGAAACTATCGCCGTAACCCGTTCGGGGTGGGCCATCGCCAAACGAAACCCGGTTGGCGCTCCATAATCGAACACGTAGATCGCGTAGCGGTCCAATTTGACTGCCCATGTGAACGCTTCTATCGTCGCCGCCAGCTGATCGAACGAATACGCATATTTTCGTTCCGGTGGGACCTCTGTGAATCCGAAGCCAGGGAGGTCTGGCGCGATCACGCGGTAGTCCTGGGCCAGCCGCGGGATCAGTTCGCGGAACATAAAAGACGAAGTTGGAAAGCCGTGCAGCAAAAGTATTACGGGCGCGTCCGCTTCGCCGGCCTCCCGATAAAACACTCGAACGCCGTCGGCTTCGACCCTGCGTATGTAAGTTCGAGGTACACTGCCCCCGGTTTCGTCGTGGCTCGGTACTGCGCGTTTTGCAGCTGTTCGTGACGTAGCATCGCTCATAAGAGTCGCCTCCTCACTTCTTTGATCTTTAGCGCAGGTGGGATGCCAGAACAGTGCAGCTCACTCGAAAGGAGGGCACGCGGTGCAAATCATTCTCGGATTTGCGGATACCAACGAAGCAGCCGCGCCAACTACTCGGCCCTATGGGCATATCTCTGACGGATGTCCGCCACCGACGAATTTCCGTCAACTCCACCGTCAGTCTTAACCTGTACCGCGCTGCGACCGCGACAAAAGTCAGTCGTGGCCAGCCGCGGTGCCAACACTGCGATTCTGTGCAACCGTGCCAGCCCGACGAATCTGAAGCTTCTTCATCCTATACACCAACGAGGTCCGTTTCATCCCTAAGCGCGCCGCCGCACCGTTCTGGCCACCGATCACCCAGTTGGCCACTTCAAGCGCACGAAGAATATGATCCCGCTCTACCTCCGCGAGACCATGGATTGGGCCCTTGGATTCCTTGACAGCGTGAGATGCCTCCAGTTCCGACGTTGGCGCGCGCAATACCGCTCCTGGCGAGAGAATCACCGCCCGTTCGATGAAGTTCTGCAATTCGCGCACGTTGCCGGGCCATGGGTATTGCACCAAAGCATTCATCGTCTCGGCGGTGATGGTATCAATTCGCCGGTTCATCCGTTGTCCGTAGAGTGCCGTGAAATGCTGCACCAATCTCGGAATATCCTCGCGACGCTGCCGCAGGGCCGGCACGTGGATCGGAAACACCTTCAACCGGTAATACAGGTCTTCTCGAAATGTGCCTTGTTTAACCATAGCGGGCAAATCCCGATGTGTGGCCGCAATCAGCCGCACGTCGACCTTATTTGTGCGATTGCTCCCCAGCCTTTCGAATTCCTGTTCCTGCAAGACGCGGAGCAGTTTCGCTTGAAGTTCCAGCGGTATATCGCCCACCTCGTCCAAAAAAAGCGTGCCCTTGTCGGCCAGTTCGAAGCGGCCCGTTTTCTGAGCGATGGCCCCGGTAAATGCCCCTTTTTCGTGGCCAAACAACTCACTCTCAAGAAGTCCCAGAGGGATCGCCGCGCAATTCAATTTTACGAATGCCTTCTCACTGCGGCCACTCAGCTTGTGGATTGCACGCGCAACAAGTTCCTTCCCCGTACCCGTTTCTCCCAGAATCAGCACACTCGAATCCGTAGGTGCCACCACCGACACCATGCTCAAGGCGGTCTTCAGCGCCGGGCTCTCCCCTACGATTTCCCCCACCTCGGCGCGAATCTCTTCTTCGAGATAGCGACGCTGTTTCGTCTCCTTGTCTCGGTCCTCGACGGCCTTCTCGTAGTCCATCGCATTCTCAACCGCAATCGCTACCGGACTGCATACCTGTTCGAGAAATTCGACTTCGTCTTTCTCAAATGCTTTTTCCGATCGCTTCAGGGCCGTCAACACGCCGACTACACCGGTCCTGCCAACCAGTGGAAGATCACAACCCGACCGCAAGCCTTCCGCTATCACCCGCTCATAGAACACGCGGCCCACAGGCGTGCCGAAACTATCGGGATCGTCGCGCAGCTCCTCGAGGCTGTCAAAGTGCTCCTTCTTGCCCATCCGGAAAACCTTGCCACAGACCGAACCATAGACCGGCACAATCGCTCCATCAGAGATGGACCCCCGCGATTCCGGGTTGTACAAAATGGTCAGGCGCAATTCGCCGTTGCCGCCCTCCGGCAAAAGCAACGCGCAAAAATCGCATCGCGTTACCCTCAGGAGATTTGTGGAAAGCACTTCGACCAAACGGCGAAGATCGCGCTTGGAAATCATCGCGTTGGTAATTTCCACGAGCAAGCCCAGTCGATCGCGTTCTCGCCGCAACCTTTCCTCGCTCCGGTGTCGCTCAATGGCAATCCCGGTGATGTGGCTGGCGTTCTCGATTAACTGTAGGTCGTTGGCATCAGGGCTACGTGGTTCGCGATAATTTATAGAAAAAGTGCCAAGGGGCTCGCCTTCGCTGCTAAACAACGGCCGCGACCATACCGACCGAATCCCATACGGCAACACCCGCGCCCGATACTCGTCCCAGAGAGGATCGCTCAGGATGTCGTTCACATACACCGGCTCCCGGCGATAAACCGCCGTGCCGCAGGATGCCCCTTTCGCATCAACAGCCATCGTCCCTACCTCGGCCATAAATCCGGGGAGGCTCGGCGCCGCTGCACAATAAAGCTGCTTTCCGTTCTCATCCGGGAGCCAGATCGTACACAACAGGCCACCGGCTTGGGATTCAACCGACTGCGCAATGATCGTGAGAACTTCAGACAACGGAGAGCCAGCAAAAATCAGCCTTTCGAGGTTGAGCACCGACTCGCTCGAAAACAGCCGCCGCTCATTTTGCGGCTGCTCCTCCTTGGATAGTACCAGCCTGGGAGATTGTATTGCTTTCTCCATGAATTGCCCTTTCTTTGAACCATTTGATTCGCGAGCTGGACTTTTGGCACTAATTTGATGGGAACATGGACGATATCAGCGACCACATGGACGGTCTTCAGCCATCTCTCAAGAAGCTCCGAGAGCAGGCCTGCGACAAAAGCCGATCTCATAGCCCCCTACTTCCGGCTGGGTACATCCCACTGTACGCCCGAACACGCCCATACTGCCAGAGTGCCGAGCAGCAATTAATGAATTGTAGTCTGGAATACTTTCGATCTGGAAACGCGGGTGCTCGAACCACTCGAAAATCCGTTCGGCCCAAAAGTATTACCTATGTTCTATAAAAAGGGAAGTCAAGAGAAAAAACGTCCCTGCGGCTGGAATTTTCTTGCTTCGCAGCCCACTTGAATGAGCAGGATCTGTTTTGACCGGCCGCACCATGTGCTCGGTTGCTGAGCACTTTGGCCCAGCGGTTTGGGTTTTCCCTATCAGCGGTTTTCATCGCTTCTTCGCGACGAAGCCCATCAGTTCCGAAACTAACAAAGCAGAATAGTGGTCAAGTTGGCGACCATGGTTCTATCTGGGACTCGTGGCCCATAGCTCTTTCTGGTTGTCCGAGAGGGCCTAGGGTCTTAGGTGAGACTGGCTGCCCGAAGCACGCATCGCCTAACATTGCTCCTGAGACTCGCTCTCGAACCAGAGTGTCTCGAGAACCCGACGGCCACCGCCAGAGAAGATCCCCAGGATGGAGCGGACTCGATCAGAGACACTTAAACTGTTTGTGGTTTCAGATGATTAGCGTCGAAGCACACTCCTCTATTCCAGATGATCAGAACGATCGTGGCAATTTTCCTGGCTACGGTCAGCCGCGCCATTTCTGGCCGCATTCCTTTGGCCAGTAAAGCCGCGTAAAACTCTTCGAAGGGGCCTGGCTTGGTTGCGGCAACAACCGCCGCACCCTTGAACAAATTCTTCAGATCATGATTGCAATTCTCGTTCAGTCCGCGAATCTCGATATGCTTCTTCTTTCGTTCGAGTTGGCCTTTCACCGCATGATGATCGGCGCTGCTGTGCACCTCGATGCCTAAACCGCTGTAAGTCCACAACTGTCGCTTGGTTCGGAATCGGTGCGCAGTCTGCAAAATGCCAAGCAACATCGCTGCCCGGATCGGACCAATCGACGGAATCTGGCGAAGCCGTTTCCAGATCTTGTGCTTCTTGCTCTCCGCGAGTAGATCTCTCCGCACTTCCTGACGCAACGCCCTCAGCGCATCCAGTTGTTGGTAGTAAAACTCGGCCCGTCGGCGCACCCCGGGTTCCTGGATCTTCCCGAGCCACTCGGCACGATGGCGTGAAGAATAGACTTGCTTGCCGCTACAAGGAATAGCCCAACTGCGATAGATGGCCTATACGTCACCGGCTTTTTCTCCCACCGAACATGCTTCGCTTGTGGAAGCATCCTATCAAGTCCCCAAAGGCATTCTCTGCCTGCTCTCCGCACTTCGCTTTTACAACCTCACGACTCAATCTCCACGCGAAATATGGATGGCC
>DATKPS010000124.1:0-71974 GCA_035524015.1 Candidatus Sulfotelmatobacter sp.
ACAACGTCGCGGCAATCGTCGCTTTCGTCGGCCATCATGACCACCACAGCGTCGCCTTTGGAATGGTCCAGGCCGCACACTACCGCGCGTCCAAATCCGTTCCGCCCGGTATTCCGCACCGGCGCCAGCGTGGGAATACGCTCCTGAGCTTCTTGCAAGACCTGCCAAGTGTTGTCCGTGCTGCCGTCGTCGACCACCACGATCTCGTGGGGCACACCCTTCAGGCGCAACTCGACATACAGGTGCTCGACGGTCGAGGCGATGCAGCTTTCCTCGTCGCGTGCTGGAATAATTACCGACAATAGGGTAAGTGCATGCACTTTGCCACTCCTGGGCACTGTCGGGGGGCTGAGCATCCCGTTCTTCGAGGGTACCGCCGCCAGTTTATACGTCCTTTCCTAATTCAGCTAGACCATCTAGTATAACTAACGTTTACAACCAATAATTACGAGAGATATCTCATTACGTCTATCAATCAACAATCGAGATCAAGGTACAGCCCGCTTTGTCCGACAGATAGAAACATCTGCGAATAGACTAAGCCAATGTGTGGCTTGGCAGCGAGTAGGCTACCCCATGAAACTTAATTCCCTCCGTGCTCGTAGTAGGAAGCGACCCGGAGCTTCCCAACCGCCGACGGCGCTCCGTGTTAGGATGCTCCCCCATGAATTCCATAGCTGGATCGTCGCTTCGATCGAATGACATGACTTCCCGGGCCACCGCGCCCGACGGGGTTTCCCTGTTTCGTCTTTACACCTTGCGACTGGCCTACCTGATCATGGCCGCTGGGATTGGTGTGTATTTCTGGCCGAATGTAATTCACCACACCAGCGAGTTCGCCATCGCGCGGGGGATCCAATTCGCCTTGCTGGCGGGCCTGGGCTTAACCGCGGCGTTGGGACTCCGCTACCCATTACAGATGTTGCCAATTCTGCTGTTCGAGCTGACCTGGAAGGCCATTTATCTCCTGGCCTTTGCGTTGCCGCTCTGGTCTGCTCATCAGATCGACGCGGCCACCGCGCAAGATATTAAGTCCGTTCTCATGGTCGTTATTTTTATTCCCTTGATTCCCTGGCGCTACGTCTTCGCGCACTACCTCCTCAAGCATGGCGATCGCTGGAAATGAGGTTCGACGCGGTCACATACCCGCGAACCACGCGTACCCGCCTTCGGGGGCCGCGGAGCCCAACCCTTTCCCGAACTGTTTTAGATTGTCGGTCACCGTGAGTCGCGTGAGGTATTTGATGTTTTTGTAGCCCAGTTGCCGCGCCACGCGCATGCGCAGCGGTCCGCCGAATCCCACGGGCAGCTCACCGCCATTCATTCCATACGCGAGCAGCGTTTGGGGGTGCAATGCATCGGCCATGTCGATGCTTTCCCACCAGTCCTTTTGGATCGAACGGTAGACCACATAGCGCGCTTGCGGCAGTGCACCTGCTAATCCCAGCACGTGCGAAAGCGGAGCGCCAATCCATTCCGCAATATACGACCAGCCTTCCTCGCACTGAATCATGGTGATGTGGCTGCGGCGCGGATAGCTTTTCAAATCCGCCAAAGAAAACGAAGCCGGGCGCGCTACCAGACCATCCACGGCCAACCGCCAGTCCGCAAACCCGGCCTGGTGCGAAAGCTGGAATTCGGCGCCCAACGGGTCCACCTCGTTCGCAAACGGTTCCTTGGACATCTGGTCCCGCGAAAACTCCCGCGCCAGCGAGTGTCTGGTCAACAGGCGCTGCGCCGCGTACGTCAGTGTTTCGCCCGGCCCGTAGATCCCTCCGGAATCCGGCGGCACGAGCCCATAGTGCCGCGCCAGCTTGGCGGCGGCCAGCAATCCGGAGGCGCCTGCCGTAACCGTAAGGCCGGTCGTGATCAGTTTGCGTCGCGATAGCTTGTTCATACTCGCTCCATTCACTGGGCCATGCGTCCGGTGATCATGGCTCTCACGCGATGTCGGAATCCGGCAACAATCACCATCAAAAGGTGAACTAGAAGGAAGAGCACTAATGCCCAAGTCAGGAAAAAGTGCAGCGTGCGCGCCGATTGCTGCCCACCCAGCAAATTCACTGCGGCCGGAACCGCCGACACAAACGAAGGCGACATGGCCAAGCCCGTCCAGATAATCATGGGAAAGAGCACAAAAATGACCAACAGATACGCCAGGCGCTGCAACACGTTATAGGTCCAGGCTTCTTCCTTGCTCGGCCGGGCAAAGCGCAAATGTTCCACAACCGAAGACGTCAACCGCTTTGCGGAAAGATCCGCGCTGCTCGGCAGTAAATTCCGGCGGAAATGCCCACTGAAGAGCCCGGCGCCAAAGTACAGAAGTCCGGTCAACACCAAAACCCACGCCGACTGAAAATGCAGGTAGCGGCTCCAGCCGTTCTGGTCCGGTAGCACGTAGCCATAACCGGTTGGCACCGTGTCGCGAGAAGAAGGCACCGGTATCTGGAATAGCGGAGTGGTGTGTATATTGCCGGTCTCCCCCCAATAGAAGCGCGGATGCGACATGACAATTTCGAGCCCGCTGACCAGCAAAGCCAGAAACGACAAGGTCATCACCCAATGCGTGAAGCGCACCGGAAACGAGTGGCGCACCTGTAGTAGCGGCGTTAAGCCGCTGTCCTGGGGATTTGGAGCGATCGTCGAGGCCATTGGCGGAGTTGTACCAATCGCCTGCGCTCTGTGCAAGAGCTATCTAGGTCTCCCCACGGGTTTTTGTGCATCTTGGCTTGCCCCGACGGAGTGCGGCATCCGTCACTAGGTCCTATACCGCTGTCAGTTATGACAGTTCCCTCGTACCTTTTCCCGCTGTACATTCCGGTCAACTAACTCCTTCACCCCGGGGCTGTCAGTCCACCACCGGAACCTTGAAAACTGGCAGCCCTTCCTTCACGCAACTCTGTGGACGTTTGGAATAAGAGGCGACCGCTTCAGAGTTACCGCCATCCCGATTGCCGATCACAGACGGTCGACTCTGCGAAGGAGCTCGCTGACCAACGTGCGGAAAGTAAAATGGCATGTCTGCAAAATGATGGGTCTGGTTCCCCAGCGACGGGTCCGATTTGCATTTCATCTTTGTCGCTAGAGAGTCTTCAAGAATGCCACCAGGTCTGTTTTCTGTTGATCCGTCAGACTTAGCGCAAATCGCGTGTTGTAGAAATTCACCACGTCCAGAAGGGTGGCTGCCGACCCGTTATGGAAGTACGGAGCGCGTCCTGCGAGCCCGCGAAGAATCGGCCCTTTAATCTTGCCGACGTGGTCGAAGTTCCCATCAATCAGGGCCTGTCCGAGGTCCGTAGTGGTTTTGCAGTTGTTGGTGGGCAGATCCGTGCTGGGATCCTTCTGGCACACAGTGATCTGCGGCAAGTAGCTCACATCCAGCCCGCCAAGGTTGACGAACGGCGAGGTTGGACTTGGGTCTCCAGTGCCAATATTCAAGGGAGTAGGGAAAGAGTGATTGCCCACATTCGGTGTATCGTGACACGTGCCGCAGGTCCCTTGCAGGACCGGAATTCCCCCGGCGACAAGCCCTCCTGCGGCCACATCGTCATTGATGCCGGCCACGCCGCTGATCGGAATTGGCAAAGAATTGAAAAGCACCTCACCGCGCGCGATGGACTCCCGAGCTGCGGCGAAATCACCATAATACCCACCTTCTTGCTGCGTCCATGTTTCGTAGAGGTTAAAAATGTTGGGAGTGAACTGGCCATCTCCTGGAGTGACGAGCCCGCCCGGCTGCTCCAAAGCGGGCACCAGCGGATTCACGCTCGAATTGATGGTTATGAAGAAAGGTTGAGTGGTAAGAAGCGCAGGCCCGCCATTCGCACCGTCCCGGTTGAGCCATCCCGCGCGCGAGTCGAACACCTGCGCGGTGAAAAGCTGCGTCTCGAAATTGACGATTTGCTGCTGCTCCGCAGGGGTGGGCCGGGTTCCGTCGCCTTGCGCGTGGGTGACCGTCGCGTCCACCGATTGATGGGCCAAGTCGCTCATTAACGAAGCAGGATAATTGCCGAAGATGATTTTTGTGGTGCCCGTGGCCGGCGTGGACTCCCGACCGTCAACCATCACGGCGCTCAGAAACGGAAGGTTCGTGGTTGGCAGCGGCCGCCGGTACATGGAGATCACATCCGCGGCATTGCAGCCATACGGATTATTGACGCTCATCACCTGATAGTTGGCATTCGCGGGCACGGGGAGAAAGATGCGGATCAGGCCTTTGTTAAGCAGCAAGCTATACGCCTCGGGCCGTTTCTCTACGGTGGACACATCGGCCGTCGGGCAGTTCGCGCCGTCGACCGGCTGGAAAATCGGGTCAGTTCCACCCGTAGCATAGAAGCGCTGCTGCAGGTGCGGCGGGGTAACCGAAAAAGCGTCGCTTGGTTCATGGCAGGTGACGCACCTTCGGCCGTTCGTGCCCATGTCCAGGAAAAACGGATTGGTGGAAGTGTCGGTCGGGCCGCCAATGTTTATGGTGGCAAATGCGCCGTCAGGATCTCCGAACACCTGAAATTCAGGAATGACCAAGCCGATGGAATCGCTGAAAGCCAGACCCGCTGCGGCCAGGACAAGCAATGCCATCACGGAAGCGATGCGCACTCGCCTATTGATAAGGTTCTTTTTCGCACGGGTCGGCTTTGCAGCAGGACCTTTTGGCGGTAATGCAGTAGTATGAGTCGGCATTGAGTTCCTTTCGAGGGTCGGCCGCCGCCGATGGCCGTTTGAACGGCGCACAAGCGTCAGGTGCGGCGAACTGTCGCAGGATTAACGAGGATTGCGCAATGCTCCGAGCATGAAATGTTGATGAGCGGTCATTTCCTTGATACAAATGCGGTTAGTTCTGCAGGTGACCGGAGGCGCCCGCGCCTGTCGTCTTCCGTCCGACCTGGAGAGTCGAAATGCCTCAAGCACACAAAGGCCAAATCCTGCGTTTTGGTGTTTTTGAGGCGAATATTCGCGCCCGCGAGCTCAGAAAACATGGAACCCGCCTGCGGCTGCGCGGCCAGCCGTTCTGCATCCTGTCCTTGTTACTGGAGAGACCGGGCGAAATTGTTACCCGTGACGAAATGCAGCAGAAGCTTTGGCCCGCGGACACCTTTGTCGATTTTGAGCACAGCCTGAACAGCGCCATCAAAAAGCTGCGCGCCGCGCTGGGGGATTCCCCGGACAATTCGCGGTATATCGAGACAATTCCCCGCGTGGGTTACCGGTTCGTGGCCCCGGTGCAGGAAGTACCCCTGGCAGGACTGCCGGCGCGCGATGTTCCCGCAAGTTCGGTCGACGCGCAAACGCCAGCCGCGCCGCGGCATTCACGCTGGCCAAGACTCGTCGCAGGTGTTCTGGCTGTGTTGGTGTTGGCGACGGTCGGAGCTTTCGCGTGGCGGAGGGCGCACCCACGTCAGGGGTTGGCCGGAGAAAAGGTGGTACTTGCGGTTCTGCCTTTTTCTAACCTGACCGGAGACCCTGGCCAAGAATATTTCAGCGACGGCTTGACGGAAGAAATGATCGCCCAGCTTGGCCAGATGGACCCGGACCGCATGAGCGTGATTGCGCGCACCTCGGTCATGCATTACAAAGGCAACTCCGAGCCGTTGCCTCAGATCGGCCGCGAACTCGGCGTTCAGTATGTGCTCGAAGGCAGCGTGCGCAGGGATTCCAGCCGAGTCCGCATCACCGTCCAACTCGTGCGCGTAAAAGATCAGACACCGGTGTGGTCGCGCGAGTACGATCGGGAGCTGGCTGGTCTGTTGACGCTGCAGCACGAAGTGGCACAAGAAGTCGGCGACGAGATGCAGGTCACTTTGGGAGAAAAGCCCAAGCCGGCTGCCGCCGTAGCCGCCAAGCCAGCGCCTTCCCCGGGTTCCTATGCCGCCTACGACCTTTATCTACAGGGCCGCTATTTCTGGAACAAACGCACGGACCAGGGTTTTCAGCGCGCTGCCGACTATTTTCAGCAGGCCATTGCTCGCGATCCCAACTACGCCCGCGCCTATGCCGGCTTGGCGGACACCGACGGGCTCATGAGCACCTGGCATATGGGTCCACAAAACGAGCTTATGCCCAAAGCGCGTGCCGCCGCCCTGAAGGCCCTGCAACTCGACGACACCCTGGCCGAAGCGCATACCTCGCTGGCATTGATTGCCGAAAATTACGATTACGACTGGCAAACCGCCGAAAAAGAATTCAAACGCGCCATCCAGTTGGATCCTGGCTACGCCACCGCGCATCAGTGGTACGCCGAATACCTTTCCTGGATGGGCCGTTTTGACGAAGCTTTGGCGGAAAGCGAGAAAGCTCGCCAACTCGATCCGTTATCCATGATTATCGCCGCGGATCACGCCACCATCCTGTACTACGCCAGGCAATACGACCGCGCCCTCGCGCAATCTCTGACCGTGCTCAACATGGACCCGGCCGCCCCGCGCGCTGCATCTACCGTAATCTATTCGTACATCCGGCTGCACAAGTTCGCCGAGGCCCAGGAATTCATCCAGCAGCATCCGGCAGTGGTGAACCAACAATGGCTTCCCGTGGAACAGGCCATTATCTACGGTTACGCGGGCCGCGCTTCCGAGGCACAAGACGCGGTGACCAGGATGGAGCAATCTCCCTGGGAGCCGGAACCGCGAATCGTCGCTTTGCTCCTGGTTTCTTCCGCGCTGGGTCGCAAAGATCAAACGATTGCCCTCCTCCAACAGGCGGTCGCCAATCATTCCAACGTCGTAACCGCTATCAAGGTCGATCCCATGTACGATCCGTTGCGCAGCGACCCGCGCTTTCAGGAACTGCTGCGACGGGTCGGCCTGGCTGATGAGGTAACCCACTGAACCAGTAGCGCAGGGCTTGCGCCTTGTTCTTCTCTTCCTTCCGATGGGTGCGACACCCTGACTCAGTTCAACGGAGTCGCATTGCTTTGATCCAGTTTCACGCTGTTCGTGCCTGCTTTCAATTGAATTGGCTGCTCCCAGACCAATGCCTGATTGTTGTAGCGCGCGCTAATCATCAGGTAATACGTTCCGGGCGGCACTCCCGAAAAAGTCCCGCTTCCATTTGCATCCGCTCGCACCGCAGACGCCGCGTTCGCCTTTACCGCCTCCATGGCCTTCTGGCAATCTGGCGTACGATTTGCGCAGGCCATGCCCACAAACTTATAGGGCGACATGCCCGCCGGGACCTTAAATCCCGCCTTGGCCAGCAGCGCTCCATAACTGTCGCGCAGCAACAGATAGGGGTGCCCGGCCAACGTATTCGGCGCTCCCGCCTGTGCCGGGAATCCCGAAACGACGATCAGTGTCGCATTGCCCAGCGGCGCTGCCGGCGTAGACAATGTGGCCGGTCCGCTCGCTGCTGCCGTTGCCGCCACTCCTCCGCTCGACGGTATCGACTTGCTTGCCGTCAGCACCGCCAGGTTGCACGCCTTCTCCAGCGGCGCAAACGTGAAGTCGCCTTCCCCGGTCTGCCCGATAATCATTCGTCCGTGTACCTGATACACGCCGGTGCTGCCGGGGTCCAGTGACCCATCCGCTTTCATCGCTAGCGACAACGGATGATCCGGGGCCGCAATCTCGACCACTGCTTTTCCTCCTCCCGCGACGACTTTGTAGGCATACGCTCTCGCCGCATCCGGTCCGCACCCCAGCACCGCGGACTCGGGGAAAAACTGCACGCTGAATCCGGTTGCCGCTGCATAGATTCCATTCATTCGGATCCCCGCCGGCGTGGGCGGTCCTTTTTCTCCGCTGAACATGGTCTTGAGCAAATCCGTTTGCATGGTTTGTATGCCGACGGCAGCTCCCTTGGTGGACAGATTCACCGCCGGGCATGTCGTCCTCTTCGGAGAGAAATTCGTGTAGCCGGGCGTCGTTACCGTCTTGTCCTCGACCTTGTTTCCCGCCGCGTCGTATTTATTGCCCGCGTAGTCTTGGCTCACGTAGATCGCCTTTTGCGTCGTGGTGGTCCCCGGCGTGTACCCCGAGGCAATCACTCCGTCGATGGTCACCGGTCCTGGCCCCACAATTCTCCCGTCTGGCGTCAGCGTCAATAGGAGCGGTTTGGGAGTGGTATTGATCGTGATCGTGGGATTCGCTCCACTGAAATTCAGTTTGTAGAATTGCTGGTTCGGCGACAGCATCGAACAATTCACCAGCACGCCCATGTCGATGAAGTCCAGCCGCCAGTTTCCCGGCCCCTCATAGGCCCCGGCCATCACCGGCCCTGCCGCCGGTTCCGCGTTCTCCCCGGTCACCGATGTCAACATTTTGCTGAACGCGCCCAGCAGCATGTTTCCCGTGCACGATGCCGGCAGCCTGCCCGCCGTGATGCACCGGTTGGTCGCGCGCTCTTCGGGTGACAACGCCGGTCTCCCGGTAATCGCTGTCTGCGCTCTCGCTTCGTTGGCGTCGACTTCCTGTTCCGCCTTCTTGGCATTCGCTGCATACAAGTCGTTCTGCTTCTTTTCGAATGCCTTGGCTTTCGCAATCTGCTCCGCTGTCGGTTGTTTGCAGGTGGGCAGCAGCTTCTTCAGCGACCCGCGCGTCTCGGTCGTGTATTTCATCAGTCCATTGGGCAGAATTGTGTCTGGATGGCCCACCATGCATGTGGAACTGTCCGAGGTGTCCCGTATGTTGCAGCTGTCGATAAAAATCCTTTCTCCGTTGCACACATAGGTCACGCCCTTTTGTAGGTCCTGCGCGGCGCATTGCATAGCGGCCAGCAACAACCCCACGCACATCAGCAGCTCCAGTTTCCATTTGCTCTGGGATTTAACTCGCCGGCAGCTCGAACGGGATCGGATCATGGCAACCCCCTGCTACGCGATTGGTGAGCAGCAGCGCCCTTTCATGTCGGAGGAACTACTTGTTTGAGGGAGGGTAGCTGCCCGGCAAAGGACTGCGATACTAGCCTTTGGCCTTGCAAAGGGCAACCTTTTCTTTGTCTATGCGCCGGTGCGAGCGCGGAATTCTCTTTGAGAGTGAGCGCCCGTGCTTTTTATAGTAGCTGCGCCAGGGCAGCGGCGCATCAATGTTTCTGGTTACAGAACTAACGCGGTCCGGAGCAAATTCGTCTTAGACTTGCAGGCTTCCACAGAGATTCTGTGTTGAGACGTGGATTCTGTTGCCCGCACGTCGGAACTTCGGAGGAACGTGCAATGAAGATGGTGACCGCAGGATTGTGCGTGCTGCTTTCGCCGCTGACAGCGCACGGACAAGCCCTCAAGTCCACGCCGTGTGAGAGCCTGTCCTCCCTAGCGCTCCCGAACACTTCGATTACCCTTGCTCAGGTGGTGCCGGCTGGAGCATTCACGCTGCCCGCGGCGAACCGTGCGACGCCACAGTTGAGCCAATTGCCGGCCTTTTGTCGGGTGGCCGCTACGCTCACTCCCTCGTCGGACTCGGACATCAAGATTGAGCTCTGGCTGCCGCTCGCTCATTGGAATGGCAAATTCCTGGCCGTCGGCAACGGCGGCTTGGCGGGAACCATCACCTACGACTGGCTGGCCGCGGCGCTGCAGCAGGGTTACGCAACCGCATCGACCGATACAGGACACACAGGCGCGAACGCGTCCTTCGCGATCGGCCATCCGGAAAAAGTTGTCGATTTCGCGTATCGCGCCGTCCACGAGATGGCCGTGAAATCGCAAGCCATCGTTGCCAAGTTCTACGGTCGCGCGCCACGGCTCTCGTACTTCACGGGTTGCTCCACGGGAGGCCGACAGGGCCTGATGGAGGCGCAGCGCTACCCGGAAGACTTCGACGGGATTATCGCCGGAGCTCCAGCGAATAATCAGACTCACCTGAGTGCCTGGCGGATTGCCGTCGAAGCGAAGATCCTGCAAAACTCGGCGAGCGTTGTCCCTCCCACGAAACTCGCCCTCCTTCATCATGCCGTGCTCGCCGCGTGCGACGCACTCGACGGAGTGACTGATGGCCTGCTGACGGACCCACGCCAATGCCACTTCGATCCTGCAACACTTTTGTGCCGCGGCACCGACCGGGACGATTGCTTGACCGCGCCACAGGTAGACGCAGTGAAGATGGGGTATGCCCCGGCAAGACGCACAACCGGGGAATTGATTTTCCCCGGATTAGTGCCTGGCGGCGAAACCGGTTGGGACATGTTGACCTCCGCCAAGCCTGAACCGGGATCGATCGACGTGGGTTTGTTCCGGTTCGTCGCCCACGAAGACCCGGCGTGGGATTGGCGCACATTCGACTTGGACCGCGATACCTCCCTGATTGACAAGAAAGCCGGTTTCATCGACGCCGTGAACCCGGACCTCTGGGCGTTTCGGGTTCGTGGTGGGAAACTTCTCCTCTATCATGGCTGGAACGATGGCGGATCCGACGGCGCAATCTCCCCGCTGAGCACTGTCAATTATTATGCAAGTATATTGGCAAGAATGGGGCCGTCGCAGCAGGATTGGCTACGGCTCTTCATGGTACCCGGTATGGCGCATTGCGGGGGTGGGCCGGGGCCGGCCCAAGTGAACTGGATCGCCGCGCTGGAGCGTTGGCGCGAGTTCGGAGTCGCGCCCGATCGCTTGATCGCCTCGCGTGTGAGTGACAATCACGTGAACATGAGACGGCCCATCTGTTCCTATCCGGCAGTCGCCAAGTACAAGGGGGTGGGCAACACCAACGACGCGACAAACTTCGCGTGCAAGGTCCCTTGATCGCTGGCGCCGGAAAAGCTGGAGCAGATCCGCTGGAAAGGGGACACGCAGTAGCGGTTGGTTTATCCGCCGTCAGCGGCGTAAAGCCGCTGGTACACGATCTTGAAGTTAGCGCGCAGCGGTTTTCACCGCTTTGCGGATGGCCATTCCGAACATCAGGCGGGTGATGCCGGTCATCAGCAGGTTCACACCAACGAGCGTGCCAATGGCCCAGACCGTGCTGGAAGGCCAGTGGAACCAGATGAGCCCACCGAGCAACAAGGTGATGATGCCGTTAAAGAGGATCCATCCCGAAGCGCCTTCACTGCGGTTGCGGAAATAAGAGATCACCTCGATCACCCCTTCCGCCAGGATAATGCCTGCGAGCAGAAGCGTGAGCGTCGCAGTGCCCATGATGGTATGTGTCAGAAAATAAAATCCGCCAACCAGATACAAAATGCCGATGAGCACCTGGAAGATGATTTGCTTCGCGCCTCCGCCTTTGAACGCCGCGATGAAATGAAACACGGAGCCGAAAATGAGCAGCCAACCGACGAGCAAGGTGACGCCCAAACCGGCCACGCCGGGTTCAATGATTGCGAACATGCCCAAAACGATGAACAGCACCGCGGCTGCGATATACCAGCCAGTGATTTTCTTGGCTGCTCCCAATGGGCTGCGCAACCCTTCCGCTGGATTTGCCGTTGCCATGCCACACCTCCGCGAGATTTTTTATTTGGTAGGCCGCCCGTTGGACGGTGAACGGCGGCGGTCGAGCTAAAGCTTGGGCAGAACCGAGGCCATTCTACTCTCGTTTTTCGCTGTGGCTCTAGCGGTTGTTTTGGGCCGTATCGTGGCAGGGAACTAGTACCGTCATTGCAGTTCTTCTGGAGAGTAGGCCTTGATCCAGTGGGAGCGGAACTTGGGGCGAATGCGCTGGCCGTTGATGTCGATGTAGACGACTTTGGAGCCGAGCTTGGGCATATGGCAGTCGATGCAATTCTGGTTGATCCGCTCGCCGATTTTCGCGTGGGTTGGCGAAGATTCTACCTTGTGGCAGGCGAGGCAGTGTTGCGACATGACCGCCAAATCGCGCTGCTGCTGGTGGACGTCGTGGCACGTGGAGCAGTTGAGGTTCGGCGACATCTGGTAGCACTTGCTCTTCATAAGCAATTTGCCTTGCTTGCCGTGCACGTCAACGTCTTTGGCGGAATCGAGCGGACCGAGATCGATGTAATTCTGCAGGGGTTGGCCCGGGATGTAGGAAAAGGCGGGAGCGAGGAAGCGATCGCCTTGGCCTCCGTGGCACTGCGCACAGATGTCGGCCTGCCGCGCGGCAGACAGTTTGGCGGGATTGACGATGGCTGCCGTCGCGTGGGAGGAACCGGGATTTTTGTAAGCGGCCACGTGCCGGCGACCCGGGCCGTGGCAGCGTTCGCAGGAAATACCGAGCACGAAATTAGTGGTGTCGTAGATGTTGATTTCGGGATCGGGAACCGCGGCCTTGAAATAAGCGGCATGACATTCCAGGCAACGCGGGATGACGGCGCGCTCGAAATCGGCCTGGCCGTCAATATAGCCGGGACTGATGATCCAGCGATGGAAGACGGTAGAATAACCGGCGGGAAGCTGGAAGAGTTGACTGTCGCGCCAATATAAGTAGGTTTGGCCTTTGCCGCCGGAACCGATGACGAGGTCAAGACGCTCTGTGCGCGTACGCGGCGGTCCACCGTCGGGGGAAGTCCAGATGGCGGACTGGAAAAACTCATCGCCTTTCTGGTCCATACGAAAAGTGAGATTGGGATTGGCGGTGGTCATGATGTTCGTGCCGGGAGCAAAGGTGCCGAGGATGGTGTTTTTGTTGGCGAGTTGGGAAGTGAGATGGTGCGCGGTCTTTTCGTAAGTGTTGAATCTGTCCTGGTGGCACTCGGCGCAGGCTTGGTCGCCGACATATTCGGAGCGAGGAGCGATTTTGGGTTTCGTGGACCCGGTAGGTTTAGCCGAGGAGCGTGGAGGCATGGATTGGGATTGCGGGAAGGCAAGCAAAGTTGCGAGACTCACGGATGCCAGAGTAAGAATCGGGACAAAGTAATAGCCTATCTTAGACAAGATGCATCGCTCTCTGCTGCTTATGTGTGACGCAGAGGACGGGTTTGGCGTTGCAGGTTGTTACGGCGAGAGGCGAAAATGGCAGAATTCCGTATTATTTTTCGAGCTGGAAGCGCCACGGAATGGATCGAGAAGTAACGGAAGTTTTTCTTGACAGGCTGGCGGAGCGGTGGGAAAAGAAGGTGTCCCGAAGGAAGCTGGCAGCGACGCCGTGTAGCCTCAAGGAGTTCCCCATGAAAAAGCCACGAAGTGGGTATTTTAACTGCTGTGCTCTGTGCGTGTCGGTTTTGGTTGTGTTTGCCGGCGCGACGCAAGCGCAGGCGCCGCCAGCGACGATCGGGTCGCAGAATACGGTGACGGCAGATCCGCCGGTGCCGCGTCCGCATGAAAAGCCGTGCACCGTTCCGCTGTTCGCGGGATACCAGTTTGTGAACTACAACATCCAGAGCTTCCAATTTGCGCCGCCTGCTTCGTGCCCTGGGCCGTACGAAAAGATTGTGTTTACGGCGGATTTCGGCGTGACGGCGGGCGTGCAGTTCGACCGCACGGCGATCATCGATCTCGGGTATGTGAATATTTACTTCGGAACTACGGCGGAGCCCGGGCAGAACTTGGCGCCATCTTGGCATGTGGAACGCGACGAGACCGATTATGCGGCACTGTTTAGCAGCCCGCAGACCGGGCACGTGATTTTGGGAAACACCGTCAACAGCACGTATACGGGAATTATCTCGGGGAGCGCGCAACTGGAGTTTTATCCGGCACAAGGGAAGCAGGATTGGAGCGACCCTGGACGTTCCGCCGACGCGGTGGTGCCGCTAATGCAACCGAATTCAAGTGGCGGATTCAATGAGCCGGCGTTTCTGTACACGACGACGGATCAACTGGCAACGACGTTATCCTTGCCGCAGAACATCGAGCGCGCATACCTGGATGTGATCACGCAGAGCCAGATTGGAGATGAATTCTGGTATTCCTGCGTTCCCAATGACGCGACCACGGAACTGGAGAGCTGCGGGAACACGGCGTTTCGCGAAGGGGAGGTCAGCATCGATGGAACCCCCGCAGGCGTAGCCCCGGTATATCCATGGATTTATACCGGCGGATTGGATCCGTTGTTATGGGCGCCGATACCTGGCGTGCAGACATTAAACTTTGTGCCGTACCGCGTGGATTTGACGCCATTCGCGGGACTGCTGAGCAACGGGCAGCAGCACACGGTGGCGCTCAGCGTGTTCAACGCGAACTCGTATTTTTCGGCGACGGGCACATTGCTGTTGTATCTCGATCACGGTTCAAAACAGGTGACCGGAGACGTGACGGAAAACACGCTAAGCGCGGCGCCCAATCCTTCGATCACCGAGAATGTGCAGACAGATTCGTCAGGGAACGTGACCGGGACGGTGAACACTACATCGAGCCGCGCCTTTAAGTTAGCGGGATTCGTGAACACGTCACATGGAAGAGTGGAGACTGAAGTAGAGGAAACTGTGAATTTCAAGAACGTGCAGAATTTCAACATTACGGCGACGACCTATACGCAGGACGTTTCGCAGCAGACCAACGTGCAATCGATGACCACGGCGGGCCAGGGCCGGTCGCGGTTCCAGAGGCAGGAGACGTTGAATTATCCGCTGACGTTTAACTACACGGATACATTCGCGGCGGACGGATCAGCGACGCAGCTGTCGAACGTATCGCAGGAATACAAGCAGGACCTGGTATCGCCGTTTTACGCGAGCTTTGTGGACAATAAGGTGAATTCGACGGACCTGCTGGAACTGAGTTCGTCGTTTGAGATTATCGGGAACACCGGGGCGCAATCTTCGCAGAGCTACAACTGGTTTGACAGCCGCGGCGAGAACTACTCGTGCAAGCTGACGTCAGCGGACAACGCGTTAAGCGCGATCAGCAAGGGGTGCTCAGGCAGCAAGACTTGGTGACACAGAGCACGATCCAGAACGAGAATCGGAAGACCAGACAGTTACCACCTCACTCATTCAGCGCTGCTGAAAGGGGCACTTGTGCCAGCATGGCCTAACGCTTGCGCCAGGTCCAGAGATTGTACGAATAAAGGGCGATGCAGAAGAGGTTGGCAGGCACAAAACCGAATTGCGCGGTGCGCATGCCAATCCAGCAGATCACCACACTGTTGGCGCCGGCGATCACCCAACCTTGCCAGAGTTTGCGTCCCACAAGAATGGTGGAAAGAACGGTTAGGGCGCAGGAGATATAGTCGAGACGGAGAAGCATGATGATTTCGTTGTCAGAGCGGCGCCAGGACGAGGAGCAGACACTGGAGCGTGGGTGGGGACCGTGGTGCGCCTGCTACAGAATGAAGCTGCGGGGGAATCTGGACAGTGATTGCGGTCACCGCGGGCGGAGCGTTGTTCCGCGTTAGTAACCGTACGGATTGGCCGTTACAGTGGCTCAGTTTGGCGCAAGAGCGGTCGTAGGGAAGGCGTCGGCATTATATAATTTGGAGGCAAACCAGGTCCGCCCATTGCAAAGGAGTGGGTGATGCGTGTCTCGAGTGCGCAGCTCATGGCGTGGGGTCTTGCCAGTGTGCTGTGGGCGGGCGGAGTGTACGCACAGGGGAAACTGTCTTCGGCACCCAGTGGAATCGGTCTAGCCACAGGTTTCATCTCGCACGATTTGCAAATCAACATAAAAGGGACGGACGGCAAGTCCGTGCAGGGCCAGATCAGTGTGCAACTGATCAGCGCCAACGGACAGCTGTATGACCGAACAACGGCGAAAGATGGGCAAGCGCGGTTCAACCGCGTACCGAAGTCGGAGTTTCGAGTGGTGGTGAGTGCGCCGGGCTACCAGCGAATAGAGAAGCGCGTGGATCTGGCGAATGACAAACAACTGGCCACGCTGAGCTTGCAATTGCGGCCACTTTCCGATGCGGAGGATGCCGCGTCGGCGCGAAGCCTGGGGGCGTTGGATCCGCGGACACAAAAGGAAGTGGGAAAAGCGCTGGAAGCGTTGAGGACGCAGAAGCCCAATAATGCGTTCCATCATCTGGAGGTTGCGGAAAAAGATGCGCCGAGTAACCCGGAGATCGAGTATTTGTTCGGGGTTTATTGCGCGCAAACGAATGATGTGACGCAGGCTCTGGCACATTGGAGCACGGCGCTGACGCTGGACCCGAAGCATTTGAGTTCGCTGTTGGAGATGAGTCAGGAACTACTGCACGAAAAGAAGGCCGGGGAGGCCGTGCCGTATCTCCAGCGGGCCATGGAAGCGGAGCCGTCGTCCTGGCGAGCACACGCGCTGATGGCGGAATCGGATTACACGCAGCACAAACCAGAAGAGGCGATACATGAGGCGGAGCGCGCGCTGGAACTGGGCCAAGGGCGAGCAGCATCGCTGGAACCGTTCCTGGCGGCGATGGTTGCCGAACGAGGGGACAAAGAACGCGCGATGCAGATTTTGCAAGAGCATCTGAAGTCGAATCCGGGGGATGCGGCGGCCGCCAAACAGCTGGAGCAATTGAAGAATCCGAGTACGGTGTTGAATGCTTCCGCCGGGGATGCGCTAAAGACAATCTCGATGGCGGCGACCGCATTGCCGCTTCCGTCGAGCTGGATGCCGGCAGACGTGGATGAGAAAGTGCCGCCGGTGGAAACAGGAACGGCTTGCTCGTTGGACGGGGTGTTAGAGAAGGCGGGCGAGCGGCTAGTTGAACTGATGCACGATGTGAACCGATTTACGGCAACGGAATGGGTGAGCGACCAGACGATTAACAAATGGGGAGTGGCGTCTTCGTCGCCGGAGAAGCGGAAGTTTTCCTATGTAGTTTCTATTGAGGAGATCCGGCCGGGGATGCTGAGCGTGGATGAATATCGAAATGCGGGGGGCGCTTCCACGCAGATGCCGGATGGGGTGATCACGAGTGGATTGCCGGCGCTGGTATTAATTTTTCATCCATTCTACGCGGGCAATTACGACATGACGTGCGAAGGGCTGGGGAAATGGGATGGGAATCCGGTGTGGCAAGTGCATTTCCGGCAGCGCGCGGACAAACCGATAGCCAATCGTGGTTTTCGCGTGGGGATGTTCGGTCCGCTGTATCCCGCGGCGTTACGAGGACGGGCGTGGATCTCCGCGGACAATTATCAGATCGTGAGGCTGGAGACGGATTTGGTTGCGCCGATGCCGCAAGTGAAAATGGTTGCGGAGCACACGGTGATTGAATATGGCGCGGTGAAATTTCAGAAGGAGAGCATAAATTTGTGGCTGCCGCATTCTGCGGAAGTGTATTTCGACTGGCAAGGGCAACGAGTACATCGCCGGCACAGCTTCGACAATTACATGCTCTTCTCGGTGGACGAACAGGAGAAGATCGGCAAACCGAAGGGCGCCAAGCCTGCGCAGGACTCGGCAGGGAGTACGGAAAGCAATCCTCCGTCGTAAAGCGCACAAGCAGCGACCAGATTCATTACGGGGGCGAGTCTTTATTCCCCGTGAGCAATTCAGATAGCGCGGGCACTTCAAGGCGCGGCGAAGCATCGGGTGCGGTTGCGGGGAAGGGGAAACGGAGGCGCATGGTCGCCGGAAAACTTAGGACGAATTTATTCTCATTGGGACTGGTGGCAATGAGTCTTGCTTTGTTGCCGACCGTGATTCGCGCTCAAGCAGCAGACCCGAACGCGCCGACGGCTTCTGCCGATCCTGCGACACTCGACGAGATTTGGCAAAAAGCGAGTGGGAAGTACGATGCCGCGCGGATGGCGATCTTGCAGAGCGTCGACGAGGTGAATCGGAAGGGTCCTTTTCGGGCGGACTGGCAATCGCTGGAAAGCTATCAGGTTCCGGAGTGGTACAAAGACGCGAAGGTTGGGATTTTCATCCACTGGGGCGTGTATTCCGTGGCCGCGTTCGGAAGTGAGTGGTATCCGCGGGAGATGTATACGGCGGGCTCGGAGGAATACAAACACCACCTCGCGGTCTATGGCCCACCGGACAAGTTTGGATACAAGGATTTTATTCCGAAATTCACGGCGAAAAAGTTTGACGCGGAGACTTGGGCGCGACTGTTTAAAGAGGCAGGAGCTAAATACGTCGTGCCGGTCTTCGAGCATCACGATGGATTTGCGATGTACGACAGCGGTTTGTCCGATTGGACGGCGACAAAAATGGGGCCGCACCGCGATTTGTGGGGAGAGTTGGAAAAAGCGGTGAGGCAGGAGGGGCTGCATTTCGGCGCTTCGTCGCACCGCGTGGAACATGACTTTTTTCTGGGAGTGGGACGGGAGATCCGATCGGACGTAAACGATCCGCAGTACGCGGCATTCTACGGACCAGCACACGTTTGGCTAAATAATAAAAACGGCACTCCGCTGAATGACGACTTCACGTACGTTTCCGGGGCTTGGACGAAAGATTGGCTAGCGCGCTCGGCGGAGATTGTGGAGAAGTACCATCCCGAAGTGATGTATTTCGATTGGTGGATCGGGCAGCCGTCCATACGGGCGGCACTGACGCGATTTGCCGCGTATTACTACAACACGAATACGCAAGCGGGACAGCCAGTGGGCGTGATCAATTTCAAGGATTACGCCATGCCAGAAAACGCAGGGGTGCTGGACATTGAACGCGGGCAATTATCGGAGATACGGCCGCTGTACTGGCAAACGGATACCTCCGTCAGTAACCGTTCGTGGGGCTACATCGAACACGATACCTTCAAGTCGCCGGAATTTATTGTCCATCAGTTGGTGGATATCGTCAGCAAGAACGGAAATTTGTTACTGAATATTGGGCCACGATCGGATGGGACGATTCCGGACGAGGTACAGCAGGTGTTGCGCGACATTGGGGCGTGGCTCAAGGTGAACGGGGAGGCGATCTACGGCACGCGTCCCTGGCGGGTATATGGGGAAGGTCCGACGAAGGTGGTGGAAGGGGCGTTCCACGATACCGACACGCAAAACTATACAGCGGCGGACTTCCGATTCACGACGAAGGGCGGCACGCTCTATGCGATTGAGCTGGGTTGGCCGACCACGGGAGAGGCGTTGATTCAAGCGTTGGCCGCGGGCACGCCAGGAGAGGCACCGGTGGCATCGGTGGAATTGCTGGGATCGGAGAAGCAGCTGAGCTTTGAGCAATTGCGAGACGGGCTGCACGTTCGCGTTCCAGAGGCTGCTGTGGGCAAGTACGCCCACGCTTATCGAATCCATTTCACTAAGTAAATGCCAAGCTGGTACAGAGATAAGACGTGTCAGTGTGTCTGGAGGGCGTGACCGGGCTCACGGCGGGCTGTCCCCCCGGGTGATAGGTATGAAGCTGGGGGGAGCATCCCCGGCAGGTTGCTGGGAAGGAGGAGCAAAATGTCTTCCATCGCAGCAGCAGTAGATGTCCAGGTGAAGTCCGTCCTACTGGCGTTCGATTTTTCGGAAGCATCGAGCAAACCTCTACGACACTCGCTGGCAATCGCCCGTCACTTCGGGGCGAAATTTCATTTGGTGCACGTGGTGTCTTCGATTGGCTACACGATCGCGGGTTCCGAGGCGCTGCATCTGGCGATTGATGCGAGCCGGCGCGATATGCAAAAGCTACAGCAACAGTTGTTGACGAGCGGAGCGCTGACGGGGTTGGCCAGCGAGTTCATCCTGAAGGATGGAAACATTTCGGAGCAGTTGGAAGACGTGGTCAGGGAAAAGCATATTGATGTGGTGGTCGTGGGCACGCATGGACGCGGCGGGTTGGGTAAGCTGTTGCTGGGGTCGGTGGCCGAAGAGATTTTCCGGAACGCGGGTTGTTTTGTGGTGACCGTGGGACCGTGTTCGTACGAAGACGCGCTGATGAACAAAGCGGAGCCGGTACGACCCTTTTTGTTTCCCACAGATTTCAGCGCGGCTTCGCTTAAGGCTTTGCCTTATGCAGTGTCATTTGCGAACCAATTTGGAGCGAGGTTGGTGCTGTTGAATGTGCAACCGGCGGCGCCGATACCGCAGGGTTTCCACTGGTCGCGGACCGGGGACCTGCAGGAGATGAGAGAGGAAGTGCGAAGAACGACGCGCCAACGGCTAGAGGAGTTGATTGAGCAGAATGGAAGGATGGCGGTGCGACCGGAATCGATAGTCAGGTTCGGGATCGTGAGCGAGCAGATCCTACAAGCGTCGCATGAGCTGAAGGCAGATCTCGTGGTTTTGGGATTGAAGGAGCCGACCCGCCGGGAGAGCTCACACGTGCCGTGGGCGGCGGCGTATAAGGTGGTGTGCGGAGCGCGGTGTCCAGTGTTGACGATTCGGAATTGAGCCGCTCGTTCGAGCGGGGCTCCGTTAAGGCGGCCCCTACGTCCAGCGAGGGGGCATTGGCTAAAAGCCGTGCACTTTGAGGAGCTTCTGGGTATTTACAGCGGATTCATACTGTTGTCATATGCAGGTTACCACGAGGATTGCTGAAGTTGTCACAATATATGCGAATTGGTATGACGCACCAAGAGGTGTCACAACCAGACCATGCCTATCGCAATCAGGCGCGCTACGGTAAACTGCTACCGATGCGATCGCCAGCCCGAGAGCTGTATATGAAGCGCATCCTGATCATTGAGGACGACCGCGATATCGTAGAGCTCGTCCGGTATAACCTTGTTAACGAAGGGTTTCAGGTTGCTGCGGCGTTCGATGGAAGTAGCGGCTTGGCGACAATCAAAAAGACCCCACCGGACCTGTTGTTGTTGGACCTGATGTTACCGAAGATGTCTGGCTTGGAAATTTGCCGGGAAATCCGCAAAGAGGAATCGTTGAACCGTTTGCCAGTGCTGATGTTGACCGCGAGAGGGGATGAAGCAGACCGCGTGGTTGGGCTAGAAATGGGCGCGGACGATTACGTGACGAAACCGTTCAGCCCGCGGGAACTGATTGCGCGCGTGAAGGCATTGCTGCGCCGCGCGGAACCCCCAGCGGACGCACCGCGCATTTTGGAGATAGGGAAACTGGCGATTGACCCTGCGTCCTATCGCGTGAGCCACAGCGGGAGACCGGTGCCGCTGAGCACGCTGGAATTCCGGCTGCTGTACTACCTGGCGTCACGGCCGAATCGCGTATTTACGCGCGATCAATTGCTAGACGCGGTGTGGGGCACCGACCGCTTTGTGACGCCGCGCAGCGTGGACGTGTATGTACGGCGATTGCGCGAGAAGATTGAAGCCGATCCAGAAAATCCCCTGCACTTGAAGACGGTGCGTGGTGCGGGGTATCTGTTCGAAACCCGTGCAACGTAGATTCTTCGGGAAATTGGCGCTGACGTACCTTGCGCTGTTGCTGAGCGTGCTGCTCGCGGTGGATTTCCTTGCCGAGCGAGCCCTGCGGAACAGTTATGAAACGGAAGGTTACCAGCGATTGGAGTCGCTGGCGCACCTGATGAATCTGCACCCGCTGCCGCTAACCAGCGGAACACCACAAACTCCCGAGCAACTTGCCGCGCTAAATACCTGGGTGGCCGCGAATGCCTCGAGCGGCGTGCGCATCACGGTGATCTCCGCGGATGGAAGGGTGCTGGCGGACTCGCAATCAGAAACGGCCACGATGGAAAGCCACGCCGAGCGGCCGGAAGTGGTGGAAGCACTGAAAAGCGGCGAAGGGCAGGCCTCGCGGCGAAGCGTCTCGGTGGACGAACAGCTGATGTATTACGCCGTGCGTGAGGATTTGCCCGGAGGCACGCCGGTGGTGTTGCGGCTGGCGCTGCCAGTGGCGGGATTTGGGAGCGAGCTGTGGAGCTTTCGGCGGCGGTTGTGGGTGTGGTCGCTGCTGATTTACTTGTGCGCGGGTGCAGTGGCGATGCTGATGTCGCAGTCGTACGCGGGCCGCGTGGAACGGTTGCGGGAGTTTTCGCGGCGAGTAGCCGAGGGAGATTTCCGGCCGCTGCCGACAGATGGGGCCAACGATTCGCTGGATGCGCTGGGAGCATCGCTGAATCAAACGGCTGCGCGGATGGATCGAACGATTTGCACATTGACGGAAGAGCGGAATCTTTCGGCGGCAATTTTGGGTTCGATGGTGGAAGGCGTGGCGGTGGTGAATGCCGGGGAAAGATTAGTGTTTGCGAACCCGGGGTTCGCGTCAATATTGGGATTGGATGTGCCGCCGGTGTCGGGGAGCTCGCTGCTGGAGGTGGTGCGGCAGACAGAGCTGATTGGAGCAGTGCGGCGAGTGCTGGCAGGAGAGCCACGGGTAGAAGCGGAAATCGTGACCGGAACGCTGCGGCAACACTACTTCGCGGCGACCGTGGCGGCGGTGCGTGCCGGCGAAACATCGGGCGCGGTGATTGTGCTGCACGACATCACGGATCTACGGAAGTTGGAACGGATCCGGCGAGATTTTGTGGCGAACGTGTCACACGAATTTCGTACGCCACTGACGGCGATCCAGGGGTTTGCAGAAACGCTGATCGGCGGAGCAATCGACGATCCGCAGAACCGCGGGCGGTTCCTGGCAATTATTCTGGAACACTCACGAAGGCTGGCGCGGTTGACGGAAGACCTGCTGCGGCTTTCACAGATGGACGCGGAGCAACTGGAACTGGAAGTGCGGGCGGTGAGCGTTCCGCTGCTGATCGAGTCGTGCTACGAAACGGCGCAGAGGCGGGCCGCGGAGAAGGGTCTGACACTCTCACTGAGCTTGCCGAGTCAGTTGCCGGAAGTGGCAGCGGACAATCGAAGGCTGCAGGAAGTGCTGCAAAACCTGCTGGACAACGCGATCCAATACACGCTGCCAGGCGGGAAGATCGAGCTGAGTGCCGAAGTGCGTGGCGATGAAGTGATTTTCACGGTAGCAGACACTGGGATCGGGATACCGCAGGCGGACCAACCGCGGATTTTCGAGCGATTTTACCGGGTGGACGTGGCGAGGTCGCGGGAGGCAGGCGGTACGGGGCTGGGGTTGTCGATTGCGAAGCACCTGGTGGAGGTGCATGGCGGACGGATCTGGGTGGAAAGCGAAGTGGGATTGGGCTCAAAGTTTCATTTTGCGGTGCCGGTATTCGACCCGGAGAGAGCCGGGACACGGGGAAGTGGCGTTTCGCGGGTGTACCGTGGAGGTACCCCAGCCAGCGCGTAATCCCTTTTCTTTGCAATTATTTACCTCAGCGTTAACAGAGTGTAATAAATCGGTTGCATGCTAGGAGCAGCGCGGCCCTTGCAGCCAGACGCGGAGGTTTGTGTGGCTACAGCTCCGGGACTAACTGAAGCGGTTCTCTACGATGTGCTGGTGAACTACCTGGTATCGATGGCGCGGGTGGTGGAAAGCGCAATGAACCGCGCGCTGGACGCGATTATCGGATTCGATAATCCACGAACGGCGGGATTGCCGGGAGAAGTATTCCTGTTCGAGCCGCGAATCAACGAGATGGAGATCATGATCGACGAGCATGCCGTCCGGCTGCTGCGTCGAGGGGGATTCAGCGACGACGAACTGCGACTGATTGTCGCAGCGCTGAAAATCACGAACGATTTGGAGCGAATCGGTGATATTGCCGTGAGTTTGGCAGAACGCGTTATTACGCTGCGCGACACGCCGGAGGCGAAAATGCCGGAGCAGTTGGCGCCGATGGCGGAAGCGGTGCGGTCGATGGTGAGCCGCAGCCTAGGAGCGTTGATATTTCGGAATGCGGAGCTTGCGGCGCAGGTGTTGGAAAGCGACGACATGGTGGATCAATACCGCGACCAGATTTTCGAGACGCTGCTGCAGAGCATGACGCGAGATGTGGCGCTGGTGAGTCCGGGGATGCAGTTCGTACTGGCAACGAGGCACCTGGAGCGCATTGCGGATCACGCGACGAATATCGCCGAGGACATCATTTTTTGGGTACGTGGTCTGGATGTGCGGCATGGCCGCGGGCTGATGGTGCGGGTCGAAGGGGACGGGGGAACTGCGGAGGAGGTCACCAAGAATTCATATGACCTTCATTCGCAAGTGACTCCAAGCTGAGAGACTCAACACGTTTAGTCTTCACTCCAAGTCCTACCTCGGGGACCGGCGCACCCCTGGCACCGGTCCCCTTCTCCTCCCTAGAAACCGGACCTGGGGCATCCACTTGACCCCGACGGCGACTCCAACTAATGTTTATATGATAGGGAGCAACCGAGTGCCCAGCTGTCACAAGCGGAAAAACCGGCCAATTTTCTGGCGCTGGTGTGTTCCGATGCTGTTGATCGGGTTGCTTCTCTATAATCCCTTCTTAGGGCTGATGAGCCACTCGGACGGCCTGGGCTTCCAGGCCATGGCACGGCATCGTGCAACGGTGGGGTCGTCGGAACTGCAACATTACAGTCCGGCACCCGGGGAGAACGCGCAACCGGAAGCTATCGTAGAAGTGGTCTTCGCTGGATTGCAGGCGGAGAACCATCGAAACCCTACCTACACACCGCAGGACGAAACATTAGCGCAACGGGTGGAACTGATCGCCAGCATCTGGTTCCGTCCGCCCCCCGCGCGATAAATTCCAGCCAAACAACTGGGAAGTAACGTAGCACCTACAGAGTTATCGGCTTTATTGCCTATGGAACGAGCGGGCCACGAAAGGGCAGAATGCCCTGCTCGGCCTGCTTTCAGGAAGGGTACATGACTCGAAATCGGCAGTGGCAACTCGCAGGAATTGTGGTGGCGGTCGTGGTGTTGGGCTGGGTGGTGATTCGTCACTCGAAGACAGAGGCGGACAACGGAAAGACTGGCGCCGATGGACCAGCACCGGTAGCCGCGGTGGTGAAAGTCGAACGGCAAGACATCTCGAGCAGCCTAAATATTGCGTCAGAGTTTCTGCCGTTCCAGGAAATTGACGTTTACGCGAAAGAATCGGGCTACATCAAGAAGCTGTACATCGACTGGGGCACGCACGTGAAGCAGGGCCAGTTGATGGCGGAACTGGAAATCCCCGAACTGCAAGAGCAGTTGCAGGGAGACCAGGCGGCGGTGACCCGTAGCCAACAGGACCTGGAGCGAGCGCACGAAGAGCTGTCCCGGGCGCAATCGGCGTACCAGGTGGCCCATGTGACTTATACGCGGGAAGCGAATGTGCAGAAGACCCGGCCGGAGTTGATTTCGCAGGAGGAAATCGACGTAGCGCAGGGAAAAGACCTGGAGACGAGCGCGGGAGTTTCCGCCGCGAAAGACAGCGTATCGGCGGCCGAGGCGGCGCTAGCGAACTCCAAAGCCAGCCTAGCGAAAGACAACGCGCTGTATGCGTATGCGCGAATGACGGCCCCTTTTAACGGGGTGGTGACGAAGATGTATGCGTACACGGGCGCATTGCTGCCGGCGGGAACATCGTCGAATGTGGGCGAATCGGCGTTGTGCCGGCTATCGCAGAACGATCTTTTGCGGTTGGTGATTCCGGTCCCAGAGCATTACGCAGGCGATATCAGGATGGGAATGCCAATCGAAGTGAAAGTGTCGGCGCTGAATAAGACGTTTACGGGTCAGGTGATTCGGTATTCGGACCAAATTGATCTGAGCACGCGGACGATGCACACGGAATTGCAGGTGCCCAACGCCAACTACGAGTTGATTCCGGGGATGTATGCGGACATACAGCTGCCAGTGCACACGGACAAGAACGCTTTAACCCTGCCGATCCAGGCAGTGCAGACAAAAGGAAGCGACGCGGGGACAGTGTTGATTGTGAACAGCGCGAACCAGATCGAAAAACGCAGTGTCACGCTGGGAATTCAAACGGCGAATCGAGTGGAGATTCTGTCGGGAGTGAAGGAAGGCGAAACGGCAATTTATGGGGAACAGGACCAATACCAGCCCGGGATGCTGGTGAAACCGCAGCTGACGAAGCCAGCGGAAATGAAGGAGTAGGCGAGCGATGCCGACGTTTGCGATCAAGAATCCGTATTTCATCATCGTAGTGTGTCTGTTTGTGTGCGTATTGGGATTGACGAGCGTGTTGCAAATGCCGGTGGACATGTTTCCGCCGATTGAATTGCCGGAAGTGCTGATAGCAACGTTCTACAACGGAATGCCGCCGCAGCAGATTGAAGCAGACATTACGGACACCTTTGAGCGGTTTTTCACGCTGGCCAGCGGAGTAGATCACCAACAGTCGCGATCCATGGCGGGGGTCAGTCTGATTTCGATTTTTTTCCAGCCGGGAACAAGCGCGGATGCAGACGTGACGCAAATGTCGAACCTGGCGATGGCGGACCTGCGCCGGCTTCCGCAAGGAACGTTGCCGCCGGTGGTAATCAGCACGGGAGCATCGAGCCTGCCAGTGTGCCTGCTGACAGTGCATGGCGAGGGGATGACGGAAACGCAGCTACACGATTACCTGCAATATCAGATCCGAAACCAGATCGCGGGCATCCCTGGGGCGACGGTGCCGCCGCCTTACGGTGGGAAATACCGCCAGGTGATGGTGTATGTGGATCCGTTGAAACTGCAGGCCCACGGCTTAAGCCCGCTGGATGTGGTGCACGCCGTTAACTCTCAGAACCTGATTCTGCCGGCGGGTGATGTGCGGATCGGACCGCTGGATTACAACATCTACACGAACGCGCAGGTGGCGAAACCAAGGGACATTAACCAAATTCCTGTGAAAACCGAAGGAGAGAAGTCGGTCTTCGTGTCGGACATAGGCGAAGCCGTGGATGGGTCGTATTTGCAATACAACATCGTGCGTGTGGATGGACAGCCTTCGGTGTACGTGCCGGTCCAGAAACAAGGAGGAAACAGCAACACGATCGCGGTTGTCGATGGAATCAAGAAGGCGGTCAAGAACCTCCGAGACATTCCTTCCGAATTGAAAGCGCGCGTGGTGTTTGACCAATCGGTGTTCGTGAAGCAGGCGATTTCGACGGTGCTGAAGGAAGGCAGCATCGGGGTGGTGCTGACAGCGATCATGATTTTGATGTTTCTGGGCAGCGGACGGGCGACGGTGGCGATTTTTCTGTCGATACCGCTGTCGGTGATGATTACGTTTTTTGTGCTGCATACGATGGGAAAAACGATCAACGCGATGGTGTTGAGCGGATTGGCACTGGCATTTTCGCGATTGATCGACGACTCGGTGGTGGTGATCGAAAACATATTCCGGCACATGGAGCTGGGAGAAGATCCGAAAACGGCGGCGTTGCGTGGCGCGAACGAGGTATCACTGGCGGTGCTGGCGATCATGCTGGTGGCGGTGGTGGTGTTCTTCCCGGTGACCTTCCTGTTTGGGGTAAGCAAATATCTGTTCCAGGCGTTGGCGCTAGGCGTGGTGATCGCACTGTTTGCATCGTACTTCGACGCGATGACGGTGGTGCCGCTGTTCTGCGCGCATTATTTGAAGCCGATCCATCATACGGTGGGAGAAGGTGACGAGCCAGACGAACCCTCGGCTAAAAAGTCGTGGGGAGCGCGGTTCAACGCGAAGTTCAATCAGCAGTTCGAAAAACTGCTGAACCTCTACGAGAAATGGGTGGAGAAGGCGCTGGATGTTCCCCGGGCGACGATTCTGGGAATCGTGGGGCTATTCGTACTGAGCTTGCTGCTGTACCCGTTCATCGGGGTGTCGTTTTTCCCGAGAACGGACGCGGGGCAATTCATCATTAACGTGAAGGCGCCAACGGGAACGCGATTGGAGCTGACCAACGAGTATATCGAGAAGGTGGAGAACATTGTGCGGGAAGAAGTGCCCAAGAGCGACCTGAGCACGATTGTTTCGAACATCGGCGTGTTCCCCGATTTGTCGGCGTTGTTCACGCCAAACGCGGCGATGCATACGGCGTTTGTGGAAGTGGGGCTGATCGAAGATCACAAGGGGAGCAGCTTCGAGTACATGGACAAAGTGCGCGCGCGGATACAGAAAGAGTTGCCGCAACTTCGGACCTACTTTCAGTCGGGCGGCTTGGTGGATTCGGTGTTGAACCAGGGCATGCCTGCGCCGATTGACGTGCAGGTGAGCGGAATGGACCTGCACAAGGTGAACGAAATCACGCTGGATTTGGCGCAGAAGTTCAAAGGGATGAAGGGAGTTTCGGACGTTTACGTGCCGCAGGATATGGACTATCCCGGGCTGCAAATGAATATCGATCGGGCGCGGGCGGCAGAACTGGGGCTCAGCCCGAAAGAGGTAGTGGACAACGTAATCACGGCGCTGACTTCGGACGTGATGATCGCGCCGAGCTACTGGATCGATCCGAGAACCGGAAACAATTACTTCGTTACAGTGCAGTACCCGAACAACACGGTGAAGACGATTCAGAATTTGCAGTCGATGCCGTTGCGAGCAGAAAACATCAAATTGCCAACGTATTTGAACCAGGTGGCAAGCATAGAGCCAATCCCAACGCCGACGGAGATCGACCATTATCAATTGGAACGCGAGATGGACATTTACGTGGCGCCCTCGGGAGAGGACTTGGGAAAGCCGCGAAGCGAAGTAGACAAAGTCGTGGCGGGCTTGCATCTGACCAAGAATTTCCGAGTGGACGTGCGCGGCCTGGTGATAACCATGGACGAATCGTTCAAAAGCTTCGGACTGGGGTTACTGCTGGCCATTTTGTTGGTATACCTGATCCTGGTCGCGCAGTTCAGTTCGTTTGTGGACCCCTTCCTGATCGTGCTGGCGGTACCGACGGGGTTAACGGGAGTGTTGATAACGCTGGCGATAACCGGAACAACGCTGAACATTCAATCGCTGATGGGCGTGGTGATGTTGCAGGGCATGGTGGTGTCGAACAGCATCTTGATTGTGGACTTTGCGAACGTGTTGCGGCAGGAAGGCAAGCAGTTACGGGAGGCGGTAGTGCAAGCATGCCGGATCCGGTTGCGGCCGATTCTGATGACGTCACTGGCCACAGTCGTAGGGTTGATTCCCATGGCCTTTAAATTGGAGACGGGAAGCGAGGCGTACGCACCGCTAGCTCGTGCCATCATCGGCGGATTGCTGTCGTCGATCGTGCTGACGCTCTTTATCGTGCCGGCAGCGTACCTGATTATCTACCGCCGACGCGAGCAGCGTGCAGCTCTGCAAGGGGCGGAGGCGCACTGATGGCGAAGAAATGCGAGTTGCAGATGAAGGCCACAGGGAAAAGCAAAAGCAGCAATGAGGTGAGTAAACCCGGAGGAAGAGCAGCAGCGGACGGAGGATGGATGACGCGAGCGCTGGGAGTAATGTTGCTGCTGACGGCATGCGGGATGGGGATGGAGGCAAGGCAACTGCCGGACAGCCCCCAACCGTCGCGAAACGAGGCGGGAAATGAAAGCGTAGCCTCGGGTGGCGAATACAGCACGCGGTTGCAGGCAGGGCAGAATCAGGACAGCCAGCAGGGCTCACAATCACCGGAGAATTCGCGATCGAACGCGGCGAAGCCGGCGAACCAGGCGCACCAACCTAAGCCCGCAGCGTTGCCGCCAGGACACAAACTGACGATCGAAGAAGCCGAGGCGATTGGTCTAAAGAACAACCCACAGATCATGGTAGGGCGCTTAATGGCATTGCAGGCGCAACAGTATGTGGTGGAAGCGAGGTCAGCGGAACTGCCGCAGATCGGCATGAACCTGACCGGAGTCGGGGCGGATGAAGGAGGGCGACTAGCCGCGGGCTATCTGACGAACGGGAGAATGTTTTCGCGGCTGGCAGGAGGCGTAACCTTCAGCCAGTTGATTACCGATTTTGGGCGCACACCCAATTTAGTTGGCAATGCGAGGTTTCAAGCGAAAGCGCAAGATGAGAATGCCGTAGCCACGAAGCAGGACGTGATCCTGGCGGTGGATCAGGCGTTCTATAACACACTGGAGACGAAGGCGCTGCTGCAGGTAGCCGAGGAAACGGTGAAGGCGCGGCAATTATTTGAGGATCAAATTCAGGCACTGACAACCGCGAAACTGAAATCGGAAGTGGACCTGGCATTCGCGAAGGTGGAGTTGGCACGTGCCCAACTGTTGTTGCTGGACGCGCAAGATAATTACCAGGCATCGCTATCGACGCTGTCCGCAGTCTTAGGTTATCCCGACCGCCAGGATTTTGAGCCGCAAGAGCCGGTGGTGCCGGTAACACCACCGGCCAACGACGCCAGTACACTGATTCAACAGGCAATGGACCTGCGACCAGAAATCCGGTCTTTGCGCGATTCCGTGTTGGCAGCGGAGCGATTCGGGCGGGCGGAACATGACTTGTTCTTTCCGACCGTCAACGCGCTAGGAGTGGTTGGGGGATCGCCGGTACACGATCCGAATATCACCGACTGGTATGGGGCGGCGGGTGTGAACATCAATATTCCGATTTTCACCGGGTTCCTGTTCAACGCGCGGGCCAAGAGCGCGGACCTGGCCACGGAAGCGCAGAAAAAAAGGCTGCAGGATATGCAGGACAATGTGGCGAGGGACGTAAGGAACAGTTGGCTGCAATCGCAGGATGCGTATAAGAGACTGTCGGTGACGCAGCAACTGCGCGAGCAGGCCGAACTGGCGTTGGAACTGGCGCAGGCCCGCTATAAGTTGGGCTTGGGGTCGATCGTCGAGGCCACACAGGCCGAACTGCAGAAGACGGATGCGGATATTCAAGACACTGATGCGCACTACCGGTATGTAGTGAGCCAGATTGTGCTGGCCTACCAAATGGGCCTGACCCGATAGAATAAAAAGGCAACCGACGAACTCGCCGGAGCGGAAGTGCTTATTTCCGAGGAAGTGTAGGTGTGTTTACACGTTACTAACACTAAAAACCAGCGGTGCAAGGGGCGAAAGGAGGGCAAATAGGAGAGAACTAGGGCGAAAGCCGTAGTGGATTAAGAGCAAGAAAATACAAGGGATAAGTCAGTATTGAGAATAATTGTTACGGATTATTAATGTGTATTTGACATACGTGTAAGACAGCCTCTCTACCTTCTGGACCGGGGTGTTTACTTTTCCCAAGTTACTTTGTCCGAAATTTCTTTTCAAAAAAGAGAGAGGCAATGAAAAAACTTGCAGCACTAACCTTGTCGTTGTTCCTGACTGTGGGAACAGCGCTTGCTGACTCACCGAAAGACTCACCAAAAGACTCACCGAAAGATGCGCCGGCCAACGCGCAGCCAGCCAAGGACGCAGCGGCGGCGAAGGCAGCTCCAGCCAAGACCAATGCAGAGATTTCCGCAGAGATGGAAGAATTGCGGCAGGCTCTTCAGGCACAGCAAGAGCAGCTGCAATTGCTGAAGGAAGAATTGGCAAAGCGGGATAAGCAGATTGAGGAAGCGCGGGAAGCGGCGGCAGCGGCGAATTCGAAAGCCACGGACGCTACCGTGAAGGCCAGCGAAGCCGCGGCGACCTCCGCGGAAGTGAAGGCGACGACCACGGAATTGAATACGTCTGTGGCCAGCCTGGCGGCGAGTTCGGCGGCATCGAGCGCGGGCAGTGCATCGGGAAGCACGCCGGGCGCAAACCCGATGAACGCCACCGGCGGGCAGGGCGATGAGAAAGGTCCGCTGACGATCCGGTTCAAGGGAGTTGAGATCACACCGGGCGGGTTCATCGCGGCAGAAACAGTGAACCGTACGCACGCGCAGAGCGACGACATTAACACCCAGTTCAACGCGATTCCGTTCTCCGGAAACTCGGTGGGAAAGCTGCCAGAACTAAACATGACAGCACGGCAATCGCGACTGAGCTTGAAGGTGGCGACCAAGATTGGCGATACCAGCCTGTATGGGTACTACGAGTCAGACTTTCTAGGCACCGGCGTAACGTCGAACAACCGGCAGAGCGACTCGTATGTGTTCCGGATTCGGCAGGCATTCGCGCGCGCGGATTTCGCCAGTGGTTGGGCGGTCTCCGGCGGACAGATGTGGAGCTTGGTCACGCCAGACCGAGTAGGAACGGTGAACCTGACCGAGTGGGTTCCGTTGACGATCGACTCCCAATACCAGGTGGGCTTCAACTGGGAGCGGCAGTACGGATTGCGCGTTGCCAAATCGTTTGAAAACAAGGTCACGCTGGCTGTATCCGCGGAAAACCCGCAGGCAACCATCGGCGGACGCGGGTTCAGCACGTACACCAATACATCGGCGACAGGATCGACGACGACCTATCAGAACTCCTTCGTGTTTGCCCCTGGCGCAGGAGGTGGTTTGCTGAACTTCTCGGATACCACCGGCTATTCGATCAACAAGACGCCGGACTTCATCGCTAAGTTGGCGGTGGATCCGGGCTTCGGCCACTACGAGGTGTGGGGACTCGTGAGCACGTACCAGAATCGTGTGTATCCCTGCGCGGTGGCGGGAACAACGGCGAAGAACTTCCCGACGCCGGCGACGCCGGTAGAGCTGCCCTGCCCAGTCAACGGGAGCTTCACGCCGAGTGCGATCGGTGCGTACAACAATTCCAGCACGGGCGGAGCGATTGGCTTCAACACAATCACCCCGGTGTTCTCGAAGAAGCTGGATATTGGACTGAGCGGGATGTACGGCGATGGCACAGGCCGCTACGCATCGGGACAACTTGCCGACGCCACGCTTCGTCCGGATGGCACAATCACGTTGATCCACAATGCATCGTGGATCGCACGACTCGAATGGCACGCCACACCGAAGTGGGACATTTATGGATATGTCGGTGGCGAATATGCAGCGCGGGCGGCGTACACAGGATATCAGTCCGTCAAAATAACGAATACGCCCGCCATTCCGGGTTGCGGTGCGACCGGCCAACAGCCCTGCTCCGGAGGAGGCATTCAGCCCGGGTATCCGGCGCTGACCACGACCTCGATTACGCTGAATGGGATCGGCGGCTACGGCTCACCCTTTGCGAACAACACGGGTTGCTCGACAGAGACACTGCCGAGCGCCACGGGAACACCCGGAACCGGCGGAACCTGCGCGGGTGATACCCGATACCTCTCGGAAGCGACCTTGGGCTTCTGGAACAAGATTTACCAGGGCGAAAAGGGAAGAGTGCAGTGGGGTATGCAATACTCTTACTTCTATCGCAACACCTGGTCGGGAAGCGGCGGCTTGACGGCAGGCGAAAGTATCCAGCCGCATGCCACGAGCAACATGTTCTGGACCTCGTTCCGCTACTACTTGCCGTAGGAGTGTGGCTTAGACATGACCGCCGATGAGTAGGGCGGGTAAGGGGCGGCTCGAAGGAGCCGCCCTTTTTGTTGGTGGGGATAAGTTTATGAAATATGGCGAGTTACTACAGAAAATGGGAAAGAGTTTCCGATTTTTAACAGAGTCGGCATGAGGTGTAACAATTCTGTAACGTTCAGGAATCAGACTCTTCTGTTCTAAGGCAATAGAAAAGTCGAGGGAGAAAACTCAGATGAAACGCGCCGCATTGTTGTTGGCCGCTATAGTTGCGCTCGGAACGGCGGTTTGGGCCCAGGGTCTTCTAATCAATGGAGCAGGAGCGACATTCCCGTATCCAATTTATTCCAAGTGGTTTGATGTTTATCACCAGAAAAATTCCAGCATTCAGTTCAATTATCAGTCGGTAGGCTCGGGGGCCGGAATTAAACAAGTGACGGAAGGTACCGTGGACTTCGGCGCCAGCGATGGGCCGATGAACGACGCGCAACTGAAAGAATTTCAGGCCAAGCGCGGTTGCGAGATTTTGCATTTTCCGACGGTGCTTGGGGCGGTAGTGCCGACGTATAACGTCCAAGGAGTGACAGCATCGTTGAACTTCACTCCGGAAGCGCTAGCGGGAATCTACCTCGGAAAGATCACCAAGTGGAATGATCCGGCTATTGCGGGGGCGAATAAGGGAGTAAGCCTTCCGGCGCAGGACATTGTGGTGATTCACCGCTCGGACGGCAGCGGGACCACGTACATCTGGACGGACTATCTCTCGAAAGTCAGCGATGAGTGGAAGAGCAAGGTGAATCGAAACACGTCGGTGAACTGGCCGGTGGGCTTGGGAGGTAAGGGCAACGAAGGGGTGACCGGGTTGGTAAAGCAGACGCCAAACGCCATCGGTTACGTGGAACTGATTTATGCGGTGCAGAACAAGATTCCCTATGGCACGGTAAAGAACGCGGCGGGGAGCTTCATTAAGGCGGACCTGGCCAGCGTGACCGCAGCTGCGGCAGGCGCAGCGAAAGAGATGCCCGCGGATTTCCGAGTGAGCATCACGAATGCCCCGGGGAAAACGGCATACCCGATTTCGAGCTTCACGTGGCTGCTGATTCCGTCGAAGATTCAGGACGCCGCGAAGCGGGATGCCATCAAGGGCTTTCTGAAGTGGATGTTGACGGAGGGGCAGAGCTATAACGAGGCGCTGTCTTACGCGAAACTGCCAAAGGAAGTAGTAGACAAGGAATTGCACGCGATCAGTAAGGTGCAGTAGACGAAGAGCGACGTGGCAACAGCAAATCCAACGGTGCCGAGCGCGGGCCCAGCAGTGGGTTCGCGCTCGTTTTTGTCGAGGCTGCGCGAGGGCGATGAAATCGCGCGGCTGATCACCTTGATTTTTGCGGCGATGGTGGTGCTGATCACATTGCTGCTGGTATACGAGCTGTGGGTCAACTCGACGCTAGCGCGGCACAAATTTGGCTTGAGTTTTTTCGTGACCCGGGTATGGGATCCGGTTACCGATGAGTATGGAGCACTACCGTTCATCTATGGGACGTTAGTGACCTCGGCGGTAGCGTTATTCCTTGCCGTGCCACTGGGAATTGGAGCGTCCATTTTTCTGGCGGAATTGGCGCCACCGCGAATTTCGGATACCTTGCAGTTTTTTATCGATCTTTTGGCGGCAGTACCGAGCGTGATTTACGGGCTGTTGGGAATTTTTATCGTGGTGCCGCTGATGCGCACGGTGATTTATCCGGCGCTGAATAAGCCGCTGGGCTTCCTACCGATCTTCAAAGGGCCATCGTACGGTGTGGGATTCCTGACCGCGGGAATTGTGCTGGCCATTATGGTGATTCCGTACATCATATCGGTGTCGCGTGAAGTGCTTTTGTCGGTGCCAAGAGATCAGCGGGAAGCGGCGCTGGCATTAGGTTCGACGCGATGGGAATCGACCTGGAAAGTAGTGGTACCGTTTGCCAAGACCGGCATAATGGGATCGATTTTTCTAGCGCTGGCACGCGCGCTGGGAGAAACGATGGCGGTGACGATGGTGATCGGAAACACGCCGACGATCAGCGCATCGTTGTTTTCGCCGGGAGATTCGATTGCGTCGGTGATTGCGAACCAGTTTACGGAAGCGACCGGCGATTTGTACCTGCAATCACTGATCGGGTTGGGGCTGGTGCTGTTTCTGCTGACGTTCGTGATCAACGGATTGGCGAGACTTCTGATCATAGTGACGACGGAGAAGGGCAGCAAGGTGAGCAACTAATGAATGCGCGGCTACGTTGGAGGAAACTGGTCAGCAATTTTATGCTGACGATGACGGGGGTCTGCGCGTTTGTGTGCGTGAGCGTGCTATTTCTGATTCTGGGGTATTTGCTGTTCAATGGCGGAACGTCGGTCAATTGGAACTTTTTTACGAAACTGCCTGCGCCCGTGGGAGAAGTGGGCGGAGGAATGGCTAACGCGATTGTGGGAAGCGCGAAACTGTTATTGGCGGCATCGCTTTTTGGGGTGCCGGTCGGATTTCTAGGTGGGATTTATTTGGCGGAATTTAGCGGGACAGCAGTAGCCTCGGTGGTACGTTATGCGGCGGACTTGCTGAACGGGGTGCCGTCGATCGTGATCGGAATTTTCGCCTACAGCCTGGTGGTGTTGCCGTTCAAACACTTTTCCACCTTCGCGGGAGCGTTTGCGCTGGGTTTGATGATGATTCCGATCACGTTGCGGAGTACCGAGGAGTTTTTAGGGGCAGTGCCACGGATGCTGAGAGAAGGAGCAATGGCACTGGGAGCAAGCAAATGGAAGACTATATCGACGGTTATCGTGCCGGCGGCGTATCGAGGGATTCTTACCGCGATTCTACTGGCGCTAGCGCGGGTGGCGGGGGAAACGGCGCCGCTGCTGTTCACCGCGTTCGGGAACCGCTTTTGGAGCAACGGTTGGAACAACCCGACAGCGTCGTTGCCGGTGATGATCTTCACGTACGCGGTGTCACCGTACGAGGATTGGCATCGTCAGGCGTGGGCGGCGGGGCTGGTGCTGCTGGGGCTCATTCTGATCATCAACATACTGGCGCGGACGATACTGTCGAGGGGCATAGCGGTGCCGAGAGGATAGGAATGCAAGGGTCACCCAATCCGGGACTTTCCGTAAACATAGCGGCGACGGCCGGGGCTTCTGGAGCAAAGGAGCATACCGTGCCTGGGCCGATGCGAATGTCGATTTCCAAAGTGAATTTCTACTATGGACAAAAGCAGATTTTGTTCGATGTCAGCATGGGGATTGCCGACAAGCGGGTGACGGCGCTGATCGGACCCTCGGGATGCGGGAAGTCCACGTTGTTGCGGACGCTGAACCGCATGCATGAAACGGTGCATAGCTCGCGACTGGAAGGCGAGATCCTGTTGGACCAGCAAAATATTTTAGCGCAGGACGTGACGGCGCTGCGGCGACGCGTGGGCATGGTGTTCCAGCGGCCAAATCCGTTTCCCAAGTCGATATTTGAAAACGTAGCCTACGGGCCACGAGTGAACGGATTCAAAGGGTCAATTGGGGACATTGTCGAAAAGAGCTTGCGGAATGCCGCGCTGTGGGAAGAAGTGAAAGACCACCTGCATAAGTCGGCTTACGAGCTTTCTGGCGGACAGCAGCAGCGGTTGTGCATCGCGCGTGCGTTGGCGGTGGATCCGGAAGTACTGCTGCTGGACGAGCCCTGTTCGGCCTTGGATCCGATCAGCACGGCGAAGATCGAAGAATTGCTGGTGGACTTGAAGAACCTGACGACGGTGGCGATTGTGACCCACAACATGCAGCAAGCGGCGCGCGTGAGCGATTTCACGGCGTTTCTGCTGACGGGACAGTTGATCGAGTTTAATCCGACGCCGCAGTTGTTTACCACACCGGGAGATCCGAGGACGGAAGCGTACATCACTGGACGATTTGGATGAGTTTGTTGTAGTTTGACCGGACCTGGGCGTTAGAAAAGACGGATGGGAAGGCATGCATGGAACGGCACTTTGAAAAAGACCTGAACGAGTTGAAAGAGCGGTTGCTGTGGATGGGCAGCCTGGCGGAACGTGCCGTGCATCAGGCCGTTCATGCCGTGCTGGATTCGGACGAACAGTTGGCGAAACGGGTGTTGGACGAAGAAGACGCGATCAATGAACTGCAGCTGGAAATTGACGACCGCGTGGTGCAGTTGCTGGCGCTGCATCAGTTGATGGCGGCAGACCTGCGGTTCGTGCTGGCGGTTTCGCGGATCAACAACGATTTGGAGAGGATTGGCGATCAGGCCGTAAATGTGGCGCAGGGAGCGCTGCGAATTTTGCGGCATCCGCGAGTGAAGCCCTATGTGGATTTGCCACGGATGACGGAGCTAGTGGAAGAGCAGGTCCGGAACGCACTGAATGCGGTGGTGCGGCGCGACGTGGAACTGGCGCAGAAGGTGATGGCCAGCGACGACCAGGTGGATCATTACCGGGACCAGATTTTCCGGGAATTGCTGACGTACATGATGGGCGATTCGAGTTTAGTGTTTCCGGCGTTTGAATTGATCTTGGCAGCGAAGAATCTTGAACGTATCGGGGACCACGCGACCAATATTGCTGAAGACGTGATTTACATTGTACAGGGGTTGGATATACGACATCCGTCGATTGACCGCCGGTGAGACTTAATTTTCCGGGCGTGGTTTAATCCAGAGCAAAAATAGGGTAAGCAGCAGGCTGGCGACGGAAACGGCGTCGCCAATCGTGCGATCTTTGGTGCGAGTGAAGTCGACGGCGATCTCGGAAGTGCCGGGTTCGACGGGCACGACCATTTGGTTGATATCGTCGAGGCGATCGGGGGAGATGGTTCTGCCGTTCACGGTGACGCGCCAAGCTGGATAGTTGAGGAGCCGTAGAGCGACACGGGCTTCGGAGGGAGTGTCCACGCGCAGTTGCTTTTGGGTGGCGGACCAACGCTGGATTTGGAAGTGGGCATTAGAAACAGATTCGGTCTCGGAGTCGGGTGAAAGGATTTTGATGGGAGGCGCAGCGGCTGGGAGATTGAGATGGTCGTCGCCGAGCGGGTCGTATTCGTCGGTGCCGTCGAAACCCTGACCGTTAACGAGGGCGTCGCGCATGGTAGGCAGATCATCGTCATCCCACCAGGTATTTTGGATTTGGAAATAGGCCAAGGGCGCTAAGAGAAGGAGAATTGCGGCGAACCAGAGCGAGGCGCGGCGGCGCTCCATGGCGAACGCGAGGAAACAGGCGGCGACGAGAGCGATGATGGACATCCACCGCCATGGGAATTGAACGAAGCGCAGTTTGGGCAAGTAATTCCAGAGGGGCAGCGTAAAACGCAAAGTGAGCAGAGTGGCGGCGGCGCCGAGGATCAAGAGCGCGATGCCCGTGGGGCGGTTGCAGCTTTTTTGCGCGAGGGAGCGTGAAAAGAGGGCAGCGAGCGCAAGAATTACGATGAGCAAGAGCGCGCAGATGGAGGCGATCCAATTGAACCAAGTGTGCTCGGCGTCGTTAATCCAGGTAAACAGGAAATTTTGAACGGGAAGAAGCCCGCTGGAGAGGGCTTGGCTGATGTTGACCCAGCGCTGCTCGTAGGCCGCTGGAATGATATAGAAGGCGGCGAGACCGAGGCCGAGAGCGAACGCCGCCGAGGCCCGAAGAAGAGGACGCCAGGAACGCTGCGAGAAAGCCGCCCAAGCGAATAACAATGCCATGGAATAGCTGGCGATGACGGCAGCGGGGGCGTTGGAGAGCCAAATTGTGGCGTAGGGGACGGCGAAAAACGCTATAGAGGAGCGCCGGGGCGGAGATTCGTCGAGCAAGTTGGAGAGACGCAAAGCGGCTAAAAGGAGCAGTGGGAAGAAAGCACAGGCTAATTGTTCGGCAAAATCGCTGCGGATGTAGGTCATGAGCAGCGCATTCGGATTGATAGCGTAGCAACCGGCGGCGAGGATGGCGGCACGGCGGTTGACCAAACTGCGAAGAAGGAAGTAGGCGAAGAGCCCGGCGAACGTCTGAACAAGGACGATGTACGCGACAGGAGCGGCTGAACCGGGAAGCAGGACCAGAGCGGCGCCGAGAATCCAGGAAAGCGGCGGATAAAAGATAAAACGGGGCTCGCCAAAGCCATGATTGGTCCATTCGGACCAGCGGGGGAACAGAATACCTTCCCTCCACTGGGCGGACACATCAAGCCAGGAGGCGACGTGGAACTCGAAATCGTGGCCGGAAGCGCTGCCGAGCCAGAAGAAAGGGAGAATGACCAGCAGGGAGAGGAAAAGGGAGAGGCCGAGAGGGACAAGCCAGTCAGGGAAGCGCTGGGGAGTGACAACTGCTTTGGACGATGGGCTCGACTCAATCATTTAGCATTCACAGAATTGTAACCGGAGAGGGCCGATAACACCGAATGTGTGCAGAATAGGCCCTCGCTGGGCGGAAATTGAGCGATAATACGGGCACTCATGAGCACAACTACAACATCAACGGCAGTCGAGCCGATTATTGAGGCGCGCAAGCTGGAGAAGTTCTATCCGCAGCCAGACGGAAACCGCATCCAGGTGATTTCTCCGACGGATATAGCAATTTATCCGGGACAAATTATTGCATTGCTGGGCCCGTCGGGATGCGGAAAATCGACGATGCTGCGTATGCTCACGGGACTGTCACCAGCGTCGGGCGGGGGCGTGTACTGGCATGGACAGCCGGTGAAAGACGAGACGCCGAATGTTTCCATCGTGTTCCAAAGCTTTGCGCTGTTTCCCTGGTTGACGGTGATCGAGAATGTGGAAGCGCCGCTGGAAGCGCGGGGAATTCTCGAGTTCGACAGGCATAAGAGAGCGCTGCGAATTATCGACGCGGTGGGATTGGACGGATTTGAGTCGGCGTACCCGAAGGAACTGTCGGGAGGGATGAAGCAGCGAGTAGGTGTAGCGCGAGCGTTGGTGGTGGAGCCCGAGGTTCTGTTTATGGACGAACCGTTCTCCGCATTGGACGTGCTGACGGCGGAAACGCTGCGCGGGGAATTGATGGAGTTGTGGCTGGAAAGGAAGATACCGACGCGGGCGATTTTTATCGTGACGCACAACATCGAAGAAGCGGTGATTTTGGCGGACCGGATTATCGTGTTGGGAAGAAACCCGGCGCACATCCACGCGGAATTCAACGTGGAACTGCCGCACCCGCGGGATCACAAGGATCCGCGCTTCGTGGAGTTGGTGGACTTAATTTATCGCGCGCTGACGCGGCAGGACCATGCTGGCCAGATCACAACGGGTGTTGCCGGAACCGAAGGGGTCACGCGCAAAACGCAGATCATGTTGCCGCATACCAGGCCGGGCGGCCTGGCGGGATTGCTGGAAATTCTGGTGGATCAGGGTGGGCGGGCCGATTTACACGTGTTAGCGGATGAATTGAGCCTCGAAGTGGATGCATTGTTGCCCAGCGTGGACACGGCAGTGCTGTTAGGAATGCTGAAGTTGGAAGAGGGCGATGCACTAATTACGCCAGAAGGACAGGCGTTTGCGCAGGGAGACATTCAGGAGCGCAAAATGATTTTCCGGAAGGCCGTGCTGACGAATGTGCCGCTGTTCCGGCAGATGGAACAGTCCTTGAAGGCAAAAGCGGACCGCACGCTGCCGGCAGAATTTTTCCAGGATTTGCTGGATGAACACTTCAGTCAAGAGGAAGCACAGCGGCAATTGGAAACTGCGATTCAGTGGGGTCGCTATGCAGAGATTTTCGATTACGATGCAGCCACTGGCAAATTAACGTTAACGGAAGCTTGAAGCGACCCGTGCCCTCGCCAGCCCCAGCTACCACACTAGCAACACCGATACCGCCAGCGGCGAAAAGGCCGATCGGATCGCGGTGGACCTACGCGTTTCTCATCGACATAGCGGTGTTCCTTGCAGTGTTTGGAGTAATTTTTGGGGTCTACTCGATCGGGCGGTCATGGCTTGGTCCGGTTAAGGTAGAGGCCGAAATTTCGCAAGACCCGCGTGACCTGTGGTTGTATGCGCTGTACTCACTGGTGCGGATACTGATTGCGTACACGATCAGCCTGGTGTTCGCATTGGCGTACGGATATGCGGCGGCGAAATCGAAGCGCGCGGAAATGGTATTGATTCCACTGCTGGATATTCTGCAGTCGATTCCGGTGCTGAGCTTTCTGCCTGGGGTGATGTTAGCGATGGTGGCGCTATTCCCGAACCGAGAGCTGGGGGTGGAATTAGGTTCGATCGTCCTCATCTTTACGGGGCAGGTGTGGAACATTGCATTCAGCTTTTATTCATCATTGAAGACGATTCCGCGGGATTTGCGGGAAGCGGCGATCATTTACCGGTTCAGCCGGTGGCAAAGATTTGTGGAACTGGATTTACCATTCAGCACGATCGGACTGGTGTGGAACTCGATGATGTCAGTCGCCGGCGGATGGTTTTTCCTGATGGCCTGCGAGATGTTCGTTTTGGGCGACAAGGACTTCCGCTTGCCGGGATTGGGGTCGTTTCTGCAGACCGCGGCGAGCGCGGGAAACACGCGAGCGATGCTGTGGGGACTGGCAATGATGGTGGCGGTGATCGTGTTAATGGACCAGTTGATCTGGAGGCCGGTTATCGCGTGGGCGGACAAATTTAAATTTGAGCAGGTGGAGAGCGCGAACAACGGGCAGAATGCAATCCTGAATTTCATCCGGCGCGAATCCTACCTGATCCGCATGTACCGGCGGTTGCTGCACCCGATTGTGAACTGGCTGACGATCCGGTTTGCCAGCGGAGCAAAGCGAGCGGCGGAAACATTTTCGTCGGCACAGACGAAACAACCGAGACGATGGTTGGGTTGGCTGTTTTTGGCGCTTGGGGCGGCCTCGCTAGTTTACGCGGTTTACCATGGCGTCGGAGCGCTAACGTCGTTGACCGGATCAGAATATCTGCTGCTGTTGAAGAGCGCGGCATTGACATTTTTGCGGGTGAATCTGGCGCTGATTATTGGGTCGCTATGGACGATTCCAGTGGGAGTGGCCATTGGGTTCAGCCCGCGGTTCGCGCGCTTGATGCAGCCGCTGGTGCAGCTGGCGGCATCGGTTCCGGCGACGGCCCTATTCCCGGTGCTGCTGTTGGTATTGATCCGCTTGCGTGGGGGCGTGGAAATCGCCGCAATGGCGTTGATGTTGCTGGGCACGCAGTGGTACATCCTGTTCAACGTGATTGCGGGGGCGATGGCCATTCCTACGGACTTAAAGGAAGCGGCGAAGGTGTTCGGGTTCAGCCGGTGGGACCGCTGGCGCCACTTGATACTTCCGGGAATTTTCCCGTACCTGGTGACGGGATTGGTTACGGCGTCTGGGGGCGCATGGAACGCCAGCATTATTGCGGAATATTTTCACTTTCAGGGGCACGTGGTGGAAGCGCCAGGGTTGGGCAGCACGATCAGCCAAGCGAGCGACGCGGGCCAATACAATGTGTTGTTGGCGTCGACGTTGATCATGGCCATAGTGGTGGTGTTGATCAACCGGCTGGTCTGGCGGCGGATGTACCGGCTGGCGTCGACGCGGTTTAAGTTGGAAGCTTAACTCCTGCATGCGAGGCGCAGGCTTCAGGGCTTGGTAAGTTCCCTCGATAAGAAATTGATTTGGCCAATGTGATGGTAGAGGTGTGTGGCGCAGTGAAGAAACGCGGCAACCCGATTGGGGGCGTCGTGCAGCCGTTCCGCGGAATAGGACAGGGTCCAATCGGAAGGCGATTGCTGTTGGAGGGTAGAAATCACCATAGCGATAGTGTCATCGAAATTACGTAGAACTTGAGCCTTGGAAGGGCGACTCGCTTCGGTGAATTCCAGGTCGCGATTGCGAACATAGCCGGTGGCAGCGATACGAGCGCCGATGTAATAGCTCAGGTTACCGGTGAGATGAAGGATCAGGTGGCCAACGCTGTTGCCGTAAGAAAAGGGATTCGTCCAGAATTGTTCGTTGGACAGCGGAGCGACCCACTTGTGAAGACTGGCGGCATGCGACTGGAATTCGTTGACGAAAGCCGCGCAAATGGTTTGGCTGAGGTCGCTCACGGATGTGTCTCCTGTGGCGGGGCTGGGGACTTCTCGTTCTTGTAGATGACGCCCTCTTTCATGACCAAGAAGAGTGTCGACTTCGTCAGTGAGAGAAAGGACGCCGCCGGAAGCGCAGACCTTGCAGCGACGGGAATGAGGGTTCGTGTCCGCATGAAACCCTTTCGCTTGGAGCATTGGTGTGAGTCGAGGCCGACTTTATCGTGAACGGCAGAAAAGTCAAGTTGCTTAGGAGTGGTCGGGAAAGAGATGGTGCGAAAGTTTGCCCGAAGAAGCACGGAGCGCGATGGTGAGTGCGGTACCTGAGATTCGAATACGCAAAGCAAACGAAGCGGCACTGCGGAGTTCGGGGAAGTACGTTTTGTACTGGATGATTGCGAACCGAAGGCTGCGTTACAACTTTGCACTGGACAGAGCGCTGGAACATTGCCGGGACTTGGGAAAGCCGTTGGTGATTTTTGAGGCGTTGCGCGCAGGGTACAAGTGGGCGAGCGACCGGATCCACCGATTTGTGTTGGAAGGGATGGCGGAGAACGCGCGCTACTGCGCAGAGCATGGCGTGACGCACTTGTCTTACATGGAGCCACAGGAAGGCGCGGGAAAAGGGCTGCTGCAGGCGTTGGCGCAAGCGGCGTGCGTGGTGGTGACGGACGAATTTCCGTGCTTCTTCCTGCCGCGCATGGTGGCTAGTGCAGCAAAGCAGGTGGAGGTGCTGTTGGAAGAAGTGGACTCGAATGGACTCTTGCCGTTGCGGGCGACGCAGAAGGCGGCGCAGCGAGCTTTTGATTTTCGCCGATTCTTGCAGAAGGAACTGCCGAGGCATCTCGCCCATTTTCCGCAAGACGAACCACTCAAGAAGCGAGAGCCGGGCGAAAGGGCGCAGCTTGCAGAAAAAAGGCTGGCGAAATGGGGCATGGCGACCGAGGCGTTGCTGCGAGGAGATGCGGAAGCGCTAGGCCGGTTGCCCATCGATCACGGTGTGAAGCCAGTTGCAGTGAAGGGCGGGCAGACGGCAGCTCGGGCAAAGATGCGGGAGTTTTTCGAGACAAAGTTTGCGCTGTATGTGGAACGCCGCAACGAACCGGAGATGGATGTGGCGAGTGGATTTTCGCCCTACCTGCATTTCGGACACATTTCGGCGCATGAGATTTTTGCGGAACTGGCGAAGTGGGAGAAATGGAAGCCGGGGAAGCTGGCGGTGCGCGGGAACGGAAGCCGCGAGGGCTGGTGGAACATGAGCGCTACTGCTGAGAGTTTCTTGGATGAGCTGATTACTTGGCGTGAAGTGGGATACAACTTCGCGGTGCATCGGGCGGATCACGACCAATATGAGTCACTGCCGGAATGGGCGCAGAAGACGTTGAAAGAACACGCGAAGGACGAGCGGGAAGCGGTTTACGTTGTGGAAGAATTTGAAGCAGCGAAGACGCACGACGCTTTGTGGAACGCGGCGCAGAGACAATTGGTGCGGGAAGGAAGAATCCACAATTATTTGAGAATGCTGTGGGGGAAGAAGATTCTGGAGTGGTCGCGAACGCCACAGGAGGCGGCGCGCATCATGATCCAGCTAAATAATAAGTATGCGTTGGACGGGCGGAACCCGAATTCGTACAGCGGGATTTTCTGGGTATTGGGAAGGTATGACCGGCCGTGGGGACCTGAGCGGCCTGTGTTTGGCACGGTACGATATATGAGTTCGGAGAACACGGCGAGGAAGGTGTCGGTGAAGAATTACCTTCGGAAGTACGGATCTGAGGGAGAGCAAGGGGAGCTTGAATTCTGAGAGGCTGAGCGAACAACGACTTGCGTAGGGTCTGAAATTGGATTAAGAAGAAGAATTTGGCGGGGTGAGTTGAGTGAAGGGAGGGGGGACGGTGTGGAATCGGGCATGTCCGCTTTGCTTCACGAAAGTGCCTCGAAGCTTGGTACTAACGCGGGGGGAAGGCGTGGTGTGTCCGTCGTGCGGAACGCCGCTAGAGCTATCACGGGCGAGCCGGGCGTTGGCGGCGTTGTGTGGATTGATTGGCGGATTTATGGGGGCGGAAGAGCTGGCCGGCGTAAGTGTAAGGGGCGCATGGGCTTTGGGACTATTAGGTGCGGTGCTCGGGTATGGAATCGCCGCCGCGGTCGTATTATATTTTTTGGCAGACTTGGTAGTGCAGCCGAAAACGCTGGTGGGGCATTTTCCACAAACACACAAGTAACAGACCGTCAGTACTATTGCGGTTCCGGTGAAGTGCGAGAGACTCGAAAGGGTGGCTGAGTACTCGCAATTCCTGGGTTGCAGGGTAACCGTGCGTTATCGTGTAGGGGAGATGCTGCTTTCCGCATCTGGGGTGTTCTCCGCAGATTCCGGCCGGTCGATTTTCCTGGAACAACATTTAGAGCAGCGCGGCGTGCGTAAATATTTTCGGTGGGAGATTCCCTATCCGTATATTTATCGGATTGAAGCGCATGGAACGTTGGAGTATGTCGGGAAAGGCAGCCGCGAATTGTCGAATGGGGCCGAGGCGAGCGGCAGTTTAATAAACAAGGTAGCCACAGCGGGCGCCGGAGATTCCGGTGATCGACCTGGTTCTGTGATTCCCTTTCCGCAACGACCTAAGACGGCTTGAAACCATTGCTTTGAATCACCCTGCCGGAAAGAATCAGCTACACTAGGTTCGCTTCAGAACATCCAAACAGAAGAATTTGCGCGTTAGGGGGACTTTGTGAGCACTGCTGGCACGTCGAAAAGGATTGGATTTATTGGCTTGGGACTCATGGGTCGGCCCATGGCAGCGAATTTGCTGAAGGCAGGACACTCGTTGACAGTATGGAACCGCACGGAGTCGCGGGCGGAAGGGTTAGTGAAGGCGGGCGCGAAGGCGGCGAAGAGTCCGCGAGAAGTAGCGGAAGCGGCCGAGGTGTTGATTACGATTGTGAGCGATCCGCCGGCGCTGGAATCGGTGTTGTGGAGCGAAGGCGGGGCGTTGGAGGGATTGAAAGAAGGAAGCACGTATATCGATTCGAGTACGGTTTCGCCGATGCTGGCGAAGAAAGTCGCCGCAGCGTGCCAGGAGCGCGGAGTGGATTTTCTGGATGCGCCGGTAACCGGAGGAGATTGGGGCGCGCGAGAGGGGAACCTCGTGTTCATGATCGGAGGGGAGGCGGCGACGTTAAAGAAGGTGGAACCGATTCTGGGAGTGATGGGGAAGAAATGGTTTCACCTAGGGCCAAATGGAGCGGGCCAGACCATTAAGTTAGCGATGAACGCGATTTTGGCGCTGGAAGTCGGAGCGATAGCGGAAGGGCTTGGACTGGTGACGCGAGCGGGACTGGCAGGAGAGCAGTTGCTTGAGGTGCTGCAATCCAGCATGGGACGATCGGCGTTGTTGGATCTGAAGACGCCGCTGATGCTGAAGAGAGATTTCAAGCCAAGTTTTCCACTGCGGTTAATGCATAAGGACCTTGGGTTGGCGCTGGATCTGGCGAATCAATTGGGCGTGGCACTACCGACGACCGCGGCGGTGCGGGAAGTGTATAGCCACGTCAAGGGAGAAGCGACAGAGGACGTGGACTATTCGGCAGTGATGCGGTTTTACAAGAAGTAAGTCCGCGGCTTACTTCAGGGGTTTGGGCGGGAAAAAACCGATAGGCAGATCGCGAGAAGTGCGGAGCCCAGAGGGAGCCTCGAGAATGGCCGGGATGGAATTGACGGCGACAGAGGCGGTGGCAATATCGCCGTGCGAACCGCCGGGGATGACCAGGCTGATCGTAGGATGGCCCGTAAGTTCTACGGTGTCGGCAGGATCCTTTGCACCTACATACATCTGCAGTTCCATGTAGATGACTTCTTTGCCCTCACTGAGCCCACGAGCAATTTGATGAACGCCGGCGGCCTGGCCGGGTTCGACCGTAAGGAATTGTGTTTGGACGCGGTCTGTGGCGACTTTGGGCTCAATCGTCTCGGTAATCTCGTCGACGCGAAGGCCTAGACTATCGGCGACCATGGCGACAGACTCGGGGAGGCCGACGTGCTTGATCACGCCTTCCTGAACTTTGGAGCGAAATTCGTCAACGGTCATACTTGCGCCGATTTTCTTTTGCAGCGGAAGGCGACGCTTCGAGGCGTCGACGATGCGTAGAGCTTTGACGTGGTCGATGCGCTGCGCAACAGCAGCAAGCGTGATAACCAGCTTATCCATAACGAAACCGGGGTTTACACCGGTTCCTACCACGGCTACGCCACTATCCTTGGCGGCTTTGTCCAGTTTGGCAGCGAGTTCGGGATGGGTGCGGTAGGGATAGGATAACTCCTCGCACGTGGAGACGATGCAGGAGCCGACATCGATGCAGGTGAGTAACTGGTCCATGACCTTGGGCAGGGAGGAAGAGGTGGTATGCATGACCACGTCGGCCGATTGATCGAGAACCCCTTTCGCATCGCCGGAAATTTTTATGCCCCAGGGACCGTCGGAGGCGCCCACCACTTCGGCAAGATCTTTTCCGATCTTGGCGGGGTCAGAATCGATGGCACCGACGATGTCGATGGCGTCTTTTTCTCTAAGCAGCTTGACGATCGAGGCACCAATGGGCCCAATACCATATTGAATCGCACGAATTTTCTTTTTCACGGCTGTCTCCGATCTGATGTTGAGAGCACACAGCACGGAATTTCGCTGGGAGCGAACTACTAAGCGTACTGGATTTCGCAAAAGCAGGCAATCATGCAAGTGATTTGACGAGAGGGATTGGTTGCTGGAAGCGAATTCGCGCAGCATAATGGGTGCCTCTTACTGAGGGGAGGGACGTATGCGCGCTGAAAGGCTAAGCGATGCGGAGATTCAGAAGAACCTGCACACGGTGAAAGGCTGGAAATTGGAGAATGGCAAGCTGCACAAGGAATTTGAGTGCAAGGATTTTGTGACGGCGTTTGGAAAAATGACGCAGGTGGCGTTGGTGGCAGAGTGGATGAACCATCACCCGGAGTGGTTTAACGTGTGGAATAAAGTAGTGATCGACTTGAATACGCACAGCGTACAGGGGATCAGCAACTTAGATTTTCAATTGGCGGAAAAGATCAACGAGATTTTTGGAAGCTAAGAGGATATTGGAGCGAGAGCTGCGCCGAAGTGAAACATCGGAAAAAATTGAGGCAGGCCCTAAATTTGTGCGCCCAGCACTTGACACCTTTTAGGCGCCCACCCAGAATACAGTCCCCTTCCCGTGGTGTTTACTCGAATTAGCCATGTGTTTTTTGCGGTGCAGTTCCGAAATGAACGATGAGCTCCGTTTGGTCAACATTGAGGCGCTGTGGCACCACGCATTAGAAGCGAGCAGAACGGTAGCGCGCGTGCTGCATGACAAGGTGGTGCCGAAGCGCGGCTTTGGCTAACTGAACAATTCGAAATCACACGTTTCTGTGATTTTGCTGGAAACATTTGAAGACGGGAAGGTTCGAGTGGGACGGAAGGGACGAACGAGAAGGTAGGAAGAGCAAACCAGGAAGCGCAGCGCGGATACACTGACGGAGGTTGTGCCAAGTTTGTGCAGGGGACTCGATTTGGGACTGAGCAAGGCGGGGAAGGAAATTGGGCCGGGGGGACAAGGAGAGGCGATGAAAGCAATCGACCTCAAAAAATCAGAAGAGGCGATAAGTCCGCTGCGGGTATTGCTATTGGAGGAATCGGTCTCGGATTCTCAGAACATTCTGGAGGAATTGCGCACGGCAGGAATGGCGATTGAGTCGACCGTTGTCGGGAACCGTGGGGAATTCATAGATGCCATCATGAGCCAGGAGTTCGGCGTGGTTTTGTCAGCACACCGATTAACGGATTGGAACGGATTGGGGGCGCTGGGAGAATTACAGAAAATTGGGAAAGCGGCGCCATTTCTGGTTGTGAATGGAGAAATGGGCAGGCAAGAGACCGCCGAATGGCTGCAAATGGGCGTGAGCGATTGCGTGCCGAAAAACCAGCTTGCGCGTCTGCCCATGGCGGTAAAGCGAGCGCTGGAGGAACAGAAGCTGCGGGAGGCAAACGAAGAAGCGCGGCGTGCGTTGGAGGAGAGTGAAGCGCGTAACCGAGAATTGATTGAGAGTTCGGTTTACGGGATTTTCCGCATAGGGCTGGACGGTGCTTTTTTGCGCGCAAACCGTGCACTGCGAGAAACTCTGGCGTGCGATTCACTAGAAATTTTGCAGACGTTGAATTTTTGCCGGGACGTTTTCCGCTACCCGGAGCATTGTGGCAAGGTGATGACGCAATGCCGAAAAGAGGGGTTGGTACCGAGCACAGAGACAGAGTGGAGGAGGAAGGACGGCGGGTTGGTGGCGATCAAGCTACATTTGCGGCGCTTGATCGTACCTGGAGGGCCTGATCAGATCGAAGGAATCGCCGAGGACGTAACGGAACTGAGAAGCTTGGAACACCAGCTTCTGCAAGCGCAAAAGTTCGAGACCATCGGCCAACTGGCAGGCGGCGTGGCCCACGATTTTAACAATGTGGTGGGAGCGATCCTGGGGTGGGCGGAACTGGGCTATGAAGAAAGTGTTGCCTTTCCGAAAATTGCGGAGCGCTTTGTACGCATTCGTGAACAGGCGGACCGGGCCGCGAGCTTGACGCGGGAATTGCTAGCGTTTGCTCGATGCCAAGAGTTGCAAGCGCGCCCCGTGGACCTGAACACCATTATTCATAACTTGAAGAATTTCCTGGATAAGGTGATCGGAAGCGACATCGAAATTCAAATTATCCCTGGCGCACTCCAACCGATACAGGCGGACCCTGTACAGATTGAGCAGGTGCTGATGAATCTGTGTCTGAATGCCCGGGACGCCATGCCGGACGGGGGGCGACTGACGATCGAAACGGACATAGAAGAATTGGACGAGTCGTTCTGCCGTTATTACCCGTACGTAACACCGGGCTGGTATGCGGTGCTTTCGGTGTGCGACACGGGAATCGGGATGAGCCCGGAGATCCGCGAACGAATTTTTGAACCATTTTTCACGACGAAAGAGCCGGGCTCGGGGAGTGGGATGGGTTTAGCCACCGCTTATGGAATCGCCAAACAACATGGGGGATTCATCCATGTATATAGTGAACCGTGGCAAGGTAGCTTGTTCCGGGTGTACCTGCCGGCGATAGAAGGAGTGCCGGCCCCTCAAGCAAAGATGAAAGCGGCAGAGCCTTCTTGGTGCGCGAGCTTGGACGGTACGGAAACGATTCTTCTGGCGGAAGATCACGACTCGGTGCGCGAGATGGTGAGGCAGTGGCTGGTGAATCTGGGGTATCGCGTGCTGTGCGCCGCGAACGGAGAAGAAGCATTGCAACTGTGCGAGCAAGAAAATCCGGCTTTGGCGATTCTGGATGTCGTGATGCCCCGGATGGGCGGAACCGTGACGGCGACAGAATTGCGCAGGCGCTTGGCGAGCCTGCCGATTCTATTCACGAGCGGCTATTCGGAAGCGACGGGGGTGACGGCGTCGCAGTTGCCCAATTCGTATTATCTGCAAAAGCCCTATAGCCCAACGTCACTGGCACGGGTGATTCGAAAGATTCTAGAAGGTGACGAGCAGGAAGAGACTGTATAGCTCCCCTTTTTCATTCGGTAGGAATTTGGCTGGACCCGCCGCGTTCGGTAAGCTCTATCGGATGACAAACAAGCCAATCGCTTTATTGGAAATGCAAAATGTTTCCGTGATTCGCGGAGAAAACCTTGCGCTGGATGGTGTTTCGCTTCGAATCGACGTGGGCGAACACGTGTGCATCCTAGGGCCAAATGGATGTGGGAAGTCGACACTAATCCGGACAATCACGCGAGAGAATTACCCGCTGGCGCGAGAAGATGCGTGGATAAAGATATTAGGACAGAGCATGTGGAACGTTTCGGAATTGCGGAGTTTGCTGGGAATCGTGTCGCCGGATCTGCTGGCAGCGTGCACCGGCGATGCGACGGGACTGGATGTGGTGCTGTCTGGATTTTTCAGTAGCACGCGGGTTTTTCCGCATCATGCGCCGCAGAGGGAGCAGGTGATGCGGGCCGAAAAAGCGCTGGAGCGACTAGGAGTGCGGCATTTGGCGAAGAGGCCGGTGGCGGAGATGTCGTCAGGGGAAGCAAAGAGGACGTTGATCGCCCGCGCACTTGTGCATGATCCGCGCACGCTACTCTTCGACGAGCCCGGAAACGCGCTGGATATCACGGGGCAAGTGGGATTGCGAGAGACGATGCGGGAGCTGGCGCAGAGCGGGCTGGGGATTGTGCTGGTGACCCATCACGTGCCGGAGATTATTCCGGAAATCGAGCGAGTGGTGATGTTGCGCAAAGGCCGAGTGATGGCGGACGGAGCAAAGGATAAGGTGCTGACGAGCGAGAAGCTGAGCGAGTTGTTTGCGGTGCCGGTGAAATTGTTCCGGGACGACGGATATTTTCACCTGCACGCGTAGGGCGCAGTCGATTGATTACTTTGCGAGGCTGTCGGCGATGTCCGCGGCGATCGGCAGGCGAAACATTTCATGTTGGTAGGCCTTGATCATTAGGAGAATCCAAAGGATGAAGCCCACGACCCCGATCAAGCCATAGAGGCCGATGCCGACAAATCCGCCAATAAGACCGTGAAGGAAACCGAGGGCAATCCGGATGACGAACAATCCGCCGAAGACCACGATGGATTGGGCCGCGTGAAATTTCACGAACGGCCGCTTGTCAATGAGCAAGAAGATGATGCCAGTTATTAGGCCAAGAACGTAACAAAGAAGACCAGCGATGTTTTCTTGCAGGCCTTCTGTTGGAGCAGCAGTAGGAGTTGGGATCGCGGCAGGAGCCGCGGTTGCGGACTGGTTGGCGCCGCACTTTGGACAGAAGCTAGCCGAGCCGATATCTTCACCACACGCTTTGCAAAAGGCCATGAAGTTTCCCTCCGAGAAACACCCTGATGCGGGGAGGGTAGCAGAGGAGGGAAGGAGGCGCAATGAGATTTGAAGAGCGGTCGGCGGGCGGATTGCAGGCGGAAAATTGGATCGAATCGTAGTTGTGGTGGGAGAAAAGTGAAAGAGTAGGGGAGCAAAAGACTAGGGCGCTCTTCCGGATAACAGGCTTGGTTTTTTTTTGCGGCGGTTAGTGAGGTTGGGGGAAGTTTTCAGCGGCAGCGGAGGCGTTAGGATAAAGCTCAAGTACACGATGAAGTTGTGTGAGTTTGAGACTGGCTTCGACCATGCCCTTACAACCAGCGAGACGCAGAGAGCCGCCAGAAGTTTTCAGTCGGGAGAAGCAGCGGGCAATCGAGCCGATGGCGGAGCTGTCGATGTGAGTGACCTCGCAGAAATCAAAGATGACAAAGTGTTCCTTGCCTTGAATAAGGGCGTCCGTTTCCTGCTCGAGGCGACGACAATCCGGGCCGCTTTGGATACTGCCCTTCATCTGAAGGACGGTGACGCCCTGTTTGGTGGTCGATTTAGTTACGTGGAGAATCACGAGTTTGAACTTCCTTTCCGTGAAGTGAACCGAAACGACCTTACGGTGACGACGAAGCTTCTTCACCTTCGTAGGGAAATTGCCGAATTAGGCGTATGCAATCGCCCAAGGCATTGAACAAAGAGTTGCCCCAACCGCAGGGAATAAAGGAAGCGGTTTTCTGATTGACGGCCTTATCGGCTTCGGCGAAGAAGCGCAGGCGCTGACTGGGGGGAGGAGCAGCAAATTCCTTGACGGTGACGCGGAAGACGACGTCGCCGGTGGGTTGACGCTTGACGACGGAAAAGAAATGAAGGAGAGCCAGCTGTTCGGCCGGGTTTTCCTGCAGATACATCCAGTCCGTCATCGAATGCTCCTGATGGCACGGTGATGACCGAATACGGGGAGTAAGTAGGGGGAATGGTAGGGTAGCCGGCCCGGTATGTCAAACAGGGAAAGGTGCGGCTTCCGATGCGGAGACGATCAGGGGTTGGGAGTCGTGGCAAAAGCCAAAGTGAGCAGGGTTTTCTGCTCGAGTTCATGGGCCTTGGCAGAACCAGTAGCAGGGCTGGCGCTGGCTGAACGCTTCACCGTACGCACGCGGAGATTGCGGGCTTGTGCGATGCGCTCCAGACGCGGAAGCACATAGAAAAGTGCGCCCATGTTGGCAGGCTCTTCCTGGACCCAAACGATTTCGCGGGCGTTGGGATGGGCAGCGATGGCCGCAGCGATTTCGTCTTTCGGCAGTGGATAAAGCTGATCGAGGAAGAAGATGGCGGTGCTGATGTCTTTGCGACGACGGCGCTCGGCGCGCAGTTCGTGGCCGACTTTGCCGGAGGCGATGAGGATGCTTTGGGCGTCGGTGACTTCGGTATCAGGGACAAGAGTTAAGAAGCGCGGGCGCTCGAAATCCTCGATGGGCGAAGCGGCATCGGGATGGCGCAGCATGCTCTTGGGAGTGAAGACGATGAGCGGCTTGCGCCAAAGGCGGCGAGCCTGACGGCGAAGCAAGTGGAAATACTGCGCCGCGGAGGAAGGCTGGCAGATGTTCATGTTGCCTTCGGCGGCGAGCTGCATGAAGCGCTCGATGCGCGCGCTGGAGTGCTCGGGACCCTGGCCTTCGAAGCCGTGGGGAAGGAGGAGCACCAGACCGGTGGGTAGACCCCACTTGTCTTCGCTGGCGCTGATGAATTGATCGATGATGACCTGCGCACCATTGACGAAATCGCCGAATTGCGCTTCCCAGAGAACGAGGCCTTCGGGATAGTCGCGCGAGAAGCCATATTCAAAGCCGAGGCAGGCGGCTTCGGAAAGGGACGAGTTGTAGATTTCACAGAAGGCTTGGTCCGGCGATAAGTGCGCGAGGGGCAGATATTCCTGCTCATTCTGATTGTCAACCAGGACCGCGTGACGCTGGTTGAAGGTGCCGCGCTGCGAATCCTGGCCGGTAAGGCGCACGGGATTTCCTTCGAGCACCAGGGAGCCATAAGCGAGAAGTTCGGCGAAACCATAATCGATGGGCCGTTTGCCTTGGCCCATGTCCGAGCGCTGCTCGAGCAATTTCACAATTTTGGGATGAACGTGGAAGCCAGCGGGCGTGCGCACGAGACCCGCGGTAATTTCAGCGATTTTTTCGCGCGAGAGACCAGTATCGACTTCAAACGCGGGATTGTATTTGCCGTAATTGTAAGGGGACCAATAATCGGGGAGTTTGCGGAGAGCCGGGATTTTGGTGAGCTTAGCAGCTTTGCGCTGCTCCTCCTCGTATTCCTTCTTGACGGATTCGGCGATGCGCGTGGCGTCGATGCCGGTCTGTTGCGAATAGATCTTCCAGAGGGGCTGGTGGTTCTTGATGCGGTCGTAGAGAAGTGGCTGGGTGATGGTGGGGTCGTCAACTTCGCTATGGCCGTGCCGGCGGTAGCCGACGAGGTCAATGACCACATCGGAACTGAATTTGGCGCGGTATTCGGCGGCGAGGCGGCCCACACGAACGACGGCGTCCGGGTCTTCGGCATTGACGTGGAAGATGGGCACGCTTTGGCGGCGAGCGATGCTGGAGGCGTAGCGGGAGGAATGCTCCTGGACCGGGCGCGTGGTGAAACCAATGAGGTTGTTGACGATGATATGGATGCTGCCGCCGACCGTATACGCGGGAAGGTCGGCGAGGTTTAGAGTCTCTGCCCAGATACCTTGGCCCGCGAAGGCGGCGTCGCCGTGCATCACGATGCCCCAAACCTTATTGAGGACTTCGGGTGAGCGATCGATCACCGCGCCGTGGACGCCGTGACGAGTTTGCTTCGCGCGGGTGCGGCCCATGGCTACGGGATCAACAGCTTCGAGATGGCTCGGATTCGAAACCAGGTGAATATTGAGTTTTTTGCCGGCGGAGGTGGTGTATGCACCGGTGGCGCCGACATGATACTTGACATCGCCCGCACCGAGAACGCTGCGAGGGTCGACGTCTTCGAACCCGGCGACAACATCGTGAATGGGCTTGCAGGCAATGTGGGCCATGACGTTGAGGCGCCCGCGATGGCTCATGGCCATGACGGAATCGACGCCGCCCAGCTCGCCGGCCGCATCGAGAATGGAATCGAGGAGGGGGATGAGCGAGGTGTTGCCCTCGAGAGAGAAGCGTTTGCTGCCGAGATAGCGGCTCTGGAGGATTTGCTCGAAGAGATCTGCGCGCACAAGGCGGTCAAGGATCTTGCCTTGGTTGACCTGGAATTCGGGGCCTTCCATCCGCTCCGCGACCCAGTTGCGGCGCTCGAGTTCGGGGATATGTAGGAATTCAACGCCGATGGTGCCGCAGTAGTAGCGACGAGCTTCTTCGGCAAATTCGCCAGTGAGGCCTTCGAGGTCAGTGCACTTCAGAGGGGTGAAATAGCCGAGAGGGTCGAGATTGGCCTCGTAAAAGCCCCAGCGGCGGAAAGGATAGAAGATGCGGTCGCGTTCCGAATGCCCAACGCCATTGGAGGGGGCAGACTTTTGCGCGGGTTTCGCGGACTTTGCAGGAGCGAGTGTCACACGGTTAGCCATAGTTTGTATCTACAACCTACTATTTTGCCACAGAACCGAAAACGAAGCTGGAAGCAGGGAAAAAGTGCGGCCAAATTGGACGATGACCAATATGGAGCTTTTTTTGCAGAAATGCGGAAGCAGACTGACGCGAGGAAGGTTCGCGATGAGCGTCACGGTGTACCGGGCGACGTCAGAGCAAGCTGAGTTGGCTTACGCCATTGTCCAGGAGTACTACGAGGAGGCGGCGGTGCAGTTGCGAGAAGGCCGCGACGAGTTCGAAAGTCAATATTTCGGAGAAGGTGCAGGGGTGTGGCTGGCGGAGAGCGATGGAGACGTAGTGGGCTGCGTGGCACTGCGACGGCTCGCGGAATTGCCACACGGTGCCGAGATCAAGCGAATGTATTTGCGTGCGACTCACCGGGGGCATGGCGTCGCCGACGCACTTTTGGATGCGCTGGAGAATTACGCGCGGGCATTTGGATACCAGTGGCTGTACCTGGACACGGCCGCGGACATGGTTGCGGCAGCGCGGTTTTATAAACGCAAAGGATTCGTCGCTTGCGAGCCATACAACAAAAATCCGCAGGCCGCGATATTCATGAGAAAAAGAGCCGACTGACGAATCATTTCGCCGAAGTGGCGAGAGTGCGCAGCCGGTCTTTATTGATTTTTACGACCATACCGGCATTGCGGTCGGCGGCCTCGCTGACCTTTATTTCGGAAGCCGAGCCGAGGACCTGGGCGACCTCGGACGGTGTGAGGCTGTAATCCGTGGTGAGCCAGTCGGCCATGTTGGAGATGGCGTCGCGGAAGGCGTCGTCGAGAGAGCCGTCGAGGCCCATGGCCATGATGTACGTGGCCGATTCCACACGAACGCCCGGAATGTGCTTGTTGTGGATAACGTCGACGGTGAGAGTGACATCCATGGAAGTTTCGAGGGCGTTGCCATTGAGTTCGCCGTCACCCTGAAGGGCATGACCGTCGCCGACATAGAGAAGCGCGCCCGGTACGCGAACCGGAAGATAGATTGTGGCGCCTTCGACAATTTCGTTGAAGTCCATATTGCCACCCCAGCTGCCGGAATCACCGGTGTTGGGTGGAGCATTGGTAAGACTGGGAGCGACGCCGACACAACCGAGCATCGGTTTCAGAGGGGCCGAATAGTTGGAGAGATGTTCCGCAGGCTTTTCGGGAGTGGCTACGCCGGCGGCGGTGTCGAGATGCCAACGAACCACCTTGCCGGCATCCTTCATTTTGACAGCGAGGTCGCTGTCTAGGCCGCGACCGACGATAGCGTCGTCACTCATGGCCCAATCGCGATTGAGGCGCAGACGGACAAGGTGGACGACCATGGTGTCGCCAGGCTCGGCGGATTCGACATAGAAGGGGCCAGTTTCGGGGTTGCCACCCATGACACGTGGGACCCCTTTTTCGTCGTTTCCGCCGGCATCGACGGTGGTGGTGTGAATCGTGTCGCCCGGGTTGACGGTCAAAACCGGCTTGTTGTGAGGAGAGAACTGGCGGTAAAAAACGCTGGGCGTGAAATCGTGGGTTTTGGGGGTGCCGGGCTGATAGGGAACCGCCAGATTGGCGGTAAACGCGGTGGTGATGGGGTGAGAAGGATTGCTGCCGTCGATATAGATGACGGTGCCGGACATGGTATTGCCGTTGAAGGCGGCGGTGGTTTCTTCGGAACCGCCCTGGTCATCTTTGGCGAGGAAGTGGAGGGAGTTGCCGGTGACGGTGCCTTCGAGTTTGTCGCCGTCGAAATCCCCGGTGAGTTTGTTACCTTGCTGAGTGAGGTGCAAGGTGACATTAGCGGGGGTGCCGAGATATTCCGCGCTGACGATCCAGCGTCCGGTGAGAGGGGCTGCGGAATGGTCCTGGGGCTGGGCGGCATCTGGCGATTGGGCGCCGGCGACAACGAGAAATCCTGCGAGGAGCAGAGAAAACGCGAAGAAGCGATACATGGGCAGACCTCCGGCGATCGTTGTAAGTGGACGAGAAGAGATACGTAAGGTTAGGGAGCTTAGTTCAATGCTCGCTGAATGAAAAGATGCGGCGTCAGAGGGATTGGATGATCGACTGTAGGCGCGAGGCGATCTCGGCAGGGGGCGTGTCGGGAGGGAAGGAAACGGGAGCGCCGAAGAGGACGGTGACTTCGCCGATGCGAGCAATACGGCGCTTCTGTTGGAGCATTTGCCAAAGGCCGTCCAGTCGCACGGGCACGATTGGCAGGTTTATGTTTTGCGCGAGGACGCCGATTCCTTGCTGGAAAGCAGCCATGTCGGGAGTGTCGCGATCATTGATGATGCCCTCGGGGAAAACGAGCAGGCTGTAGCCGCGGTCGGCGGATTCGCCGGCGAAGCGAAAGCTTTGGCGGAAACCAGAGTGTTGTGGCAAAGGGAAAACGTTGAAAAGCGCCACAAGAAGGAAATAGCCGATCTGCCAAAGCCAGCGTTTGGCGAAAAACCACTCGCGAGGCGGATGACGGAAGTTGCGCAGATTCTCGCCGCCCATGGCCGCAGCAAGATGATGACGGAAGCGGACGGGAAGTGCGCAGAGGATGAGATTGAGGTCGGCTTTGCGGGTGACGTGATTGGAGACGAAGAGTACCGGGGCTTTGACGTTGGCAAGGTTTTCCCGCCCTCGGACACGCGGATGTCCCATAACGAAGACAAAGGGCCAATTGAGAAGGTAGTAGAGGACCGAGCGTATGAACTGGACGGGCTGGCGCTGCGTCCAGAGTGGAAAGACGAAGTCGGTGCGGCGAGCGGAGGGTTGCGCGAGGAGTTGCTGGATGTCGGCGGCAGATTTCGCGTTGGCGAATTGAGTTTCGTTGAGTTCAACGTTGTACTGATGTTCCAAGGAAGAGAGGAATTCGACGCGGTCGAGAGAGGATAGATCCTTGAGGTCCTGCGGTATTGACCCCAGACAAGTAGAGCTCGAAAGCAGATCCTTCGCTCCGCTCGGGATGGCAAGCGTCTTGTTGGAAGTTGCCTGCGCAGAGGTGGCTAGTGCATGAGAAGAAAGCAATTGCGCGGCGCAGGAGGCGATGACGGCGAGGCGAGGCTTGCCGGTGGGCGTGCGCGGGAAGTCGGGTTCGGGCCAAGGGAGCCAGCGACGAATGCGCTGGTAATCGGCGAGAGAGGAGTTGGCGGCTTCGATCGCGGAACGGGCCGAGTGGTCCGAGGAGGAAGAGGGATTCCTCGCTGCGCTCGGAATGACACTATTTTTTAGCAGAAGGACGGCGCAAGGTTCGGCATTGCCGCTAATTTGAAGGGGAATGACGACGGCATCACGGATGGTTGGTTGCTTGCGGAGGGCGGCCTCCAGGTCTTCGGGATAGATGTTGAGGCCGGCAGGCGTGACGATCACGTTTTTCTTGCGGCCACGGAAGCGAAGATTGCCATCGGCATCGAGTTCGCCGAGATCACCGGTGTGCAGCCAGCCGTCATTTTCCTGGCCAGCGGGGCGGAGCGCACCTTTTTCCCAATAGCCGGCAGAGACGTTTTCGCCCCGAACGAGGATTTCGCCATCGGGGGCGAGGCGGAATTCGCGGCCGGGAAGAATTTTGCCGACGGAGCCTTCAATGGCAGCGAAGGGATGGTTGAGGCTGATGAGGGAAGCGGTTTCGGTCATGCCATAACCTTGAACGACCGCATAGCCGATGCGCTTGAAATACTCTTCGGTTTCAGAAGAGAGCGCGGCGCCGCCAGAGATGAAGGCCCAGAATTTCCAACCCAAAAGAGAATGCAAGCGGCGGAAGCGCCAGGGGCGAAACCAGAACCACTCGTCCTTCGCCGCGGCGTACGCGGAATTGAACCAGGTTCGCCAGCCGCGAGAATCGATGTCGCGATCAAAGGCGGCGCGGACCGCATCGAGCATACGCGGGACGACGATGAGGACGGTGGCGCGCTCCCGCTTGATGGAACGAAGGATTTCCGAAGGTAAGGCAGAATTCTCAAAGACGATGGTGGCGGCGAGAAAGGAAGGAACAAAAACGCCCATAATCTGGCCGAAGATGTGGCTGAGAGGAACGACGGAAACGAAGCGAAGGGGATGGAACCAGCGCTCCTTCTTGCGGTATTCGTCAATGCCTTGCTCAAGAGGTTCCAGATTCGCGAGGAAATTGCCGTGGGTAAGAACGACGCCCCGGGGTTCGCTGGTGGTACCGGAAGTAAAGAGGATTTCCGCAATGTCGGTGCGAGCGGCGCGATCGCCGGGAAAACCGAATGGAGCTGGGGCTGAGGCAAGAACCGTGGCGAGATCGTCGTAAATGAGCGAGGGTGCTGGGAGCGAAAGATCTGGTTGGGTTGGGTCGCGCAGGACCAGTTTTACCTGGGAATCGCGGACAACGCGCGCGATAAATTCGGGGCTGGCGCCAGCATCCATGGGAACAGCCACAGCGCCACAAAGGAGAATGGCCCAGAAGCCCACGAGCCACTGAGCGGAGTTGGGTCCCCACAGGAGCACACGGTCGGCTGGAGCGATGTTGCGAGAGGCAAGGACCTGGCTGAGCGAGATGGCGTTGGCATGAAGTTGGGCATATGTCAGCGTTTGGCGACGATAACCGTGGGTTTGTACGACGGCGGTATCGCGACCAATCTCAGGAAAGTGATGAAAAAGGGATAAAAGATTGGCGCGAGACATGGTTCAACACAAAGGCTCTGCAGACAGAGCGCCATCATCATACCTTGGACAGGGGTTACCGTTGAGGGAATCCAGTGGACATTAAGAGGCACCTAAACACCTTTCGCTGCATCAGAATAGGGAAACCAGTCGCGAGTCGATAGAATCTAGAGGTTCCGGGGAGTGTTAGTTCTCGGGTACACTAGAGTATGGAGAGTTCGCGGGGTGGCCAGCCCTTAGAGTTGAGGGGCGAATGGTAAGCGCGGAACAAAGGCCAGAGTTCGCTGGGGAACGCATCTAAAGAGAAATAAAGGCGGAATAGGGGAAGGAATGCCTGTACCTGTATCGCAAGCGTGGACGGTAGCGAGTTACGTCCTGAAACAGAAGATCGCGGGGAGGAAGCGGTACCCGTTGGTGTTGATGCTCGAGCCGCTGTATCGCTGCAATTTGGCCTGCGCGGGCTGCGGGAAGATTCAGTATCCGGCCCATGTGTTGAAGCGGGAACTGTCGCCGGAAGAATGCTTCCAGGCCGCGGATGAGTGCGGGACGCCGATGGTGTCCATCCCAGGCGGCGAGCCGCTGATGCATTCGCAGATCGAAAAGATCGTGGAAGGACTGGTGGCGCGGAAGAAGTACATCTATTTGTGTACGAACGCGTTGCTGCTGAAAGAGAAACTGCACCTGTTTACACCGAGCAAATACCTGACATTTTCTGTGCACCTGGACGGGCAAAAAGAGCACCACGATTTTTCGGTGTGCCGCGAAGGCGGATACGAGTTGGCGGTGGAAGGAATTCGGGCGGCGCTGGAGCGTGGTTTCCGGGTGACGACGAATACGACGTTGTTTGACGGGGCGGATCCCAAAAGCGTGCGCGTGTTCTTTGACGAGATGATGGAGTTGGGCGTGGAAGGAATGATGCTGTCGCCCGGGTATTCCTACGATAAGGCGCCGGATCAGAAGCATTTTCTTGGACGTGCACGGACCCGGCGGTTATTCCGGGCGATTCTGTCGAACCGGAAACCATCGTGGCGATTTAACCAATCCATGCTGTTTTTGGAATTTCTGATGGGTAAGCGCGACTTTCAGTGCACGCCATGGGGAATGCCTACCTATTCGATTTTCGGCTGGCAGAAGCCTTGCTATTTGCTCCAGGATGGCTATGCCGAAACGTTTCAGGAGTTAATGGAGACCACCGAATGGGCGAATTACGGGACGGAATCCGGCAATCCGAAATGTGCTAACTGTATGGTGCACAGCGGGTATGAGGCTTCGGGAGTGGACTACACGTTCGCCTCGCTAAAAGGATTTATCGCCGGGGCAAAGGCGACGCTGTTTACGCGCAATGCCGACGAAAGTGCGGTGGAACTTCTGAATGAGCCGGTAGCACCGGTGCATTCGTACAATCCGCTGGTACAAATCGAAAATAAGAGCGGGAAGCTCGAGGAGACACGAGCGTGACAGGGCCAAGGCATGCGGACCGGCCAGAGCATGTGTTGCATCCAGACGAGTTGGAAGTGGCGCCAGGAACCGAGCGCGAGACCTTGCAGGGATGGATTCCGGAGATGGTGAATGAAGAGGAACTGCGGGAAGCGTTGGAAAAAGCGTTTGATTATCGTGGAGACGTGCAGGTAACGCGCAAAGATGGCTCAAAAATCGAGGGTTACATTTTCGACCGAGTCACCGGCACGAGTTTAGACGGTTCTTTTGTGCGCCTTTTACCCAAAGACTCCAACCAACGCTTCAAAATTCAATATTCGGATATTGCCGCGCTGGCATTTACGGGGCGAGACACGGCGGCCGGGAAGAGTTGGGAAGCTTGGGTGAAAAAATATTGGGAAAAGAAGGAAAAAGGGGGCGAAACCCTAAGCTTACAGCCCGAATCGCTGGATGAGCCGTGATTTACGGCGGCGTGTGTAGAAAGTACTGAAGTACGAGTAAAGCCCACCGAATCAAGAATCTACAGTAAACCCTCGAGAAGCAGAGGCGGGAATCCGCCATGGACAATAAGCCCTTATCTGTGATAGTGTTAGGTATAGCGTTTGTTGCTCTTGTACTACCTTTTGACTCGTTCAGGGGGCTGTGAGGACAAACCTCACAGCCCTTTTTTTTCGGGGCTAGAGGCAATCCCCAAGGCTAGGGTAACCGGGCTAATGGGGGCCAAGAGAGGCAAAGCAATTCAATTTCGAGGTTCAGCAGTGAAGGAACAAGGAACAGTGAAGTGGTTCAATGCTTCGAAGGGTTACGGGTTCATCCAACGCCAGACTGGGGAGGATGTGTTCGTACACTTCTCCGCTATTCAGATGGATGGTTATAAGTCGCTGAATGAAGGTCAGGCGGTGGAGTTTGAAGTAAAGAAGGGCCCGAAGGGCCTTCAGGCGGAGAACGTCACAAGCCTCTAGCCTGTGAAGAAAATCGGGAGGCCCTCGAGGGGTCGGGGGTCTCCCAGTCGTACGAAAGCAGAGACAATTCGCGAGAGGTTCCAAGGAGGCAGTTGTGCAAGTAATGCAGGAAGGTCAAACCATCAAGCATGATCTATTCGGCCTGGGAATCGTCACGGCTTCGGATGCCGAGCGCACCGCCGTGGATTTCGATGATCATGGACCGAAGCTGTTCGTTACGAGCATGTTGTCGGCAGAAATGATCGGCGAAGCTCCCGCTACCCCGCCCAAGACCAAGCGCCGCCGGAAAGCGTCGACAGCCGCAAAAGCCGCGAAGAAAGCCGCCGCCGCAGCAGCAGCCGCGAAGTAAAATCACGCCTGAAGTTGAAGTAAGCCGTAGAATTGAAGCCCTCAACGCGCCAGAAATGGCGCGGGGGTGTGTCTGGCGAAGAGCAGCGAAGCGCATCCGTGTGCGGCGGTGTGTACCGCCAGAGCTTGCCTCGCTTTGCGAAACTACACGGGGTTAGCGGATGGCGGATTCCGCTTGGTCGAAGGCGTGGTAGGAGGAGCGCACGAGAGGGCCGGACTCGACGTGCTTGAAGCCGATACTCTCACCGAAGCGCTTGTACTCGGCGAACTCGTCGGGATGGACGAAACGAACGACCGACAAATGGTCGCGCGTAGGCTGTAGATATTGGCCTAGGGTGAGGATATCTGTGCCTTGCGCGGCGAGATCCCGCATCGTGGCGAGGACTTCATCTTTCTGTTCGCCAAGCCCCAGCATCATCCCGGTTTTCGTGGGAACGTCGGGATAGGTTTGCTTGGAGCGACGAAGCAGTTCAAGCGAACGCTCGTAAAGCGCACCTTTACGCACCTGGCGGTACAGGCGCGGAACGGTTTCCGTGTTGTGATTGAGGATGTCAGGTTTGACGGCGAGAACGGTGTCGAGCGCGTTCCAATCGCCGCGAAAATCGGGGATAAGTACTTCGACCTTGCAGCCGGGAATGCGGCTGCGAATCTCTTGAATCGTTCGAGCGAAGATGCGTGCACCACCGTCGGGTTGATCGTCGCGATTGACGCTGGTGACGACGGCGTAGCGTAAACCCATACGAGCAGCCGCTTCCGCGACGCGAATAGGTTCTTCCTCGTCGGGAGGACCGACGGGTTTGCCAGAAGGCACGGCGCAGAAGCCGCAGGCGCGAGTACAAATGTCGCCGAGGATCATGAAGGTGGCAGTGCCATGCTCCCAGCATTCGCCCATGTTGGGGCAACGGGCGGACTCGCAAACGGTGTGCAGATCGAGAGTGCGCATGATGCGCTTGAGGTTTTGGTAGCGATCACCGCCAAAGAACTTCACGCGGAGCCAGTCCGGGCGGGGATGGAGGTCGGGCGCAGGCGTTTGGGGAGCGGGGTCGTTGGAGATGATGTTGAAGGGCGAAGCCATGGAGTGAACGCGAAAGCTCTATTTTAGATGGTATTGAGGTTAGGTTCAAATGAGTGAAGCCGGTGTTGTACGGCGGTAGAATCTCCTCAGGAGATAAACCATGCGTCACTTGAGTTTGCTGGTTCTCGGCTTTTTGCTTATGCCGTCGGTAACTCTTGGCCAGTCGGGTTCGCCGGATTCGCAGACGTTGCAGGCGCTATTGACCGAAGTCCGGCAACTGCGACAAGAGTTGCGCAGTACAACCTCAGCAAGCTTGCGCGCGCAGATTTTGATTTATCGTGTACAGGCCCAAGAAGCGGCGGTTGCTCGTGTCCAAGAGCGACTAGATGACGCAACAACCAGGCACAGCCAACTGACGGAGAAGCGCAAGCAATTCGCGTCCCAATTGAAATTCTACGCAGACAAAAAAGAAGGCATGACTAACCCCGACGAACGCCAGAAATACGACGATGCAGCGAGCGAATTAAAGGTCGAGATGGATACGGAGATGACGGACTTGCAAGAACTAGAGACAAAACAGGCGGAGTTGAAAGAAGAGCTAAGAAGTGAAGAGGCCAAGCTGGGCAGATTACAAGACGAGTTGGACAGGCTAGATAAGACTCTGGAAAGTGCAGAAACGCCGACCAGGTAGAAGAATGAACGCTCTCAGAGCGGCTGGCGGGAACTGCGCACGAAATCGCGCAACACCGTGACGTTTGGGCCGTAGGCACCGATGCGGCCAGCATCCACGGGAAGGCCGAGACGTTCGGCAAGATCGAGATCGACTCCCGCATCATCGAGTTCGGAAAGACTAAATCCGGCAGCGGGCTGCACGCGGTTCGTGCCCGAGGGATAAACGGGCCGAGGCGGGCGATGGCGGTGCCAAGGGCGGCGCGCCAGTTCGTAGAACTGCTTCCAGTCGCGTTTGTGCCAAGTATTCACGTCGTCACTCACTTCGCCTTCTTAGATGCGGAAAAAGCGCGTCAGGGTTTAGCTAGCAGCTTAAACCGCATGTTTTTTCCGCACCAAATAGGGTGCGAACTGTACCTCTTATAGTCTCCAGCCAGGAGCGAGCGAAGGGATTTCTTCGCCTGGTGTTTCAAACACGTAAACCCAAGAGATGTTTCGGCCACCAAATTTTCGTTGGAGCGAAGTGGCGAAACCAGGAGCCCGATAGGCGGGAAGGGCCGCGCAGCGGAAAGACTCCTTGTCTCCAATTCGGCGGGATAGTACATGCAAAGGGCGAGGATGACCAGCTAAATTTCAACGGGCTGTGCAAATCAATGAGCGAACGGGGATTGCAGGAGGTAACAAGGAGGAGACACACCCAAAGCGCAGGTGAATTTCCGGTATGAAAATGGTGCTTCGGGACACGCAAATCTCCCGAAGCAGGGAAGGTGAGGAAGAGAGAAGAACCTTACCAGCGATTGCCGCGATCGCCACGGTCTCCACGGTCGCCGCCACGGCCGCCGCCGCGCCCGCCACGATCGCCGCCGCGTCCACCGCCACCACCACCGCCGTAATTACCACGCCCGCCGCCTCCACCCTGGCGTTCGGTCTGAGGACGAGCTTCATTCACCACAAGGTTCCGGCCGCCGAAGTTCTGGCCGTTGAGACTGGAAATAGCGCGGTCCGCGTCTTCATCACTGGAAATTTCGATAAAGGCGAAACCACGCGACTGCCCAGTGAAACGGTCACGAATCAGACTGATTGCCGAAGCGCTGATCCCTAACTGTCCTAACCACTCTTGCAACTGCTCTTCTGATGCGCTGAACGGAAGATTACCGACGTAAAGCTTCTTCACCTGCGAACTCCTTCTGCCCGGAACCTAAAACAACGAGTTGCGGAGCGCACTGAGGAAACCTTACCGCCAAAGGGCAGACCGGAGGAGTGCCGCGGTGGGCGAGGGTGACTCAGTGGTCCCGGGAATGGTCTCGAAAATTGGTAGGATTTGCAACCAATATTCTGGACAAAAAGGGTCCACTTGAGTACCAGAACGGGACGCAAGGATTGGCGAGTGAGCGACGTGAGCGAAAAGGTAAAGGGTTCCGCGCCCCAAACTAGGGTATTTGCCGTAGAACGAGAAAATTACGTGCGATAACTGGCATTGATGCGCACGTATTCCGCGGTGAAGTCGCAGGTCCAGTAACGAGCGGAAGCGCGGCCGGCGTGGAGATTCACGATGACGTGAACGTTTTTCTCGAGCAGGCGGTTGCTGGCGGCGCGCTCGTTGAAAGCGAGAGGCTGGCCGCGGCGAAGAACAGGGATGCCAGCCATGTGGATCTCGACGCGATCAGGGTCGAATTTCACGCCGGCGCGTCCGGCAGCGGCGAAGATGCGGCCCCAATTAGGATCGCCGCCGGCGAAGGCAGTTTTCACCAGGGGCGAAGTGGCGATGGTTTGGCCGATGCGGCGAGCCGCCGCTTCGGACTTTGCGCCACGAACTTCGATTTCGATGACGCGCTGCGCACCTTCACCGTCGGCGACAATTTGCAGCGCCAAGGATTGGCAGACGTCTTCGAGCGCGCGCGAGAAAGCGCGATGGGCGGAAGAGCCGGGTTTGATGGCGGGCGCACCGGCGGCACCATTGGCTAAGACCAGAAGGGTATCGTTGGTGGAGGTGTCGCCATCGATGGTGATGGAGTTGAAGGTGCGGGTAGTGACCTCACGCAAAGTTCTTTGAAGAAGCGATGGAGAAATGTTGGCGTCGGTGGCAACGAAAGCCAGGGTGGTGGCCATATTGGGATGAATCATGCCTGCGCCCTTGGAGCAGCCGACGAGGTGAATACGGCGGCCAGCCATTTTGAAGGAAGCCGTCTCGGTTTTGGGGCGCGTGTCGGTGGTACAGATGGCGAGGGAGAACTCCGCGAAAGAACGAGCGGAGGGGCGGCGATTCCTGGCGATGCCCGGCAGCGCGCGAAGAATTTTCTCGACGGGAAGAGGGACGCCGATGACCCCTGTAGAGCAGACGAAGATTTCCTCAGGCTTGCAGCGAAGGTGGCGCGCGGTTTCCTCTACGGTCTTCACGGACACGGCATAGCCGGCGGCCCCAGTGGCGCAGTTGGCGTTACCAGCATTGACGATGACCGCGCGCATGCGGCCTTTGGACGCTTTCAGATGCGCTTTGGAGACGACAACCGGAGCAGCAACGACGAGATTCTGGGTGAAGACGGCGGCGGCAGACGCAGGCACGTCGCTGGAAAGGAGAGCCAAGTCGAGAGCGCCGGTCTTTTTCAGGCCGCAAGCAGTGGCGGCGAAACGAAAGCCACGGGGAAGAGCCGCTTCGGAAGGAGCTTGTTTCATAGGAGGTGGATCCGCCAGGCGAACGCGCAGCTCACGGAAGGGACCTCCGATCCTCCGCGTGATAGGAGGCAGGTTCGACGATATAGACAATGGGAGCGAGACTCATGGCGTTTTCTCCAGATTTGAGAGATGTTGCTCGAGCTGCGCGATGGCAGCACGAACGGGTTCCGGTGCAGTACCGCCTAGAACAACTTTGTTGGCGATGACGTCCTCGACGGACGGACCTTCCAGAAAATCCTTCTCGAAGAGAGCGGATATCTTCTGGACTTCTTCCAAAGACAACTGAGTCCAAGGTTTGCCTTGCCGTTCCGCTTCGCGAAGGACACGTCCGATAAGATCATGCGCCTGACGGAAAGGAACGCCGCGGTGAACAAGATAGTCCGCCGCATCTGTCGCGAACAAATTGGGGTCGTCGGCGGCAGCGCGGAGACGATCCTCTCGAAAACGAGTCCCACTTAGCGCACCTAACGCGACCCAGATCATGTCTTCCATCTGATCGTGAGCGGAGAAGAGGGCTTCCTTGTCTTCCTGAAGGTCGCGTTGGTAGCTGGTGGGTAACCCCTTCAGGGTGGTGAAAAGCGCAAAAAGAGCGCTGGTGATGCGACCGGTCTTGCCACGGAGCAATTCCCACGAATCGGGATTTTTCTTCTGTGGCATGAGGCTACTGCCGGTGGAGTATTCGTCGGGAAGAATGACGTAGGAAAATTCCTGGGACGCAAAGAGGACGAAGTCTTCTGCTAGTCGCGATAGATGGGTGGCGATGCCGGAAAGAGCGAAGAGATAGTCGAGCGCGAAGTCCCGATCGCTGACGGCGTCGAGACTATTTGCGGTAATGCGCGAGAAACCGAGATCGCGCGCGAGGACTTCGCGGTCGATGCCATAAGCATTGCCGGCAATCGCGCCCGAGCCCATGGGGCAAGCGTCGGCAGAGATGGCAGCGTTCTGGATGCGCTGAAGGTCGCGGGTGAAGGCTTGCGCGTGCGCCATCAGGAAATGCGAGAGGAGAATGGGCTGGGCATGCTGCATGTGGGTCATGCCCGCCATGGGCGTTTGCAGATTGGCCTTGGCCTGAGCGATGAAAACACGGATAAGTGCGATAAGGGCGCCGCGGATTTCCGCAGCTGCGTCAATTACAAACAAACGAAAGTCGGTGGCGACGAGTTCGTTGCGGCTGCGGCCGGTGTGAAGCTTCCAACCGATGGGGCCGAGCTCTTCTACAAGGGCTTTTTCAACGAAGTGATGGACGTCTTCGGCGTTGGAGGAAGCCAGCCAGATGGGGTCCTGCTCTGCACGCTCAGTGATTTTGTCGAGCGCCGCGAGGGTTTGGCGGAGTTCGGATTCCGTAAGGATGCCGACCCGCTGAAGGGCTTTGGCCCAAGCGCGGTCTACCGCGATTTCGTAGGGAAGCAGGCGGACATCGAAGGCAAAAGAGTTCTGGAAGGCGTCGAAAAGAGCATCGGGCGCTTTGTCGAAGCGACCACCCCAGAGTCGGTCATCTTTGCGTTCGGACATAGAGTCTTCAGTTGTCAGTTCTTAGTTCTCAGTTAAACCAATCGTGCCAATTCGTCGACAAACTAGATCACGGGTCGGTTGAGATCCTTCGTCGCGTCCGCCTTCGCGCTGCGCGCCACGGCGGACATTCGCTCCTCAGGATGACAGCCCTATGACAAAGGTTAGGGCGCAGCACATCGCTTCACTGTTACGAGTGCCGCGCCCCTCGGTGACACTAAGCTTTGGAGCTTTCGGCTTTGGCCTTCGGTCGAACCGTGACCGGAAGCGCGAAAAGGTTGATAAAGCCCTCGGCGTCCTTAGGATTGTAGCGGCCCATGGAGAAGCTGGCGAGGTCGGCGCGATACAAGGAGTAGGGCGAGAGACGCTTGGTGACGTTGAGGGTGCCCTTCCAGAGCTTGAGGCCAACTGAGCCTGTGACACGCTGCTGAGCCACGTTGAAGAAGCCGTCGAGCGCTTCACGAAGCGGGGAAAACCACAGGCCGTTGTAAACGAGTTCGGCGTAGCGAACCGAGAGAGCCTGGGCAAAATGAGCGGTTTCGCGATCGACGGTAAGGCGTTCGAGTTCGCGATGCGCGGTGATGAGCAGGGTGCCGCCGGGGGTCTCGTAGGCACCACGAGACTTCATGCCGACAAGACGGTTTTCGACGAGATCGGTGCGGCCAACACCGTGCTTTGCGGCGATGTCGTTCACGGTGTTGAGCAAGTCGATCGGACCGAGGTTCTTGCCGTTGACGGATACGGGAGTGCCGGAATCAAAACCGATCTCCACTTCCTCGGGTTTGTCGGGTGCTTTTTCTTGGGAAACGATCCACTGCCACATGGCTTCGTTAGGAGCATTGGCGGGATCTTCCAGTTCGCCGCCTTCGTGGCTGAGGTGCCAGATGTTGCGGTCGCGGCTGTAGATGTTTTTCTTGCTCTGCTCGACGGGCACCTTGTGCTTTTGGGCATAGGCGATGGCGTCCTCGCGAGAGTCGATAGCCCACTCGCGCCACGGAGCAATAATTTGGACGTGAGGAGCGATGGCTTTGTAGGCCAGCTCGAAGCGAACCTGATCGTTCCCCTTTCCGGTGCAACCGTGAGAGAGCCCGTCGGCGCCCAGTTCCAGGGCTAGTTCAGCCTGACGCTTGGCAATCACGGGACGGGCCATGGAGGTGCCGAGCAGATAGGTGTGCTCATAAACCGCGCCGGCACGGAGTGTGGGCCAGATGTAATCGCGAATGAACTCCTCGCGTAGGTCTTCGACATGGGCTGAGGTTGCGCCGGTGGCGAGAGCTTTTTTGCGAGCGGCTTCGAGGTCTTCCTGCTGGCCGACATCGCCGATCATGGCGATGACTTCGCAACCGTAATTTTCGCGGAGCCAGGGAATAATGATGGAGGTATCGAGTCCTCCGGAATAGGCAAGCACAACTTTCTTCGGTTTATGTACGGTTGGGGTCACTTCTTTTTTTCTCCTAGGTAGATAGCGAAAATTTTAGGTGTAAAGCGCGTGCAGGATGGCCTTCTGCACGTACATACGATTTTCGGATTGCTGCAGGACGACGGAATAAGGAGCGTCCAAGACCTCGCTGGTAACTTCCTCGCCGCGGTGTGCCGGAAGACAGTGCATAAAAACGGCTCCAGGTGCAGCCGCTTGCATGAGTTTGGTGTTGACCTGATAAGGCTTGAACACCTGCCTGCGAACCTTGGTTTCGGCCTCAAAGCCCATACTGGTCCAAGCGTCGGTGTAAACGGCCTGGCAGCCACTGACCGCTTCGTGGGCATCGGTGAAGAGGTCGATCTTAGCGTGAGTCTCTTTGGCAACACGCTTGGCGTCGGCTACGACGTCGGCATCGGGGGCGTAGTTCGCGGGAGTCGCGATGCGAATGTGGACGCCGAGGCGTGCCGCTAAATAGAGAAGCGAGTGGCAGACGTTGTTGCCGTCACCGACGTAGGCAAGCTTGACGCCTTTCACCGAGCCAAACTTTTCTTCGAGGGTAAAAAAGTCCGCGAGCGCCTGGCACGGGTGAAACTTGTCGGAGAGGGCGTTGACCACCGGAATCTGGATGCTGGCGGCCATTTCTTCCAGGACGCGCTGCTCGTAAACGCGGGCGACGATACCCTGCACCCATTGCTCGAGATTGCGCGCGACATCGGGGATGGATTCGCGCTCGCCGAGACGGGCTTGCGTGTGATCGAGGAAGACCACGAAGCCGCCCATGCTCTGAATGCCAACCTCGAACGTAACGCGAGTACGCAAAGAAGGCTTTTCGAAAATCAGCGCGATATGTCTGTTGCGCAAAACCGAGGCGTAGCGCGAGGGACGAGCCTTGATCTCGGCAGTGCGGTGCAGCAGATCCCGCGTTTCGGCCGGGCCATATTCGGCGCCAGTCAGCAGGTCTTTCGCAAGCGGGATAGTGAGAGATACAGAGGATGCAGTCATTCTTTTTTCTCCATGAAACTAAACGAATGCCTGGGAAGCGAATCCGGACGTACGCAGGACGCGAGTACCAGGCAAAGTTGGGATCGAGTTTTTGTTGGAAGTTACGGTGAAGAGATGCGGATCGAGAACGGCGGAGGCGGAATCACCGCCGACAATGTGGACTTCGCTGACGCCGCCTTCGAGGGCACGTTTGGCGGCTTCGAGTTTGAGGACCATGCCGCCGGAGACGACACGGGCCTGCACGAGACTTTCGACCTCCTGGCAAGAAATGGCGGAGATGACATTGTCGCCGTGAAGGACGCCGGCGACATCGGTGAGATAAATCAGATGGTCGGCATTGATAAATTCGGCGCAAGCGGCGGCCATGTGGTCGGCGTTGATATTGTAGAGTTCGCCGTCAGCGCCTTGGCCTAAGCAAGCCGCGACCGGAAGCAGTTTTTCGCGCCAGAGCGATTCAAGGACGGAAGTTCTCACGCCGGTGAGATAGCCGACAAATCCGAGGCTACCTTCCACGTCGTTGTGGACCAAAGGCGCTGCAGAGAAGCAGGCGGCATCCGCGGCGGAAATGCCGATGGCGGGTTGACCGGCGGAGGTGATCGAGGCGGCAAGCCGCTTGTTGAGAAGACCACCAAAGACCATGACGGCGATGTCGCGGGTTTCGCGGTCGGTAATGCGTAGACCGGCGACAAACTCGCTTTCGATGCCAAGGCGCTTAAGGGTAGCGGTGAAAAGACGGCCGCCGCCGTGGATGACGAGAATTTCGTGGCCGTGACGAGCGAGATTGGCAACGTGAAGCGAGATCGAATTAACGGTGGCTGCATCTTCCAGCAGCGCTCCAGCGAATTTAATAACGATTCTCATAGAAGTCCTGTTTGCTCGTCGATGCCGAGCATGAGATTGAGATTTTGAATGGCTTGGCCCGCGGCGCCTTTGCCGAGATTGTCGAGACAGGAAATGAGGATGAGGCGCCGGCCATCTTTGTCGAGAACAAAGCCGATGTCACAGAAATTGGTGTTGGTGACGTGCTGCAGCTC
>DATKPS010000125.1:0-7700 GCA_035524015.1 Candidatus Sulfotelmatobacter sp.
GAAAAATTGTCAACGTAGTCGCGGAACAGCTTCGACGTGTGCGGCAACCGCTCCGGCGAAAGGGCGCGACAGTCCATGAGCGCTTAGATGATCCACAGCCAAAAAAGTGACGCCACCGGGCACCTGTTCAAACCCGCGCGACCTCGCCATGCAGTTGCGCAACCACTTCTCCAATGGCCCGCTTCTTTTCTTCGCTCACACCCACCAGCGGCAACCGCGGCAACCCGCCCTGGTAGCCCCGCAGATCCATGGCGTACTTCACGCCGGCGATTCCGTTCTCGGACACGATGCGCTTGGAGGCCTGCACCAGCAGGTGCTGCAACGCCCGCGCCTGCTCATATTCCCCGCGTTGCGCCAACTCGTACAACTCCGCGCATTTCTCCGGCAGCGCGGCGGCCAGCGCCAAAACAGCTCCCCGTGCGCCCACGGCCAACGCCGGATAGATCACCGCGGCGCCGCCGGTGAGCACAGAAAAATCGCGTCGTGCGCCCGCTACGATTTCGCCCACTCGCTGAATATTGCCGGAGCTGTCTTTAATCCCAACAATGTTCGCATGCTCCGACAGCGTCAGAATTTCCGGCGTCTCCAGACTGATGCCCGTGAATTGCGGCACGGAGTACAGCAAGATGGGGATCGGCGAAGCGTCCGCCACCGCGCGGTAATGCCGGATATACGTTTCCGCGCGATATACGGGCTTGTAATAGTAGGGTGTCTTGACCAACGCCACGGGGTACCCAAGCACCGCAGCCCGCTTGGTCCGCGCGATGGTTTCCGCAGTGGATTCCGCGCCGGTCCCAGCAATCAGCAGTTTGTCGGAGCCCGCCGCTTCCCGCGCAGTAGCCAACACCGAGTCCGCTTCTTCCCGCGACAGCATCACCGACTCGCCCGTGGACCCCAACACCACATAGCCCGCAACTCGCGTGTGATTGTACCGGCACACGTTATCCCGGACGCTGGAAAGCGACACCGACTCATCGGAAGCGAACGGCGTCACCAGTGCCGGAAAAATGCCACCTATTTCCATCTCAGTCTCCCGCCGTCGAACTGCCCGCCGTGGCTACCCCGGACCCGTGCAGATCCTGCAGGCAATTTACTTCCCGCTGCACTTCTTGCAGCGAGTGAATCCCGCGCACCGCCGCTTCTGCGGCCGAAAGCGTGGTGATGCACGTAATGTTGTAGCGAATCGCCGCGCGCCGAATCGATTTTTCATCGTAGAACGATTCGCGTCCCAGCGGCGTGTTGATGACCAGATGAATCTTGCTGGTTTTCACCAGGTCCACGATATTCGGCCGCCCTTCGTTGACCTTGAACACCTCGTCGCAAGGCACACTGGCCGCCCGCAGCGCGGCGCAAGTCCCCCGCGTAGCCACAATCTTGAACCCCAGCGACACCAGTTCCTTCCCCAACGCCCCGATATGCCGCTTATCCCGGTCGTTCACGCTGATAAAGACGGTGCCACCCCGCGGAAGTTTCTGCCCCGCGGCTAATTGTGCTTTGGCAAACGCCTGCCCGTAATCCGTGGAAATGCCCATGACTTCGCCAGTCGAGCGCATTTCCGGACCCAGAATGGTGTCCACACCCCGGAATTTGTTGAACGGGAACACCGGGGATTTCACCGAGTAATAATCGCGCACGGCAACTTCCGCGACGCCGTTGTGATGCACGATGGGCAGCTTCATGTCCGACAGTCGCCGCCCCACCATCAGCCGCGCTGCCACTTTCGCCAGCGGTACACCCGTGGCTTTGCTCACGTAGGGCACCGTGCGCGACGCTCGCGGGTTCACTTCCAGCACGTAAACCGTATCGCGCTGGATGGCGTACTGCACGTTCATCAACCCGATCACCTTCAGCGCCAGCGCCAGACGCTTGGTGTAATCCCGAATGGTTTCGATCACCTTCGGGGACAGGCTCACCGGTGGTAGCACGCACGAAGAATCGCCGGAATGCACGCCGGCTTCCTCGATGTGCTCCATAATCCCGCCGATGACCACGTCCGTGCCGTCCGCCAGCGCGTCCACGTCCACTTCCGTGGCTTCTTCCAGGAATTGATCGATCAGCACCGGACGCGCCGGGCCCATCAACGCCGCTTGCGCCACATATTCCTGAACGGTATTCACGTCGTAAGCGATCACCATGGCGCGGCCACCGAGAACGTAGCTCGGCCGCACCAGCACCGGCAGGCCGATATCGCCGGCGACCCGCGCCGCTTCTTCCGGCACCAGCGCCGTTCCGTTGCGCGGTTGCGGAATCTTTAGCTCTTCCAGCAGCCGCCCAAACCGCCGCCGATCTTCCGCCAGGTCGATGGATTCCGGCGCCGTTCCAACAATCGGAACCCCGTTGCGCTTCAATTCCAGCGCCAGATTCAGCGGCGTCTGCCCGCCAAACTGCACGATCACCCCGCTCGGCTTTTCTTTTTCGACCACCGCCAGCACATCCTCCAGCGTCAGCGGTTCGAAGTACAGCCGGTCCGACGTGTCGTAATCCGTGGACACCGTTTCCGGGTTGCAATTCACCATGATGGTCTCGAAGCCATCGGCACGCAGTGCGAAGCTCGCATGGCAGCAGCAATAATCGAATTCAATTCCCTGCCCGATGCGGTTCGGCCCGCTGCCGAGAATCATGATTTTTTGCTTTTGCGAAACCAGCGCTTCGTCTTCTTCCTCGTAGCTCGAGTACATATAAGGCGTAAACGACTCGAACTCCGCCGCGCACGTATCCACCCGCTTGAACACCGGCCCGACCCCGTACCGCGCGCGCTGCAGTCGCACCGCCGCCGGCGTGGTCTTCCAGTATTGCGCCAGGTGCTCGTCGCTGGTCCCGATTCGCTTCACCTCTCGCAGCAGGTCCTTCGAAGCGGTCTCCACCGTGACCGCGGCGGCTCGGCGATTCACCTGGATAATCTCTTCGATCTGGTGAATGAACCACGGGTCGATCTTGGTCAGCTCGCAAACGTCGTGCGCAGGCAGTCCGCGTTCCACCGCCGTCAGAATCCAGTGGATGCGATTCGGACGCGGCGTCGCCAGTTTTTCCCGCAGCAGCGAATCCGGCGTTTCCGCCGGTGCCCTCCACGGTGTGCTTGGCTCCAGCGAACGAATGCCCTTCTGCAGCGCTTCCTTGAAAGTGCGCCCGATGGACATCACTTCGCCCACCGACTTCATTTGTGTGCCCAGCGTCGAGTCCGCGCCCGGAAATTTTTCGAACTGCCACTTGGGAATTTTCACCACCACATAATCGATGGTCGGTTCGAAGCTGGCGGGCGTCTTCTGCGTAATGTCGTTGGGAATTTCGTCCAGCGACATGCCCACCGCCAAGCGCGCCGCAATTTTCGCGATGGGGAATCCGGTGGCTTTGCTGGCCAAGGCAGAACTGCGAGACACCCGCGGATTCATCTCGATCACCACCATCCGGCCGTTTTCCGGATTGATGGCGAACTGCACGTTGGACCCGCCGGTCTCCACCCCAACTTCGCGAATGATGGCGGCCGCCGCGTCGCGCATGCGCTGGTATTCCTTGTCGGTCAGCGTCTGTGCCGGCGCCACGGTGATGGAGTCCCCGGTGTGTACGCCCATGGGGTCGAAATTCTCGATGGTGCAGATCACCACGAAGTTGTCGCGGTAATCGCGCATCACTTCCAGTTCGTATTCCTTCCACCCCAATACCGATTCTTCCACCAGCGCTTCGTGCACCGGGCTCATGTCCAGCGCGTGGGCAATGGCGTCGGCAAATTCTTCCTTGTTGTACGCGATGGAACCGCCCGTCCCGCCGAGCGTGAACGACGGACGAATCACCAACGGAAAACCAAGCTGATCGCAGAGACGCAGCGCGTCTTGGGCATTATTGACCAGCGCCGACGCCGGCACTTCCAGCCCAATCTTCCGGCAGGCGTCCTTGAACCACAGGCGATCTTCGGCCACCTTGATCGCGCGCAGCGAGGCCCCGATCATTTCCACTTTGTGCTTTTCCAGAATCCCCGATTCCGCCAACTCCACCGCCAGATTCAGTGCGGTCTGCCCACCCACCGTCGGCAGCAGCGCGTCCGGGCGCTCCTTGCTGATAATTTCCTCCAAATATTCCTTGGTCAGCGGCTCAATATACGTGCGATGCGCCAATTCCGGGTCGGTCATGATCGTAGCCGGATTCGAATTGACCAGCACAACCTCATAGCCCTCAGCGCGCAGCGCCTTGCACGCCTGCGCCCCAGAATAATCAAACTCGCAGGCCTGCCCAATAATGATTGGCCCAGACCCAATGATCAAAATCTTATGTATGTCTTTGCGTTTCGGCATAGAAAATCGTCAGGGCACGGCTTCAGCCGTGCCGCACACCGGCCTCCTGATCTCGGGGCTTTAGCCCCTGAGGGAATCGTTTAACCATAGCCCGAATGTGATTGCGCATCGGCATAGCAACTCGTCAGGGCACGGCTTCAGCCGTGCCGCCCAGCCGCCTCCTGGCCTTGGGGCTTTAGCCCCTGAGGGAATCGTTCGACCATAGCCTGAATGTGATTACGCATCGGCATAGCAACTCGTCAGGGCACGGCTTCAGCCGTGCCGCCCAGCCGCCTCCTGACCTTGGGGCTTCAGCCCCTGAGGGAATGCGTCCAAGGCATAAAGACCCGAAGCGGACGACCACCGATAATCCCGCGCCGCAACCACGAGTCTTCTCTTAACTGGATTCTCATCGATGTAACGCACGTGACTTGCGAAATCAACCTCGTCCCGGATGCGATGATCGCTGAACCCGCGTTGCCAAACTGGAAAGCGCATGTTCATTTCCAGAGCCAGCCGTCGTGCGGATCCACCCTTAATGTATTGCACCACGCGTTCGAGCGTTTTGTCTCCGGCAGGCGTAAGCAGCACATGAAAATGATCTGGCATCAGAACAAAACCGTGTAACGCAAACGCCCCTTCGTTCCGATAGCACAAAAGCGAATCAATAAAGACCGAACAAAAAGATTCCGTAACGAAGAGTGCCCGGCTTTGCCAAGTCCTCGAGGTGACGAAGTACGTGCCTGTCGCGCTACTATGTCTGCTCGGTATAGACATTCCCTCAGCGGCTAAAAGCCGCTCTCCTTGCCGCGCGTTGGCGGCACGGCTAAAGCCGTGCCCTGACGAACGCCCTTCATCCCCGCGAGCTCCCGGGGTTCTGGAATTCTTTCATCATGTCGGTAAACTGCGTGAACAAATAATGCGAATCATGCGGCCCCGGCGAAGCCTCCGGATGGTATTGCACCGTGAACAGCGGTAGGTTGCGATGACGCATGCCTTCGTTCGTGTGGTCATTCAAGTTCACGTGCGTAATCTCCACCTCGCTGCTCGGCAGCGACTCCGGATCGACGCAAAAACCATGATTCTGCGCGGTGATTTCCACCTGATTGGTCAACAGGTTTTTCACCGGATGATTGGACCCATGGTGCCCAAACTTCAACTTGAACGTTTTGCCGCCCAGCGCAAGCCCGCAAAGTTGGTGCCCCAGGCAAATCCCAAAGATCGGCACGCGCCCCGCCAATTTCCGGATATTTTCCTGCGCGTACGTCACTGGCTCGGGATCGCCCGGTCCATTTGACAGAAACACCCCGTCCGGCTTAAGCCCCAACACGTCTTCCGCCGACGTGTTCGCCGGAACCACCGTCGCTTCGCACTGATGGTCCGTAAGCAGCCGAAGAATGTTCTGCTTGATCCCGAAATCGTACGCCACCACTTTGAACTTGTGATTCTCCGGAGACACGCCCGACTCGCCCATTTCCTCAGCCCAAGGCGACGTGGCCAATTCAATCGAGCCCTTCTGCCACTCATACGGCTTCGGGCAGCTCACCCGGCTCGCAAGTTCCTGGCCGGCCATCAACGGCAGTTGCTTGGCCTCAAAAATCAACTGATCCGCAGCAGTGCCATCCGTGGACACAATGCCCCGCAGCGCTCCCACTTTCCGGATGTGCAGCACCAGCGCCCGCGTATCGATATCCCAAATCACCGGAATTTTGTGCCGGTTCAGATACAACTGCGCGGTCTCGCTCGAACGCCAGTTCGAAGACACCTGCGAAAACTCCCGCACAATTAACGATTCAATGTACGGCCGCGACGATTCTTCGTCGTCCAGGTTCGCTCCCACGTTTCCAATATGCGGATACGTCAGGCACACGATCTGCCCGGCGTAGCTCGGATCGCTGAACACTTCCTGGTAACCGGTAAGGCTGGTATTGAAAACGACTTCGCCGCCGCGGCGCGTGATGGCGCCGGCCGCGCGGCCGTTAAAAACGCGCCCGTCTTCGAGCGCAAGTATGGCGGTTCTGTGCTGAACGTCCGTCAGTGTATCCTCCGTCAATCCTCATTATTTGTCGCTGGCCTCGGTTGTGGACAAGGAACCGAAGTGATCCACCGGCCAATACGCAAATACTGCACGGCCATAAATGTATTGGCTGGCGACCGGCCCAAACACTCGCGAGTCATTCGAACTAATCCGATGATCGCCCATCACGAAGTAACTGCCGGAGGGAACCGTGCTCGGGCCGTAGTCGCTCACGTCCGCATATTGCGGCGGAACGTATGGCTCCGCGATTTCTTTTCCGTTTACATACACAATGCCCCGCCGAATTTCCACCGTCTCGCCCGGCAGCGCGATCACCCGCTTGATAAACGATTTCGAACGATCCAACGGATACCAGAACACCACCACATCCCCGCGATCGATGGGCTCAAATCGATAAACAAATTTATTGATGAAGATCCGCTCCTGATCGGAAAGCAGCGGCGCCATGCTCGTCCCTTCCACCTTCACCGGCTGATACAAAAATACGATAATCACCAGCGCCAGTCCGATCGCGATCAGCAGATCGCGGGTCCATACGCGAATTTCATGCCGCAGCAACTGATGGGAATGTACCGCTGGGGTTTCGGGCGCCGGGCTGCTCGCAACAGCGGCCGGTAACGACGAGGGAGTGGCGTTCGAGGTCTCGCCGGGTGGAGCGGGGATAGGATTCTCGTCGGGTTTCAGCATCTTCTACTGCCTTTCATTTATAGCATGCGTAACCACCCATGACCACACCAATCAGGGGCATCCCACGCACAATCGCTGGGTTTCCGTCTCCCAGGAACCACTCGCCACGATGATTTGGATTCGAGCGTCCCCCGCCACCGTTGCTTGCTGTCCCTAGCGCGTACCGTTTCGCTCGGCCCTCTGTTAGACGATGCCAACAACCATTTGGATACCGCGTGACAAACGAGCGTCTAGCAATGCCGAGCCACTTCTTGGCACGAGCACTGCGAAGCAGACATTGCCTCCGTTCCCTCTGCGGACCTCAGCGGCCTCTGTGGTGAGTCTCTTGCAATAGACTCTCCCCGTCGCTCGTCCGCCTACATTTCGACAGAGCTTTTTCCAAGTGCGAAATTCAGCACGGCAAGAGAAGCAACTACGGCCGTTTCGGTCCGCAAGATCAACCGGCCAAGCGACGCCTCGCGAAACGACGCGGCCCGCGCCGCGGAAAACTCCGCGTCCGTCCATCCGCCCTCCGGCCCAATAGCCAACGTTGCTGCGCCCGCGCTTGCCCCCGAAAGGATCTCGCGCAAAGGTGCGGCCTCGGCCGATTCCGAAAGCAGAATCGGCAATCCTTCGTGGTTCGCCGCAAAAGCAAATTCAGGTTTGGCGAGCGGCTCCAGCACCGGCAGCTGCACCCGCCGCGATTGTTGCGCAGCTTCGAATAGGATCTT
>DATKPS010000126.1:0-17781 GCA_035524015.1 Candidatus Sulfotelmatobacter sp.
GGCATGCCCGAAGGGCTCCCAGCGCGCGCGCCGCCCGCCGATGCGGAAGCCGCCCGCGCCCCCAAACATCTTGGCGTGGTCGTTGGTATTGAATAGCGTTGGCCCAAATACCTCGAGCGCCGTGCCTTCCAGCGCAAACCAGCTGTTGGTGTAGTAGGTCAGCGTGGTGTTCAGACCGTACATGTTGGCGTCGAAAGCCCGCGAGCTGAAATGCAGGTAATCAAAGCCCACGCCCAACTGCCAGCGGTAATCATCGCGGTCGCCGAAAAATACATATTTGGGAGCCGGGGCAGCCGGATCCGCCGGCGCGGGAGCCGCCGACGGAAACGCGCTCGTTGTGGAGGTCCCATTCGACAGCGAGAAATTTCCGGTATCGCTGGACGGAGCCAACGTCAGCGGCGCAGAAAAATTGTCACTGAAACTCGCGGCTGTGTTCGTCCGCGCCGGCGCTACTGCGTTTTCTTCCTGCGCGCTCACTCCCCAGGCCAGCCCCACCACCAGCATCACTCCCCACAGTGCCTTCTTCATACACTTCCCCTCTATCTCGCCAGCCGACATTAGCGCGGTTGGCTCTCTATGGGCGGCTGTTGAGTAACGATAATTTTAACTCGATGGCCGGACAACATAGAGGGAATTTGAGGGCATCAGACGCGCGGGAACTTGCTGAATTGAGAGCGCACGCCTCTTGGGATTGTATTGACAGTTTGGGAAAAGCGGGCTACACTACGGAGTTTTTAGGTGGCCCCTGGAGCCATCTGGGGGAGGATAGGCATGGAAAAGAAGCGACTGGAGTACTACAAAAAGAAATTGCTGACCCGCCGCGATGAATTGGTCAAGACGATCACGCGGACCGAGGAAGAAGGGCGGCAGGCGGACGACGATCCCACCGTGGACCTGGCAGACAAGGCCGCGAATTCGTACACGAAGGAGTTTTTGTTCGGCCAGACGAGCAGCGACCGAAACATGCTCAATATGATCGACGAGGCGCTGAAGCGCATCCGGGGAAACGACTACGGGAACTGCATGATCTGTCACGAAGAAATGCAACAGAAGCGATTGGAAGCGGTACCGTGGGCCAAGCATTGCATCGCCTGCCAAGAGAAGATGGAGCAGGGCCAACTGTAAGCAGGATTGTTAGCCAATAAAATAAATTACTGTATTATAATAGGCATAAAGGGCTTTGTGAGTGAGTGTAGGGACTAACAAACGCGCACTCAGCGGCTGAAGCCGTGCCCTGACGAGAAACACGAGTTACCACACAGACTCTTCGTGGCCGGGCCATGCCTATTGCCGCAGCTCAAAACACGGTATTGCAGTTTCTGAAGAACGTTTCCGCAACGTTGGCGAGCGTTTGTTTCCCCGCGGGCTGCCGGCTGTGCGATGAACTGCTGACCGATGCGCGGCGAGTGCCGCTTTGCGATCATTGCCTGTCGCAATTTCAGACGATACTGCCGGGTTATTGCGAGATTTGCGGACTGCCCGCGACGTTCGATCCCGAGTTTCCAAAAGAAACGGCACACTGCGCGGATTGCCAACAGCGGCGGTTCGGCTTTGACCTTGCGCGAAGCTACGGATACTACGAAGGAACACTTTCGCGCGCGGTGGTTTTATTGAAACACGAACAAATCGAGCCGTTGGGCCGGTGGTTTGCGACGCAGTTGGCAGAAGTGGTGCGAGCGCAAGGCGGACGCATGGCGGCGGATGTGATTGTGCCCGTGCCGCTACACTGGCAACGGAGCCGGGAAAGAGGATTCAACCAGGTGGATTTGGTGGGACGGCCGCTGGCGAAGATGTTGAGCTTGCCGTACCGGCCGGTGCTGCTGATGCGCGCGAAGGGGCGCCCGGAAAAACATTTGTTACGAAGTGAAGAAAGATGGGAAGCAGTACGTGGCGCTTTTGCAATGCGTGAAGGCGGTCGGGTTGACAATTTACGAATTCTGCTGCTAGATGATGTAATGACGACAGGAGCGACGCTGGACGCGTGTTCGCGCGCGTTACGCGGAGCGGGCGCCGAGTCGGTTCTGGGATTAACGATAGCCCGGGCCGGTCGTCCGCAGAGTTCCTTCGCCGAACACCCGTAGCAGGAAGGGACGGGCGATGAACGCAAGACGACCAGAGGCGATAGACCACCGGGGGCGAGTTTCCCCCGAAGCGGTCGGAGCGCTTGCGTCCAACGCTTCGGGGAACATCGGTCGTCATGTTGCGCCGCTCCTGCCCGCACGCACTTCCCTGATGCAAGAGCCCGTATTAGTTCTGAACGCGACCTACGAACCAATTAACGTAACCGCCGTGCGGCGCGCCATGGTGCTGCTGCTGAAAGGCGTAGCGCAGGCAGAGGAGCTGCACAACGCAGAAGTGCACTCTACGGCGCATTCGCACAAGGTTCCGTCGGTGATCCGGCTGCTGGCGTACCGTCACATACCGCAACAGAGCCGAGCGCTTTCGCGTAAGAATATTCTTTTGAGGGATCGCAACACTTGCCAGTTTTGCGGGAAGGTGTTTCCGAGTTCGGAGTTAACACTCGATCACGTGATTCCGCGTTCGCGCGGAGGACGTTCTTCGTGGGAAAACCTGGTGGCATGCTGCTACCGGTGCAATAACAGCAAGGGCGATCGCACGCCAGAAGAAGCGGGACTGAAGCTGGCGCGGCGTCCGCGGCCTTTCACGCTGCATACATCGAGGCAGCTGATGCGATTGATCGGACATCGTGATGAGCGGTGGCGTAAATACTTGTTTTATTGAAACTTAGATAGCAGTGCACCTTCCGGCGCGCGAAAAAACAGAACTGAATCGATTCACTTTATTTTTTGGAAACCTTTTTCGTTGACGTGCATCTAAACTAATAACAACCACTTCGAGGACACACCCCGGGAGGCAGCTAGGGTCCACACCCTAGCTGCTTCTCTCCTTTTCGGGCGGCTTTTTTGCGCTTGGGATTCCAGCATTAATCACCGATCGAGTTTAGTGCGCGGCTTGCAGATTGGCGAGCGCTTGCTCGGTGGCAGCCAGCAGGGCCTCTGCGCCTACCGGTTTTCCAGTAGCGTGAATCATCCACAGGTCGGGAGTGACGTGGCCCATGGTGGCCATGCGTTCGAATTCCGGACCGATGGCACCGGCTTTTTTCATTTGTTGCTCCACCTGGAAAGCGATGAGGTGGCCGATGGGATAATCGGGGAGGTACATGAAGGAATCGATCATGTGCGAATAGACGGCAAGCAAGACAACATCTTTTTTGCCGAAGATGGGCGCGTAGTATTGGTTCCAAATATTCTTGGCAATCTGGACGGTGGCATCGCGCAATTGTTCGGGAGTGGCATTGGGATGATCGTACATCCAGTGCCAAACGTCCATATCGACGAGGGCAACGCCGCTAATCTCGTAGGTATTCCAGAAATCATTGAGTGTTCGAAGAGTTTCGGTGTGAGCGTCAGGAGCAGCGAGGCCGAGGAGTTCGAGATCGTGTCCCTGGAGCACCATGGCGAGAGCTTCGGTGAAAGCGGTGTTAGGGACACCTTCGAGCAAGGTGTAGTCGATGCTGTTGAGGGAAAAGGTTTGTTCAATGTTGTGCCCCATCTCGTGAATGGCAATGTTGAAACCCTTGTAGTTCATTCCGGTGCTTTCGACGCGGGTTCGAAGATGGGCTTTTTCGCTGCGCATGGAGGCACCCATGGCGTGACCGGATCCCCGGGCGGGATCGACGATGATATTATCGGCTAGGAATTGGGATTTCTGTGGGGTGAAGCCAAATTTGATGAGGATGTTGGGTATGTCCTTCTTAAAGGCTTCCGCAGTCGGATATTTCTTCGAAACAATGGCATCCAATTGCGCTTCCGTGTAGGCGCCGCGAGAGCGGAATCCGTCGTACCAAATGTCGAAAGGCTCGAGTGGGCGGCCGAGACGCGACTGAATCAAAGTTGCGACTTGAGGAAGGAGGGGCGAGGTGACGACCTGCTGGAGCATTTGGCGCACTCGCTGCTCGGGAATCTCGCGATCTTCGTCGAAACGGCGGGCAATTAATGTGGGTGCGGTGGGAGAGAACGGATCGACTTCGCGGGAAGCCTGGTAGGTTTTGAGGAGCATCGCGTAACGGGTAAAAGGTTCCGGGGCATTGGTGATCTTGAGTTGCGCGGGGGGCGGGATGTCGCTGTCTTTCTCGGTCGTAGGTGTGACGGCATTGGTCCAGGGATTCCAGTCGACATGGGGATTGTCGACCACGACAGCGGGGATGGTTTGGGTGATGATGCGCTCCATGACTTGTTGAATGGCGCGCTGCTTGAGCAAACCATTTTGAGGGTCGGCGTAATCGGCTTTGATTTCATCGCGAAGATTCCAGTGACTGAGCAGGCGGAGTTTGGGCGGGAACAGGCGCTGCCCGTCTTGGGCGAGTACGTGATGCATCCAGATGTTGTATCGGGCAATGTAGGAATCGGCCTGGGAGCCGGCGCGGGCTACGTCGAGATTCACTGAAGCAGGGATGCGCTTGGAAAAGGATTGAGCGAGGCGGGCTTCGGCCCATTGCTGGCGAGTCCAGCTGGAGCCTTGCGTGAGACGTTCCTCGAGTGTGGTCAGGGGAAAATTCAGAAGGACAACGAAGGCCAACTTGTTGTTGAAAAAATCGTCGACAACATGAGCTTCGGGGTCATATGCCGCAAACAGCTCATCGAACGGAAGCACAGGGCCAACATCGAGATCGGCTTGTTGGCGAAACTCCCTGTTAATTTCATGCATGTGACCATTGAGCTGTTCAAGAAGACGCTGGATGCGAGCAAACATGGTGTTGAGAGTGGCGTCATCGCCGGCGAAATTGGCCAGGACAAAGTCTTCGAAGGCTGCGGCATCGCCGTCGTCGGTGTGCCAGAACTGGGCAAGCTGGCGCAAGCCGCGTTGCACGCGAACGCGCTGGTTTTCACCGTACTTGGCAACTAATTGCTTTTCGAGTTTGTCCGAGGAAGAAGGCATCCACGGAAGAGCTTGCTGATCACGGGTAGCAAGAGGCATGTTGATTTTCCGAGCCAAAAATGGCGCAAGACATAGTGGAACACACACAAGAAAAAGTGGGAACGGGCGCATGAGGCCTCCGCAAACAATGGTAAGTTGCCATTTCGGAATCTGGAAATGGAGGACCGCTAAGAGCGACGATACTGCCGAGAAGTACGGCGGTCAAATTACAGAACCAGCAGATTGAACGATGGAAGATTAGACTGAGGTGGTACGAATGCCGGAGAAACTCTCCAAGGCGGAGGCTTCGTCGGGAAATTCAGGAAATACCTGATAAAGCTGAGTGATCTTGAGAACCTCTTCAATTCTTGGCGCGAGCCCGACGACCTTCATGGCGCCGCCTTTTTTGACCACGGCCAAGTAATTGCGCGCAAGTTCACCGACTCCGGAACTGTCCAAGTATTCCAGAGCAGTCAGATTCAAAACAATGTTGGTGTGGCCCTGCTTCAGGAGGGTTTGGATCATATGGTGAAAAGCGCGAGACTCGAACGAAGTAAGCCGACCGCTGACATCGACTACGGAAACATCCTCTGCTTGGCGAACAGCAATCGAAAAACTCACGAACACCTACCCATATTTTGATAAAGAATTTTACCGTGAATCTTCCGGAAGACAAGATGAAATCGCGAGGTGTGAGGACGAGCTGCGACTGGATTTGTTACTGGCGCATGACGACGCGTAATCCGCGGCGCCAAGTTTCCACCAAACCGATACGAATTATTTCCATATCTGGAGACAAATATTTGAGAAGCGCATCAGTGGTTGGATGAAAGCGCAGGGCCGGGGCGATGAGATAGACGAGAGGCGCGGAGGACTGCAATTCCATGCCGGGGAAATAGCCATAACGAGGCAAATCTCCGAGAGCGAGGTGACGGCGAATGCGGTTCCAATAGTCGGCGGCTTGCAGAGGCAGTTCGGGATTTTCGGTAGCTTTCAGTTCGAGAATGGCGAGACGCTTGTTTCGGGTGACCGCGAGCAGGTCGAGGATGCCGTGGTGGCTGCCGGATTGGGCGACCACTTGATCGTAGACGTGGTCGGGATCGAGCTGAATGTCGATGCGACTGAGGTCCTGCTTGATGAGGGACTGCAACCAACGTTCGGGGTGCGCGCGGTAAAGAGGATGGCGCAAATCGCTGGCGAGGGAGTTCCGAAAAGTCTTGAGATTCTGAACCATTCGCTGCATTTCTTGGCGGTTTCTTGGGGACAATGTGCGCCAAAGCGAGCCGCACCAATAATGGATTTGGCCGTCGCACCAACGGGCAAAAGGTAAACCGTGGAAGCGGAGCACGACTTCCTGCTCGTGAGGAACGGCGTGTGGAGTAATCGAGTCGGGGGCCAAAGAGATTAAGGGTGCAAGGTCGGCGCGGGCGCGGTTTAGTAAAAGGTCGCACTCCCTGCGAGGCACCAGCCAGCTGGAAATATTGCCGTCGCGCAAGGGATCGACGCGCTCGATGTGTTCGTGGAGCGAGTTCAATTCGTAGACTTGCACGGCCATACGCGAATCGAGAGCGGCGAGTTGATGGGTTAGCAGGCTGGCTTTGCCTTGCGGAAGTATCAGCCGGAGGAAGGAGACAAGACCTTTGCCGGATGATTGCCGGGCCCGCTCCAGCCACAGGAGTGCGAAGGTCAGGCTGCTTTCGATGGCGTCCTGGGTCGCTTGTTGCGGAACGGCGAGGAAGGCCCCGCGAGTCGCGCCGTTGTGGAAGAGGCCTCGGGCATACAATCCGGAAAGGGAATGCTCAAGATCGGAAGCGATGGATAGCTTTTCGAGTACTTCGTCGGGAAAGTTTTCGGCGAGCACACGACGGAGCTGTTCGCAAAAGTCTTCGCGGGAGATCTGTTTGGGATTGCGCTGGAAGTTAAGACGGATGATCTCCATGCGCCCGGGAGTGGCACGACCGAAGCGTTCGACAGCCAGCAGGATGCGTTCCTCGGATTGGCCGGTAATGGCGAGGACGCGGCGTGTGACCTGGCAATTTTCGGCCCAGAGGTGAAGCAACGGCTTGTCCGGGGCGCCCCGCACTTCCCAGGAAAGCGGCGGGAGCGGACTGGTGCGTCCGCCAGCTTCGCGAATTTCGATGGTACCGGAGGCGAGTACGCCGTGGAGGGATTCGCGCAGTTCTTCGGCGAGGTCCATACGCTTATCATAGACTAACTAATTGATAAGTGAGTTATTGTTTCTTGGCGGCGAGCTGGAGTTGGGAGACGGTTACCGCGGGCGCCTGCATGTTCCAGGAAATCGGGATGTGCTCGAAAGAAATCTCGAAGGTGCGGCGTTCGCCGGGAGCTAGGGCGGGGCGAGGAGTTTGGATGACGCGGCGAGTTTCCCGGAGGACGATTTGGTGCATGTCGTCGGAAAACTCGGTGGTGAGACTGAGGAGGGATACCGAGTCGGTTCCGGCGTTATGGATTTCGCCGGTGAGCGTGGTTACTTCCTGGTGCAAGAAATTCTCGGCGCGGCTCATGGCCAGATTTGCGACTTCGATGTTCTTGGCATACTCCTGCTCAGCGGGAGTCATTTTGGCTTGTCCGGTCTCCTGGGGTGCGGATGTTTTGCGGCTCTGCAGTGGCACGAACAAGAACCAAAGACTTAACAGAACTACGACGATGGCAAGGGCGGCAATGGCGACGGTGAGAGGAGAAAGTTTGGGTTTCGATTCTGGTATGGCTGGATCTTCGAAAGTGTCTTGCATGGGAGGTCTCGCTTTAAGAGCTATTATGCGCCTAACGACCTACGGTCAAGCGGTGCGCGAGAGGTTCGGGAAGCCGCGCAGCGCGCATGCGTGCCTGCACCTGAGCGATGTCATAGGGTATACGCCAAAATTCGACAACGCGATGTTGCAGATCGGCGATGGCGAAACTGGCGCGCGGGTCGCCATCCCGGGGCTGGCCAACGGAGCCAGGGTTCAGCAGATAACGCTTCGGATTTTCGATTTGCAGAGCGCAATGCAACTCATTGGACCTGGGATGGAGTTGAAGAATCTCTAACTCCGAATCGACATAGGCAAATCCACCTTGATGATGGGTGTGTCCATAAAAGGTCACTTGTACGGTGGAGTCGAGTAAACCCTCCAAGGCTTGCGATGGCGTGAACACATATTCATCCTCGTCCTGAATGGCGCCGTGGACGAGCATAAAACCGTCGGTTTCGAGAGGGCCTTGGGGTAAAGCCGCGAGCCAATCCAAGTTTTCGTTGGAAAGTTGCGAGCGAGTCCAATCGACAGCCATTTTGGCGACAGGATTGAAGTCGTCAGTGTTCATCAAATCGGCGACGGCTTTGTCGTGATTGCCGCGAATGGTGACCGCACCGAGCTCACGAACGATGGAAGCTACTTCGTTGGGATCGGGTCCATAGCCGACAACGTCGCCGAGACAGACGACGCGTTCCCATTTCCCATCGGCCGCTTTCAGGGAGGCCTGGAGAGCCGTCAAATTGGCGTGGAGATCGCTAAGAACTAGAGTTCGCATCCGGCTTTAGGACCGCGTTCAAGAGTATAGATGAAGCAAGAAGAGGATGCACGTGAGGTGAGAAGGGCCGAGAGGTTCAAGTGACAAGTCCTGGATGTAAAAATGACACAAAAAAAAAGAGTTACAGCGCGAAACATCTCGCCAGGCATCTTCGTCTATACCAGTGCAGCCGGTAATATGGCTGAAGCGGGATGGACAGAGATCGTGAAGCAAAAACCCCGCGGTGGCAGCCGCGGGGTGAATGACACTCAGTTGTTCCGGCTCAAGACCAGGACGACGAGGTGCCTCGGACGTGAGGCTACTCCTCTCCTACCTGTGTGTCAACTCTTCCCTCCAGGCAACACGCTTCCGGTTGACTCGAACGTGGAAAGGAAAATGACTCACATGAAAAAGCAATCGCTCCTCGCGAATCTGGTGCTGGCTGGCGCGTTGGCCGTGGCGGTGCCGCTGTTCGCGAAACCCATGTCCACCACACTACCGATCACGCACAACGTGAAGGTAGGACAAACCGAGATCAAATCGGGTGACTACCGGTTTGTGATCGACGGCAACCATCTAAGCATCATGAACGGGAAGAAATTGGTGGCGGAAGCGGACGGCCGGTGGGAAGACCGCGACACCAAATCACCATACAACGGCGTAGTTTCGAACGGGGATGGCAAAGTGATCGAGCTGCGCTTCGAAGGCAAGAAGAGCGTGTTTGTGTTGCCAGAGTAAGGGCATGCTGGATGGATAGCCACTACTTCCGAGGGAGGCTTTCCGAATGGGCAGCCTCCCTCGTTTATGTTTTGCCGAATGAAATTCTGAAGTGGCAATACTCGGCGAATGCCGCTGAAAAACTGATTCAGTTGGGAATTTGGATTGCGCCGATCTTGCGATTTTCTTCGGTCGGAGATACCCACCGCTAACGAATCAGCATACAGTCGCCGTAACTATAGAAGCGGTAGTGAGCGTCAACCGCGTGACGGTAGGCGGCGAGAACATTTTCTATACCTGCGAAGGCACTTACTAAAGCTAACAGCGTGGATTTGGGCAAATGGAAATTTGTGAGCAGCATGTCCACGATGCGAAAGCGGTAGCCGGGCACGATGAAGAGTTGGGCCTGGCCACGTCCGGCTTGCAGTGACTGATCACCACCGGCAGCGTTGGCGCGAGCTGCGGCATCTTCGAGTGTGCGCACGACAGTGGTACCGACCGCGAGAAGCGGGCGATTTGCTTTTTTCGCATCGCGAATTTTCTCGGCGACAGGTTCGGAGATTTCGTAGGACTCGGAATGGATCTTGTGGTCTTCGAGAAGTTCGGTGTGCACCGGTTGGAATGTACCTAGACCTACATGCAAAGTAATTTCGCAGGTGTCGCAGCCGCGCGCGCGAATCCTGCGGATAATTTCATCCGTAAAGTGCAGGCCAGCGGTTGGAGCCGCGACAGCGCCGGGCTGCCGCGCAAAGACGGTTTGGTAACGCTCTCTATCGTTGGCTTCGTCGGGGCGATCGATGTAGGGAGGCAAGGGGACGTGGCCTAATCTTTCGATGAGTTCGTCGACCGGTTGACCGTTGTTGCTGTGAAAGCGGATGGTCCGAAGCCCGAGTTCAGCACGCGCCAGGATTTCGCCTTGCAATTCTCCTGAACCAAAGATGACTTGCTCGCCGGTGGGCATTTTGCGCCCGGGCCGCACGAGCACTTCCCAAACGTCTGGTTCAACCTGGCTGGTGAGAAACACTTCGACGGTTCCAGTCAAATGCTCGCGCGCGGTTTTTCTGGAAGGCTTTTGGGCATGGACACCAGAACGGTGGCCAAACAGGCGAGCCGGCAGAACACGGGCGTTATTGAAGACGACGAGTTCGTCGCCGCGTAAGAGATCGGGGAGCTCGGAGAACGGCCGATCCTGGAAACGGCCTGTTGAGCGGCTCAGGAGCAGCAAGCGTGAAGCATCCCGGTCCGCTAGGGGACGCTGGGCGATTAGGTCGGGCGGCAGTTCGTAGTTCAGTTCATCGACACGCATGGGAGCTACCCTAAACTATAGCAAATAGGAGATTTTGGCTAGGTTGAGGATGTCGGCAGGTCTCCTTGAGGCATGAAATAAAGGCTTGGCATATCAGTATAAAGGGATTATTACAAGCAAGTTAGGGAGGGCAGTAAGGGATTCAAAATAATACTTGACATCATAACACTCATATTTTATCATGCCGCTGATATCACCTAAGGAGGATATCCCATGAGAGCTACTCTCACGCAGTTTCAACCCTTTCGCGGGGTTTCTAGTCTTCAGGAACAGATCAACCGTCTGTTCAGCGAGACGTTTGAACGTGGCACGGATGAAGCGAACTTGACGGCATGGGCGCCGGCGGTAGACATTTTCGAGACCGAGCAGTCCCTGGTCGTGAAGGCAGATATTCCGGACATCAAGCCGGAAGAGTTGGACATTCGTGTGGAGAACAACATCCTGACGATTCGTGGTGAGCGCAAGTTTGAGAAGCAAGTGAATGAGAACAACTATCTGCGTGTGGAACGCGCGTATGGTTCATTCAGCCGCAGCTTCTCGCTGGCGAACACGGTGAATGCCGAGGCGATCCAGGCCGACTATAAGAATGGGGTGCTGACGCTGACGATTCCGAAGCGCGAGGAAGCGAAGCCGAAGCAGATTAAGGTTCGGGTGGAGAGTCCAGCGGCAGCGGCTGCGGCATCCAAGTAAAGCGCGAAAGGTCCGGGCGGCGCAGGCCGCTGTGGGATAGCATAGGGGCTGGCCGCGTGCCAGCCCCTTTTTGTTAGAAGGAGTAGGAGAAGGATTTATGTTGCGATTCGACAAAATGACGGTGAAGGCCCAGGAGGCGCTGCAGGAAGCGCAGGAAGTGGCCGCGCGGCACGAAAATCAAGCGGTAGAACCGATCCATCTGCTTTCGGCGTTGGTGAACCAGCAGGACGGCGTGGTGCCGCCGCTACTGGCGCGACTGGGAATACGCACGGAAATGCTGGCGCAAGAGATCGAGCGGGAGATTGGCCGTTTGCCGAAGGTGCAAGGATTTGCGCAGCAGCATCTGGGGCGGGAGCTGAACGATGTGCTGGAGAAGTCCTTCGAGGAAGCAGAGAAGTTCAAGGATGAATACGTCTCCACGGAACATCTGTTTCTGGCGATTGCCGGAGCGGACCGGGATCCCGCGGGAAAGCTGCTGAAGAAGGATGGCGCGTCGCACGAAGCGATTTTGCAGGCCTTGGCAGGAGTACGCGGAAGCCAGCGGGTCACGTCGCAAAATCCGGAAACGACGTATGCGGCGCTGGAGAAGTACGCGCGGGATTTGACGGAATTGGCGCGGCGTTCGAAGCTCGATCCGGTGATTGGGCGAGACGAAGAGATTCGGCGGGTGATGCAGATTCTGGCGCGGAGGACGAAAAACAATCCGGTGCTGATCGGCGAACCCGGTGTAGGCAAGACGGCCATTGCCGAAGGGCTGGCGCAACGAATCGTGTCTGGCGATGTGCCGGACGTGTTGAAAACCAAGAAACTGGTGGCGCTGGACCTGGCGGCGTTGGTGGCTGGGGCAAAATTCCGGGGCGAGTTCGAGGACCGCTTGAAAGCGGTGTTGAAGGAGATTGCCGAAGCCGAGGGGCAAATCATTCTTTTCATCGATGAGCTGCATACCCTGGTGGGCGCAGGCGCGGCCGAAGGCTCGATGGACGCCTCCAACATGTTGAAGCCGGCGCTGGCACGCGGGGAACTGCGCGCGATCGGGGCCACCACTCTGAATGAATATAAGAAATACATCGAGAAGGATCCTGCACTGGAACGGCGGTTCCAGCCGGTGCTGGTAGAAGAGCCGACGGTGGAGGACACCATTGCGATTCTGCGAGGATTGAAGGACCGCTACGAGGTGCATCACGGAGTGCGCATCAAGGACGCGGCGATTATCGCAGCGGCAACACTCTCGCACCGTTACATTTCGGATCGCTTCTTGCCAGACAAGGCCATCGACTTGATCGACGAAGCGGCGGCGAGTTTGCGGATGCAGATCGATTCCCTACCGACCGAGATTGACGAGATTGAGCGGCGCATTTTGCAGTTGGAGATTGAGCGCCAAGCACTGCTGAAAGAGACCGATGCGCATTCGGTGGAGCGCCGGCAACAGATAGAGAAGGAACTGGCGAAACTTCGCGAGGATTCGAGTGGACGGAAAGCACGTTGGCAGGCGGAAAAGGAAGCAATCGCGAAGATTCGCAAGATTAAAGAGCGGATCGAAGAATTGAGGGCGGAAGCCGACCGCTATGAGCGCACGGGAGAACTGGCCAAAGTGGCGGAGATCCGCTACGGCAAGATTGCCCAAGCCGAGCGCGAAGCGCAGGAAGCCCAGGAACGATTCGCGACGCTGCAAAAAGGCGCGCGCATTCTGAAAGAAGAAGTCGACGAAGAAGACATCGCCAAGCTGGTGAGCAAGTGGACGGGCATCCCGGTCGGGCGATTGCTGGAGGGTGAAGCGCAGAAGCTGGTGCACATGGAAGAGCGACTGCGGCAACGGGTCGTCGGGCAGGAAGATGCACTGCAGAGAGTGTCCAACGCCGTTCGACGGAGCCGAGCAGGATTGTCCGATACCAAGAGGCCCATCGGTTCGTTCATTTTTCTTGGGCCCACTGGGGTGGGAAAGACGGAACTGGCGCGGGCGCTGGCAGAGTTTCTGTTTGACGATGAGAAGCTGATGATCCGCATCGACATGTCCGAATACATGGAGAAGCACACGGTATCACGACTGATCGGAGCGCCTCCGGGGTACGTTGGCTACGAAGAAGGGGGCCAATTGACGGAACAAGTCCGGCGGCACCCGTATGCGGTGGTGCTGTTTGACGAGATTGAAAAGGCGCATCCGGACGTTTTCAACGTGCTGCTGCAAATTCTGGAGGATGGACGGCTGACGGATGGCAAAGGACGCACGGTTGATTTTCGAAACACGGTGCTGGTGATGACGAGCAACGTGGGATCGGCAGCAATCTACGAGCTCAGTGGAAAGGATCCGGAACGGGCCCGCAGAGAAGCGATGGAGGCGCTGCGTCAATCGTTCCGTCCGGAATTCCTGAACCGGATTGACGAGATCGTGATCTTCAATCCGCTCGGGAAGGAACAACTGGAAAGCATCGTCGGGTTGTTGTTGAAGAGCGTGGAAAAACTGCTGGCAGAGCGGCAGATTACATTGGAGCTTACGGCAGCGGCGAAGGAACTGCTGTTGCGCGAAGGATACGATCCAGCGTATGGAGCGCGGCCGCTGCGGCGCACGATCCAGAGGCTGATACAGGATCCGCTGGCGTTGCAGATTCTGGAAGGCGCGATTCTGCCGGGCGACCGCGTTCGCGTCGATCGCGACGGAAAGAAAGACACGATGAGATTCGAACGCGTGCCGGAGAAAAAACCGGCTGCGGCGGCAACAAAGTGAAGCGTATGAGAGGGGCAGGAGCGTCGCGCTTGACGCTCCTGGGCCGCGCTTCTAGACTACGATTTCCGTCAGGAAGGTTGCGTTTATGAAAGTGCTACGCACAGGTGCCATTCTAATTCTGCTTAGTGTCGTGCTGGTGATCGCCGGTGGGGCGCTGGGCGGCCGCGGGGGCATGCAGATTGCGCTGGTCTTCGCGGTGGTGATGAACTTCGTTTCGTACTTTTTCTCCGACAAGATCGCGCTGAAAACGAGTGGTGCGCAGCCGGTGTCGCGGGAGCAGCTTCCGCGCTTGTACCAGGTGATGGAAGGCCTTGCCGCGAAGGCGCACATTCCAGTTCCGAAGCTCTACGTGGTGCCGGACGCAGCGCCAAACGCGTTTGCTACGGGGCGAAGCCCGAATCACGCGTCGGTGGCAGTGACGCAGGGATTGCTGCAAATCATGAACGACGATGAACTGGAAGGCGTGATCGCACACGAACTGTCGCATGTGCGCAATTACGATATTCTGACCAGCTCGATTGCCGCGACCATCGCAGGTGCAATCACGTACATGGCACAGATGGGCCAATGGGCGATGTTGTTTGGCGGGTTTGGAGGCGGCAATCGCGACGACGACCGAGGAGGAGGCGGGTTGTCAGCTCTACTGATGATTTTTCTGGCGCCGTTCGCCGCGCTGCTGCTGCAGCTGTTTCTATCCCGGACCCGCGAATATGCGGCGGACGAAACGGGTGTGCGCATGGTCGGGCACTCCCAAGGACTGATCAGCGCGCTGGAAAAGCTGGGAGCGTACAACAAACGCATACCGACGTCGGCAATCTCGCCGAGCACGTCGTCACTGTGCATAGTGAAGCCGTTTTTTGGGCAGGGCACACTGAGCGCGCTGTTTAGCACCCATCCCCCACTGGAAGACCGGATTGCGGCCCTGCGTCAAATGACCGTGACCCCGTTGCGGTGATGTGTCTCTTTCTGAGATAGAGAAACGGGGAGTTCAAGAGACATGCAAGGGACGTTCATCTGAAGGTAAAGATTTCCGGCGATTTTACGTTGGGGAACACCTGTCCGGAGGGCCAGCTCGCGCTAACAACCTTGTTATCATTCATATAAAGTTATCTGCACCCTTTGGCGTATGAAGTGCAATCAAATAATGTGAAATTGGTATTCCGGTGAGCGGGGACTTGGGGGATGAGCATGAGCTGTCGAGACACTATCCATTTGATTTGCATGTATTTAGAAGGAAAACTCTCAGTCCCGGTACAAACGGAGATTGAAAACCACTTGACGTCCTGCGCGGATTGCCGGCTGGTGTTAGAGGCCGCGACAAGCACTTTGGATCGTTATTTTAATACAAGCAAGGTGGCGGCGGATTCGCAGGCGGCCTGAACAGGGCGACTTTAGTTTTTTTATTTCAATGAGTTAGAGGCGTGGGCACAATGCCCACGCCTTTTTTCTTTGGGCATATGGGGACCAATTCCGCTATCGTGAGATTCCTGCAAAATTTACTTGGCAAGGCCGTAGAAAGTAATCTTTACTGGTACTAGTACCACGCGACATTTGCGCTGGGTAGAGCGCTACATGCGGCAACCCCTTGCGTTTCTGGGGATTGCTGCCGTCTGACGAGGTTTGGCGGGTTTGGCTCTCCAGGTGCCCTTTTCCACAGCACCGGGCGCAATCGCCCAAAGGAGATGATGTCCATGAGTGAGTTTCAGGAAACGAATATCGAAAGCACAGCCACTCCGCGGTGGGTGGGCCTTGCCATTGCTGTGCTCGGTGGAGTTTCGCTGGTTGGCTTAGGCTTCGGGGTGTCGGCGTGGAACGCTTCAAAGAACCTCGAGCAAACGACCCAGGCTTCGTTGAAGCAGCAGAATGATGCGCTGTCGCAACGTTTGGCCAAAGAGGACGAGCAGAACCAGCAACTACAGAGCGATCTGAAAGTCGTCACCGACAAGCTAAACGTGACGCAAGAGGATTTGGAGAAGGCGCGCCAGCAGTCGAAGGCTTCCGTGGCCGCGTACAACAAGAAACTGTCTGGCTTGGAGACCAACGTAAATACGCAGTTGGCGACGAAAGCCAGCGCGGACGACGTAACAAAGCTGGGTGGCGATGTGACCGGCGTGAAGAACGACCTGGAAGACACCAAGTCGAAGCTGGAGCGCGCGACGGGCGATATGGGCGTGATGAGCGGCTTGATTGCGCGAAATCACGATGACTTGGAAGAGCTGCGGCGCAAGGGCGATCGCAACTACTATGAATTCACGCTGAGCAAGTCGAAGACTCCGCAGCGCGTCGGGCCGGTGCAGATTACGCTGAATAAGGCCGATCAGAAGCACTCGCGCTACACCATGACGGTGCTGGCGGACGACAAGTCCATCGAGAAGAAGGATAAGACGGCGGGCGAGCCGGTACAGTTCTATGTGAAAGGCACTGCCCGCTACGCGCCATACGAACTGGTGGTCTTCGATGTGGGCAAAAACCAGGTGAATGGTTACCTGTCCACGCCGAAGTCAGCTGGAGCGGCAACCGCAGCAAGCAACACCGCCCCTGCACAGTAATTCTTTTCTGAGAGAGCACAAGTGGGAGGGAGGATTCTTAAAATCCTCCCTTTTGCTTTTTCGGGGACAAGCCAATTCTCTCCGAGTGGGCAGAATGAAAATTGTGCCCATTTTGTTTGTGTGCGGGCGGCGATTTCCGCTACGATGCTCTTTCGACCATGACTACTACACAGCTTCTGCATGTTGGCCGCGCGTTTACTCCTACCGATGAACTTACTGATGTGGGCATCTTCGTCCGTGAAGGTGTTATTGAATCCGTGGGACCACGTAGCGCTGTGAGCTTGCCCGCGGGGGCGCAGGAAATTCGCGCCAGCGACAAAATCGCGGCACCGGGTTTTATCGACGTGCACATCCACGGCGCCGGTGGCCATGACGTAATGGAAGGGACGGAAGGTGCGTTGGATGCCATTTCGTCCATGATTGGATCGCATGGCACCACCTCGTTTGTGGCCACGACGGTAACCGCTGATCCCAGCGCCATTTGCAAAAGCAGCGAAGAGATAGCGGGCTACATTGCCCAACAGCACGCTCGGTCTCGACCAGGGGCAGAGGTGCTGGGTATTCACTTTGAAGGACCGTTCATCAGCCCGGTGCGGCGAGGCGTGCACCCGCCGGAGTGGATCCGGCTGCCTTCCGCGGAACTGCTGGAGAAATTTATTACCGCGGCGAAAGGCAACGCGCTGTTGTTGACGATTGCTCCGGAATTGTTGGGAGCTATGCCGTGCATTGATGCCGCGCGAAAGGCGGGAATGGTGGTCGGCATGGGCCACACTGATGCTACATACGAGCAGGCACGAGCGGGGTTGGCGCGGGGGGCACATCACGCGATTCACACCTACAACGCGATGCGTCCGTTCTCGCACCGGGATGCGGGAGTGATTGGCGCGGTGCTCACGTCTCCGGAAATCTCGGCAGAGCTGATTGCCGACGGGGTACACGTGGACGAAACGGCGATGCGTGTTTTGTTGCAGGCGAAAGGGGCGGGCGGAGTGGTTTTGATCAGTGACGGAATTTCCGCGACAGGCATGCCCGACGGCAAGTATATTTTGGGGGGATTCGAGGTCACCGTTAGCGGAGGAGTATGCCGGAACACGGAAGGAAAACTGGCGGGAAGCACGCTGACGCTGGATCACGCACTGCGGAACATCGTGAATCTGGGGACCCCGCTGGGAGAAGCGCTGCGGATGTTGACGCTAAATCCCGCAAAGGTGCTGGGGATCGAGCACAAAAAGGGTGTACTGCACGCGAATGCCGACGCAGATATTGTGCTGCTCAATGATCGTTTGGAAGTGACGCAGGTGTATACCCGAGGATTGCCAGTTTGATGGGCGAGGAAACAGTTGGTGCGGGGG
>DATKPS010000127.1:0-37546 GCA_035524015.1 Candidatus Sulfotelmatobacter sp.
TTCCTGCCGCCTCGTCGCTGTTGCTACTGCTGCCATGGTCCCCTCCAACCTCGCTTCGTTCCGTGACCAAGGCCAGCTTAGGGCACCCCCATCCCTGCTGCACTCGCTAATCGGCGAACTGCTCCCCCGAATCGGTGAATGCCGCTTACCCACCGGTTGGCGCCCAGCTTGAAAACCCTCCCGATTGCGACTATCGTAGATTACACACGCGAGCTCATACCGCCCTGTCGAGTGACCTGGATCTCCGGCGGACCTTTTCGAAGAGGTGCAAATGTCTCCACGTTCGTTTTCCGCCCAACGTTCGACCGTCCCCCTTCATCATTGGTCTCTTTATGTGCTTTTGGCTTTCTTTGGTGCGCTCCTTACCTTCGTTGGGGCTCGCGCGGAACAGAAAGCTGCCGACGACACGACCTTCCGCAAGCTCATCGACAGTTACTGCGCGGCGTGGAGTTCCGGCAATCCCGACAACGCCGCGAAGTTCTACGCCAAGGAGGATGGCCTCATCTTCTACGACCTCGCCCCCTTTTCCTACAGCGGCTGGAAGCAATACGATGCCGGCGTTCGCAAGGAGTTCCTGGACAATACCGCGTCGCTTTCCCTTACCGCTGGCCAGGACCTTCGTGTCACCCGCCATGGCAACATCGCCTGGACCGTTGTGCCCATGCGCCTCGTCGTTAAAATGAAAGATGGAAAGACTCTCGACTCCCCGGTCCGCTACACCGGTATCTGGGAAAAGCATGGCAAATCCTGGCTGATTGTCCACGAGCATCTTTCCGTGCCCATGGCCGGCAGCTAGCAGTCTCTTGAAGGCGCTGGTAACCTACAACTTCTCGTGTGGCATCTCCTTCAATTTTACTGGCTCGCTTCTCCCGGCTATCGCCTGCAACCCTGGAAAAGCCCGTACATTCAATGGCGCTTTGAGACCTTCCTTGGCAAGGAAGCCGCGCATCTCGATGCCACCAAATTCCTTCGCCTCTCCTGGAAATATCGCCACAACCTGAAGTCCTTCGCCGACTGGGCTGCTGATCGCCGCCGCGCCCAAGACCGCCCCTCCTGACCCTCCTCGCCTCTCATCCAATCGTCGTATACTTACAGCAGAGGCTGTTGTTGTATGTCCACCCTCCAGATTCTGCAATCGGCGCCCGTGCTCCACGAAGCGCTCTGGTGGGAGCCCGAAGCCAACAACCGCGTCCACTGTTTTCTCTGTCCCCGTCACTGCCACATCGGCCACGGCCAATCCGGCTTCTGCTACATTCGCGCCAATCACAACGGTAAACTCTACTCCCTTGGCTATGCTGCACCAGCCGCCCTCCAGGTCGACCCCATAGAAAAGAAGCCCCTGAACCATTTCCTGCCTGGCTCGCGCATCTTCAGCATGGGCACTGCTGGCTGCAACATGGGCTGTTTCTTCTGCCAGAATTGGGATATTTCCAAGTCCCATCAGGATCAGGTTAATTCTCGCCACCTGGCTCCCGAAGACGTGCCTCTGCTCGCAAAAAAACACGGTTGTGGCTCCATTGCTTTCACTTACAACGAGCCCACGATCTGGGGCGAATATGTCATCGATATTTGCAAAGCCGCCAAGCCCCTCGGTCTAAAGACCGTCATGGTCTCTAACGGCTACATCACTCGCGAAGCGTTTCACGACATTTACGACCACATCGACGCCGCCAACATTGACCTGAAAGCCTTCACCGAAAATTTCTACGGCAAAATCACGCTCACCCACCTCCAGCCTGTTTTGGACACCCTTCTCTGGCTCAAAAACGAAACCAACGTCTGGTTCGAGCTCACCAACTTGATGATCCCTACCCTCAACGACGATCCTGCGGAAACCCGCAAACTCGCCCAGTGGGTCCTCACCAATCTTGGTCCAGACGTCCCCTTGCACTTCACCGCTTTTCATCCCGATTTCAAGTTGCAGGATAAGCCCCCTACTCCGCCGCAAACTCTGCATCGCGCTCGCGAAATCGCTCTCCAAGTCGGTCTTCACTACGTTTACGAAGGCAACATTTATTCCGAAGCTGCCAATACTTATTGCCCCAACTGTCGCAAGCTCCTCGTCCGCCGTTCCTGGCACAATGTCCTCGAGAATCGCCTCAGGGCAGGGAACTGCCCCAACTGCTCCGCCGTCATCCCCGGCCGCTGGTAGCACAGGCTTTTAGCCTGTGTTTCTTCTCTTCTTCTCTGCCACCCCTAGTCACCGCAGAGTGCGGCGGCTTGCCGCCGCTTTTAGAGCTACCCAATCCAAAGCCCCTTGCCACCGCGTACTCTAGCCATGCACACTACTTCAATGTCTGAGGCCGCCGAATCTCCCATCATCTCCAACGATCAGGGGCAGACTCCTCCGCGCGCCCGTTTTGCCTGGCTCAATTGGTCCAGCTTCTTCCTGGCTTTTCTGCAAAGCGTCTGCAGCACCTTCATCGCTCTTCATGGCATTCGCCTTCTGGTGGGTGTCGGCGCCATCATCTTGGCCTCTTCCGCCTGGCGCCTCGCCGAGCGTCTCCACGCGGACGCCATTCGCGTTCCCATGATGCTCATTGCTTTGGTAGGTGCGGGCTTGAACCTGCTCGCCTTATGGCAGGTGCGCAGGCTGCGCCGCCGTTCCGCTTCCGCTTGGCGCCAGCAGCCCCTCACTCTCTCCAAGCGCCGCTCCGAAACTCTACAGCTCGTGCTTTCCGTTCTGACACTGGTCCTGCTCTTCGCCGAGGAAATCGCTCACTATCATTTGAAAGGCAGCCTGTAGAGTCTGTGACAACTCCAGGGCACGTGGCACAGGCACTCCTGCCCGTGCTCTTGGGTTGCCCGCAGCACCGGCTTCAGAACTAACGGAAAAAACCTGTAGTTGGTAGGTCGCCGCATTCGACCGCGACCCAGAATAGAGCGCCTGTCATCCCGACCGGAGTGGCTCGTTTCCTTTTCTTATCCCGACTCCTCTTTCAACACCGCCTCCAACCGCGCGTGCAATCTCGCGCTATATCCCACCGGCAATTCATACGTGCGGTCGTCCGCCGTCAAAATCAAAATGTTTCTCGTAGAGTCCAACACCGCCGAACAGACCTCGCAACTCTCCAAGTGCTTCTCTACGGCCGCCAACAGCTCCGGATCCAGTTGCTTGTCCAGATAACCGGAAATGTGCTCCCAAACGTGCTTGCACTCCAGCTTCATTGGAACCACCTTCGGAAGAATCCTCCCCGCGCGGGCGTCTGGCTCTTCAGGTAAGGCACGAGCATCTTCTGCAACATCATCCGAGCCCGGTGCAGCCTCACCTTCACCAGGGTTATGTTGATTCCCAGCGCCGCGGCGGTTTCCTCCTGATTCAATTCCTCAACGTCCCTCAGCACAAACACTTCCCGGTATTTCTCTGGCAGCATCGCCACTGCCTCGCGCAGCTTCTCCTTCAGTTCCTTTCGTTCCAGCGCTTCCAGGGGAATCTCCCGCCAATCCGTCAATACTGCCGGTGTAAAATCCCCTTCGACTTCCTCGACCGCTTCCGTCAGCGAGTTTTCTGCTGCCGTCTTGGCTTTCCGCAACCGCTTCCGTGCCTCATTCATCGCTATGGTGACCAGCCAGGTGCTGAACTTCGCCTCGCCCCGGAAGCTCTTCAGGTTCCGGTACGCGCTGATCATCGTTTCCTGTGCCGCGTCTTCCGCTTCCGTTTCGTTTTTCAGGATTGCGAAAATGGTTACGTACACCAGCCGCTCGTACGGCCGGATCAACTCGTGGAACAACTCGGTCTCTCCTGCCAGCACCCGGCTGATCAACGCCGATTCATTGGTAGCGGTCGCTGCTCTCATCCCACCATTCGTCCCGGTTGCATCCAAACGCGACGCCCCCCGGCCAACTTAACCCCATTTAAGTACGACTCGCAAACCTAGCAAAGGTAACAAGAAACTCTCCCTCAACTCGAGATCTCGCTCCCCCATCTTTTTACAATTAATTACAACCAAGGTCCTTCTTTTTTCGCCCTTCCGGGTGTAACCTTCCCCCTGCCCCCGACTCACACGGGGGCAATCGCTTTTCGGTCATTTGGGTGCGCGAGCCTTGACGGGCTCCGGCTTGCTCCGGAACTTCGCCTGCCCTCCCGGCCGAGATTCCGCCCAGGCTTTTCAAGGCTGGTCGCTGTCCGGATCGCGATTCTAGGCTCGTTAAACTTCACCTGGAGGGAAGATTCACCCATGACAAAGACCACCAAGGCTCTAATCACTAGCGCGGCTGTGGCCGGCTTACTCGCAGGCACAGGGGCTGCGGTTCGTGCATCGACCGTAACCAACACCGCCAAGGCCTCGCTCTCCGCACTCAGCTCGGACAAGCAGGACACCACCAAAAAGCCCGAAAAGCATGCTTGTAAGGGCCAGAACTCCTGCAAGGGCAACGGCGGCTGCAAGAGCGGCGACAATGGCTGCAAGGGCAAGAACAGCTGCAAGGGCAAGGGCGGCTGCGCTACCGACGGCTCCAAGATGCCGAAGTCGTAATCCATTCCATATCTCCACATCCTTACCTCCAGGGAGAGTCGGCCATGTCGGCCCACTCTCCTTGGACTCGATTTTGACTCTGTGTAGTGGTGCCCGTCGGCGGACGCTTTTTTAGTGAGTACCGGGAATCCGCCATTTTTTCGTAGCTGCTAACTCATAACCAATTACTGATTACCGATTACTGATAGCTGATTACTGATCACTGGAAACTCTCTTATGCCCGCCAATCGCTTCAATAATTTCACTACCTACGGTGTCGGGATCGGTCTGCGCATCCCTCACTATGACCACATCCTCACACGCAAGCCCACCTGCGATTGGTTCGAAATCATCTCCGAGAATTTCATGATTGATGGCGGGCGGCCCCTGCAGATCCTCGACCAGATTCTCGAGCGCTACAAGGTCGTCCAGCACGGTGTTTCCATGTACTTCGGTTCCGCCGAAAAGCTCAATCGCGAACACCTCCGCCGTCTCAAAGATCTCGTTCGTCGTACCAAGACGCCTTGGCTCTCCGACCATCTCTGCTGGGGCAGCGTCGATGGTAGGTACACCCACGATCTTCTGCCCATGCCCTATACTTTCGAGGCCGCCCGCCTCACCGCGCAAAAAATCCGCGAGGTGCGCGACTTCCTCGAAGTGCCCGTGGTCGTTGAAAACGTCAGCAGCTACGCCGAATACCACGTCTCTGAAATGACCGAGTGGGAATTTCTCAACGAAGTCGTCGAACGCGCTGATTGCGGCATCCTTCTCGACGTCAACAATATCTACGTCTCCTCGCAGAACCACAGTTTCGATCCCGCTGTTTACGTCAACAGTGTTCCTTCCGACCGCGTCGCTCAGATCCACATCGCCGGTCATTCCAAATACCGCAAATACATTCTGGACACCCACGATCACCCGGTCATCGACCCTGTCTGGAAACTTTACGACCGTGCCATTCAGCGCGTCGGCCACACCGCCACGCTGCTCGAATGGGACGACCGCATCCCGTCCTTCGACGAAGTCCACAACGAAGCGCTCAAGGCCAACAAATACCTCGCCAGCGCCTCTCTTGCGGCGGCGGTATGAACGGCGATCCTTTCTTCGTAGGGGCGCTGCACTGCTGCGCCCCATGTCCGCAAGATTTTCCCATTCTGCCATCTTGTCATCCCGAGCAAAGCGAGGGATCCCTCTTCGATCGATGTGTCTTGGCTCTCCACTCAAGAACGAGTGCATGCGCTGAGGAAACGCGATGAACCTCGCCACTCTCCAACGTCACGTAGCCCGCGCGGTCATGACTCCGCTCACTCCTGCGGAGCGCATGCGTCGTTCCACATCCGCGGTTGCCAAAAAAATAATCAAACCCAACGACCGCCTCACTTCCTTCGAACGCCTGGAAATCTACAATCGCCAATACTGGTTCCGTGTACTCGACGGTTTCTCCGACGATTTTCCCGGCCTTCGCGCCGTCCTAGGCGATCGCTCCTTCGATTCCCTCGCCAAACACTATTTGACCGACTGCCCCTCCCGTTCCTTCACCATGCGCGATCTCGGGTCTCGCTTGGAATCCTGGCTCCGCAAACACCCCAGCTATGCCCGCGGTCGTGTGCCGCTTGCTCTCGATATGGTTCGCCTGGAGTGGGCAGAAATCGAAACCTTTGACGGCGCCGCCGAACCCCCGGTCACCGCAGCGAAACTTGCCGGGGCTGACCCCGCTAAGTTGCGCCTACGCCTGCAACCCTATATTCGCCTCCTCGCCTTGCATTATCCCGTCGACGATCTTCTTCTCGCCGTGAAGCACGATCCCCCGCCGGACATGGCCAGCAATGCCATGGAAGAGCGCCAGAAACGTAAGAAGGTTGCGGCGGTCGCGCGTCTCCAGCCTGCTCCCGTCTTCCTCGCCATTCACCGCGTCGACAACATGGTCTATTTCCGCCGTCTCGATCGCGAAGAGTTCACCATCCTCCACAGCCTGCAAAAAGGCCGCACTCTGGAGCGCGCCATCGTCGCCGCCTTTCGCTCCAGCAAAATTCCCGTTTCCGAGCGCGCTTCGCGGGTCGCCGCGTGGTTCCAGAACTGGTCTTCCCTAGGTTGGTTTGTGTAGCACAGGCTTTAGCCTGTGTTCTTTAGACTGTGGCAGCGTGCTGCCGCGTTTACGCATGCCACCAATGCATCCAGCCCTAATGGGCGCGCCCACCAGCCCAGAAGCACCGGCGATTTCTTGGTTCGTGCAGGAAAATGAATCGTGTATGAATCGAACGGTTTATTGTTGTAACTTTTTGCCATATTCCCGATCACAAACTTCGGTCAATGTCCGATGACTCGAGGAGCCCCACACACATGAACTCTTTCTTCGCACAAATCCGCAGAATGTACGCCTGGGCGGTTCGCGCTGCCAGCACCCTGCAGTCGCCCTTCTTGCTCTTCGTCCGTGTTTATTGGGGCTTCCAAATCGCACAAAACGGTTGGGGCAAGCTGCACAATCTTTCTCACGTCACCCAATTCTTCGCCAGCCTCGGTCTACCCGCTCCAGGCCTTACCGCGCCGTTCATCGCCAGCATCGAATTCATCGGCGGCATTCTTCTCGCCCTCGGTTTGTTCTCTCGTTTCATCGGCCTCGTGCTCTCCATCGACATGTTCATGGCCTACATCACCGCTGATCGCGAAGCCTTCTTCTCCATCTTCTCCGATCCCGACAAATTCACCGCCGCCGCCCCCTACACCATCCTCTTCGCCGCCCTGCTCATCCTAATCTTCGGCCCAGGCAAATTCGCCCTGGATACGTTGCTCCTCCGCTTCTATCCTTATCCCTCTTCGACCCATTCCTAATCTGCGGTTTTTGATGTAGCGGCGGCCCTCTGAGCTGTCATTGCGAAGGCAGGCGGGCCGTTAGCTTTTCCGGTTCCTGGTCCCTGATCGCTGATCACTGGTCACTAATCTCTGGTCACTGCTTCATCCTAAACTCCCTATATCCCGGCCCCACCCTCATCGAATGATGCCACGCGATCGGAAACGCCCACCACACCAGTGATCCCAACAGCGCCTGTCCCAACGTCAGCGGCAAAATGTTCCGGTCTTTCGCGAACAGCCAAGCCATCGCCACCCCGCCGATAAACGTCAGTGGCACCAGCACCGGATTTGGCCAATGCAGCGCGCCAAACACTAGCCCCGCCACCAACGCCGCCGGCTCCGCCTTCTCAAACGCCGCCAACAGCCGGTTCATCAAAAACGAATTCAGCCCCACTTGCTGCAGCAGGCAAAACGCAAAATACCCCCCGAACCGTTTGGCGTCCATCAGGTGCTCCGGCAAACGGTGTAGCATCCCCAGAAACAACCCTCCAAAACAAATGAGCAGGGAACTAATCCCAAAGAACCACGCCGCCCTTTTCGTTGCCGGCCATAAATTATCCGCCCGCCAACCCATCGTTTTCGGCGTGTCGCGCCTTATCACGAAGCTCACCAGCAGCCAAATCAGCATTAAACTCCAGGTCCATGGTGCCTCCGTCTGCAATTTCCAGATATACACGGACACAAATCCCCCGAACGCCAGCGCCTCGACCAAACACGACCAGCGGTGCGCGTTCCACTTCACGCCGATTGCCCCATGGCCTTGCGGTTTTCTGGCGAAGCTTCGTCGGTCAGTTCCAGCAGATGCTCGAACAGCCGGTCAATGTCATCGACAGCCTCGCCTTGCCCCAAATAATCCTTCAACTCAAAGTCCGGGAACCCCAGGTTCGTTACTCGTCCCGGCAGCAGTTCTCGCAATCGTTTACTCGACACCGCTCCCATGCTCAAAATCGCCTCATATGCCGCTTCGTTCAGCTTCCCTTCGAAGACATAGGTCTTCAACAGTCCGGCCAACCGCCCTCGTGTCTCTGGATCGATCAGGTCCGAGCACAACAGCCGTATGGCGTCCCTCTCAAATTCCTCGCGCGTGGCCTTGTGACCCTTTATCATGGCCATCATCTAATAATGGGTTAGTGACGCCTTTGCGCACAATATCGGCTTTCTTTTGCCCACCGGAAGGGGAAACATGCCCGAGCAACATCGCGTTCTGATCTTGGGCGGCGGCTTTGGTGGACTGGTTGCCGCGCAAACTCTCAAGCATGCCAACGCACACGTCACCCTGATCGACAAGCGCAACTTCCATCTCTTCCAGCCACTCCTCTATCAAGTGGCTACTGGCTCGCTCTCTCCCGGCGAAATTGCCGCACCCCTTCGCTCGGTTCTGCGCCGCCAGAAAAACAGCGAGGTTCTGCTTGGCCAGGCTGCCGATCTGGATCCCGTCGCCAAAACCGTCACCCTCGAGGACGGCGGTGTTTTCCCCTACGATTCCCTGATCATCGCTACAGGTTCCGAAACCTCCTACTACGGCAAGGACCAGTGGCGCGAGCTCGCTCCCAGCCTCAAAACCATTGAGGAAGCTACCGCCATTCGTCATAAACTTCTCGTCGCCTTCGAATGCGCGGAACGCGCTGCGACCGAAGAGGAAGCCCGCGCTTGGCTCACCTTTGTCATTGTTGGCGCCGGTGCCACCGGGCTCGAATTGGCCGGCGCTCTCGCCGAAATTGCCAACGAGACGCTTCGTCACGATTTCCGCCATATTCGTCCGGAGGAGGCTCGCATCATCCTGGTCGAAGGTGGCCCTCGCGTACTCGCTGGCTATCCTGAAGATCTTTCCGCCAAGGCCGAACAACTCGTCACTCGTCTCGGCGTCGAAATCCGCAAAAACACTTTCGTCACCGATATCGATACGCGCGGCATCAGCTACAAAGAGGGCGACACCGTCAAACACCTGGACGCCAAGACCATTCTTTGGACCGGCGGCGTCACCGCCACTCCTTTCGGTCGCCGCGTGGCCCAGCGCACCTCCGCCGAAACCGACAAGACCGGAAAGATCAAAGTTCTCCCTGACCTCACCGTCCCGAATTTCCCCGATATTTTCGTGGTCGGCGATCTAGCTTATCTCCTCCAGGATGGCCATCCGGTTCCCGGCGTCGCCCAACCTGCCATTCAAGAAGGCCGCTACGCCGGCAAAGTCATCCTGGCACGCCTCAAGGCTGAGCCCAAGCCCGCTCCCTTCCACTATTTCAACAAAGGGGATATGGCCGTCATTGGTCGGGCGGCTGCTGTCGCCAATGTTTTCGGCGTCCACATCTCCGGACTCCTTGCTTGGATGACCTGGCTGTTCATCCACCTCATGTACATCGTCCAGTTTCAGAGCCGTGTCCAGGTTTTCATTCAGTGGGGCTTCGAATATCTCACCTTCAGCCGGGGCGCTCGCATCATTACCGGCCCCATGCCGGCGCAGGTCGAGGAAGCCATCGCCGAAGGCCAGTACCGCTCCGCTGCGGTATCCTCTTCGCATCCCAAGTAGCAGTGGCTTTGCGCCGCTGGTTCTCGTTCCCTCGGAGCGTCCCGTCAAACTCAACAATCTCCTTTACAACCCTGCGTCCTCGACGTATAAACGCGCACAGTCAAGTTCCCGCCCAACCACATCGCACCTAAGGAGCCTCGAGCCTCATGCGTGTCAAATCCATCGCCGGTTTCTCCGCCAAATTCAGTTTTCTTGCCGTTGCCGCTTTGCTGCTTTCCTGCCACCAACTTCGCGCGCAAGGCAGTCCTGATCTCCAGGCCCGCGTCGCCGAATTAAAAGAATCTTCCGCCAAAAACAAGCAAGCTTTAGCGCAATACACCTGGAAAGAAACCGTCCAGATTTATCTCAAAGGCGACCTGAAGAAAACGGAACACTTCCAAGTCAAACAGGGCCCCGACGGCAAGCCCGTCAAGACTTCGCTCGACGCTCCCGCCGCTCCCGAACAGCCGAGCGGCAGAGGCGGACGCCTGAAGGAGCATATCGTCGAGAAGAAAAAGGAAGAGTACAAAGACTACGCCGATCAAATGAAGGAACTCGCGCAGCACTACCTTCCGCCCGACAAGGACGACATTCAAGCCGCTTACGCCAAGGGCAACATTGAGATCATCCCCGGCGGATCGGTCCCCGATCAGGTCAAGCTCGTGATTCACAACTATTACAAGCAGGGTGACTCCGTCACCATGACTTTCGATAAGTCCAAAAAGCAGCTTCAAGCCATCTCCATTGCAACCTATATGGACGATCCGAAAGACGCCATGAATCTCACCGTCACGTTTGACCGCCTCCCGGATGGCACCAACCATCTCGCCTCCACCACCATCGACGGCGTCAGCAAGCAGCTCAAGGTCACCACCACCAATTCCGATTACCAGCATCTTTAGCACGGGCGTTCTCAGCGCTAAAATGTATCCAGGCCTTAGATTTTCGTATCTAATGGTTTGAGCGTTCACTTTTATCCTCACCGCATTCTTGCAACCTATTCCGCGCTCCTGACGCTCCCACAGCGCTATCGAAAGAAGGCACCATGAGCGAAGCTGCACGACAAGTTCCTGCTAACCACTCTCAGAAACCTCAGACATTCACCGCCAAGGCTTACGCCACCCACGGTTCCACTACCCCGCTCGCTCCCTTTACCATTCCCCGTCGTGACCCCCGTCCTCAAGACGTCCAAATCCAGATTCTTTTCTGTGGCGTGTGCCACTCCGATCTTCACCAGGCTCGCGATGAGTGGCAATCCGTCATGCCCACGGTTTATCCCCTCGTCCCCGGTCACGAGATCGTTGGACGCGTCGTAAAAGTCGGTAGTGCCGTCAAAAAATTCAAGGAAGGCGACCTCGCTGGTGTTGGTTGTATGGTCGACTCCTGCCAGACCGCCTGCGAGGCCTGCCGCGACCATGAAGAAATGTTTTGCGAAACCGGCATGACCCTCACCTACAACTCCGAAGACAAGGTCCTCGGTGGCGTCACCTACGGCGGCTATTCCGATAGCATTGTCGTCGACGAGCACTTCGTCCTGCGCGTTTCCCCCAAAGCCGACCTGGCGGGCACTGCGCCGCTGCTCTGTGCCGGCATAACCACCTATTCACCTCTGCGCCACTGGAACGTCACCAAGGGACAGAAAGTCGGCATCGTCGGCCTCGGTGGTCTTGGCCACATGGGCATCAAGTTTGCCCACGCTTTTGGCGCACACGTCGTGCTCTTCACCACTTCACCCAACAAAACCGCTGACGCCAAGCGTCTCGGCGCCGATGAAGTTGTCATTTCGAAGAACCCCGGGGAAGTGCAGAAACACGCTTCGAGTTTCGACTTTATCCTCGATGCCGTCTCTGCCGAGCACGACCTGAATGCTTACCTGCAGCTTCTCAAACGCAACGGCACCATGGTTTTGGTTGGCGCTCCCGAGAAGCCCGCGCCCGTTTATTCCTTTAACCTGATTTTCGGGCGCCACCGCCTTGCCGGCTCGGCCATCGGCGGCATTCTCGAGACACAGGAGATGCTCGATTTCTGTGCGCAACACAACATCACTTCCGATATCGAGCGCATCCCCATCCAGCAAATCAACCAGGCCTACGACCGCCTTCTCAAGGGCGACGTCAAATACCGCTTCGTCATCGATATGGCCTCCCTCAAGTAGCACAGACCTTACAGTTTGCGGAAAAACTCCCGTGGCACAGACACTCTTGTCTGTGCACGCGAGCCAGATGCAGCAAAATGAGCACAGGCAAGAGTGCCTGTGCCACGAAATTCGCCTCGAGCCGACTTTTTCCGCAAGCTGTTCAGCCTGTGGCCGTCCTCTTGCTCTGGTAGCGGCCGCCTTCTGAGGCGGGCGTTCACGCAGGTTCAACAGCTTGGGGAAGACGTGTCCTGTCGGGACTTCGGGACTGAAACCCTGACTGTTCGTGCCGGGGCGCTACAGCTATAAAGGCCACGACTCGCCACAGAGGCCACAGAGGCCGCGGAGGTCTACAGAGTAAACGGAGACGTGGGCGGACCACACCGAAAGCAAAACGCCCGCCTCAGAAGGCGGCCGCTACAAAAACCGCCGTGGTGGCAGAACAGGTGGCGTAAGGCCGCCGCTACACGTACTTTGCCAGCCAGCCCAAAAACGTCTTGTACCACAACTGCGAGTTTTGCGGTTTCAGCACCCAATGCCCCTCATCCGGAAACACCAGCAATTCCGACGGCACTCCTTGGCGCTGCAACGCACTGAAGAACTCCAGCGACTGCGTATACGGCACTCGATAATCGTGTTCCCCGGTAATCACCAGCGTCGGTGTCTTGTATTTGCCCAGCTCCGCCGCGTACGTCGACGGCGAGAATTTCTTGTAATTTTCTGGCGCGCTCCACGGCGTGCCTTGTTCATCATGCTCTTCGAACCAAAGCTCTTCCGTGGCATACATGGACGTTTTGTCGTACACCCCGGCGTGGCTGATGATGGCTTTGAAGCGGTCCGTATGCGTGGCCAGCCAGTCCGCCATGTATCCGCCGTAAGATCCCCCCGCTGCGGCCAGGCGGTTCTTGTCGATAAAAGGAAATTTCGCCAGCGCCGCGTCCGTGCCTTTCATCACGTCCACGTATGCTTTCCCGCCCCAGTCGTTGGTAATTTCATCCGTGAATTTCTGGCCGTAGCCCGTAGAACCGCGGCGATTGATCATTAAAATCACGTAGCCCGCGCCCGCAAACACTTGTGGGTTCCAGCGGTAGCCCCAGTCATCTCCCCACATCGTCTGCGGCCCGCCGTGCAGCAGATTCAGCATGGGATATTTCTTCGACGCGTCGAATTGCGGCGGCCGGATCAACATAGCTTGCACTTTGCTGCCCTCGGCGCCTTCAAACCAGAATTTTTCCGGCTCATTCATCTCCACGTTGGCCAGCAGCGCATCATTCGCATGCGTCAATTGCTTCGAGCCGCTGCCATCCGCAGCCGAAACGAAAATTTCGTTGGGCATTGTCAAACTCGTCCGCGTGGTGATCAGCGTTTTCCCATCGTTGCTGAACTCAAAGGCAGCATTGAAGCCATCGAGCACTTTCTTGGGGGTATCGCCTGCGCGGGCTTGCATTGCGTAGACCGGCTGCAACGTCTCGTTTTCCGCCAGGAAATAGATGGTTTTGCTGTCGGGGGACCACGCCAGTTCGTTGGCGCTGCGATCGAAATTCTCCGTCAGGTTTTCGATCTTTCCGCTCTGCCGGTCGTACAGCATCACGCGCCAGCGATCGGATTCGTACTCGGGGGTAAGTTGCGCGTGGTACGCGATATAGCGCCCATCCGGCGAATAAACCGGATTACCATCGAAGCCCGGCTGCGTGCTGATGCGCTTCGATTCACCTCCCGCCACCGGAACCAGGAACAAATCGCCATTCGTGCTGATCGCTTCTACTTTGTCCGTCACAGCCGTGTAGCAAATCTCCTGGCTATCCGGCGAAAAATTAAAATCCTCGGGGCCGCCGCGCTCTTCGGGTGGCACGTCATAGTTGGCGCCGGGCGTCAGATCGCGTGCGGGCGCGCTGGCATCGGCGGCCACCACGAACAAGTGGCTGCGCTTGCCCTCCGACCAGTGATCCCAATGGCGATACAGCAGGTGGTCGTACAGCCGCGCCTTCACCTTGCTCTTTTCTTTTTCCTCGTCGCGCTTGGCATTGCAGGCATCGTCGCTGCAATCCGGATAGACCGACGAAGTGAACGCGATGGTCTTGCCGTCCGGCGACCAGTGAAACAGGTCCGCGCCGGTGGAAAGCTTGGTCAGCTTCTGCGCTTCGCCTCCGGCCAACGACAGCAGATATACCTGCGGATTGCCATCGCGCGCGGAAAGAAAAGCTAGCGTCTTTCCGTCCGGAGACCACGCAGGCGAACTATCGCGACCGCCTTGGGTCACCTGCGTGGGCTCGCCGCCCGTGGCGCGGATAATCCAGATGTTGCTAACGTTCCGGTTTGCCTCCAGATCGGGCGTGGACACCGCATACGCCACCCACTTTCCGTCCTTCGTCACCGTGGCCCCGCTGATGCGGTGCAACTTGATCAGGTCATCGAAGGTCATCGCATGCTTGGCGGTGGTTTGCGCCTGCAAGCACAACGCAACTGCAAATGACGTCAGCAACAGCGCAGAGCGCGACAGGAATCGATTCATCGGTGTCACCTTTGCTTTATCGGAGCTTTCAGATTTGCGTTCAAAACAGTTGATGATGCCACGGCCACGCGCTTATTCCAAGCACCGCCGACGCTAGCGCCGCACGAAAGCCCAGTGGAATAACGCAATCGCGCAGGTCGTGCCTACCACATAAAATTCCCCGCGGCCCATCTGCGTCAGCATCACCACCGCGAATAATAGAACCACTGCGGAAAAGAAATAAGGCGCCGGCAACAGAAACTGCGCTTTCCCATCGCGCCGTTTTCTCAACACTGGGACCGCCAGCGCCATCGCGGCATAAATCGCCAGGCGCGAAACGGCAGAAAGCAAGGCATTCCACTGGAAATTGCCGAGCGCTCCGAAAACAAATACGATCGCTGCGTACAGGACAATGGAAGCGTACGGCGTGCGATATTTCGGGTGCACCGCCGCGAGAAACGCGGGGAAATCACCGTGCTCCGCCATCGCAAACGTAATGCGCGGCGAGTGCAACAGATTCGCGCTCAGATAACCGTAGGCGGAAACCAGTGCTGCCAGCGCCATGGCGGTTGCGCCAACCGGACCAAGAAAATGCTGTGCCGCGTCCGACAGCGGCCGAACGGAAGCCGCGGCGTCCGGCAGCGTGGCCATGGTGACGAATTGCACCGCCGTGTAGATGATCGCTATCACCATCAGTGCGAGCAGCAAGGCAATCGGCGTATCGCGCTTTGGGTTGGTGCTTTCGCCACCCACGAAGAGCGCGCCCTCGAATCCACCGTAGGCATAAACCAGCAGCAGAATCGCGTCGAAGCCATTCCTCGTGGTTAGCGTGGGCGCCGTGAGGGGAACTCGAATTTCCGGCCTCAACAACCAGACCGATAGCCCGACAACCATGAAGAACAGCAGAAAGCCGACTTTCACCGCCGTGAAAAAATTACTAAGATTCTTCCCGGTCTTCACCCCGATGTAGTTAAGGAACGCCAAGTGCCCCAGCAAAACCGCCAGAACCAGGATTTGTCCGCTGTGTGTGCCCAACGCTGGAAAGAACTGCGCCAGATAGACGCAGAACAGGTTCGCCACCGCGGCCGGCGCGGCAATACGCGTCAGCCACGTAAGCCACGCGACCAACAAGCCTGCGAACCGCCCCAACGCATCCCGCGCGTAAAGATACAGTCCGCCGGTTTCGTCATAGCGCGAGGAAACTTCCGCGATGCATCCCGCAATAATCAGCGCGCCGAGGCCGGCTCCCAGACAGGCCAGCGGACTGAGCCCGCCAAGCTTCGCCGCCAGCAACGATGGCAATCCGAAGATGCCTCCGCCAATAATCGAATTCACCATCAGAGCGGTAAGGCTCCAACGGCCAATCGTGCGAACTAGCCCTTCGGACGATTCCGCAACGCGCTCGGCGCTCATTTTTTGCTCAGTAAGTGGTGGGTACGGGAACCGCTGGCGCTTTCATTTTCGCAATTTCTGTGAGCAAGTCGGTCTTTCCGCTCAACGGCTCCAGGTGCGGATAGCGCTCGCCGCCGTGATAATCGATGCGGTACGTCTGGTAGAAATCGCCGTTTTCCACCAGCAATTCAATGGGATCTTTGCTGTTTTTCGCGCGGGCGATGGCGTCACGCAGCAGATCGGGAGTCCACTTGCGGCCATTCACCGCAACCAGGCGCATGCCGGGCGCCAATCCCACGTTTGCCGCGGGCGAACCGGGAACCACGTCCAGAAAATGATCACTGTCGTCGCCACCGGGCGAGTGCAACAGAACCCCTAGCGAATACTGCAGCTCCACCACTTGCGTGGCCGCTTCGTTGATCCGTTCGTACTCGTTTTGCGTGTCCGTGAACACCAGCTTCCACCCGCTGTTCTCAATCCCGCCGAGCGGCGCGCCCGGCCCGTGGCTTTCCAGCCGCTTGGTGAAAAAGTCGCGCCAGTCGTATTTCTCTACTTCGCTCAATCCGTTCACCACATCATCGAATGTATACGGTTTTACAGTAGGCGCCACGTTGGGTGGATTGTTGTCGCCGCCGTGAAAAGCCCGGCAGAAATCGTCCAGCGATTTTTTGCCGTCGGTGCGTTTCCGGATGATGGTATCGGCTTCCAGCCAAATGAGCGTGCCTTCATCGTAGTAATCCACGCCCCGCCGCCAAGAAGACCATTCGGTCGGCGCTCCGTACAAGAGTTGCGCGGCAATCGCCGTGTCTTGCAAATTGCGCCATGTGCGTCCGGGCCGGTCGTTCAAATACGCAGCCGTGGCCGCCAAATTTTCCCGGAAAAGGTTCAGCGGCGTCATGCCGGAGCGCGCCGAAAGAATCACGCCGTAATATTGCGTCAGCCCTTCATAGACCCAAAGCAGGTCGCCTTTCATGGGCGTTTGATAATCCGGCGTGGCCAGACCGGCCGGCCGCCGGTATTTGCCATTCCACGAATGGGTAAACTCGTGAGGCAGAAGGTCCGACGACTCGAACAGCCCCGGATCCAGGAAATAGTCTTCCTCGGTCCGATCGTCGCTGGACTCGTGATGCTCCACGCCATCGGGTGGCATGCGATCGCTGAGCGTCAGCAGGAAATCGTAGCGGCGATAATGCCGCGCGCCGAACAGCGCGCCCGTTTCCGCTACCAGTTGGCGCATATGCTGTACTTCCGAGGCGGTCGCCTCCAGGGGAGCCAGTCCGTCTGCGGCGACGTGCACCGTATGCGGCGGCGTTTGCCCCGGCGATAGATCAATGTTGCGGAAGTAATAACCCGTGAGCACGGGTGAATCGATCAAGGTGGTCAGCGAAGCCGGCGCAAAATCGATGCGGTCCGCCGATTCGTTCGCGACCGGCAGAGCCGTGCCATATTTCCATCCCGTAGGCAGCCGCAGGCTTGCGACATAGGTCAGATCATCGGGTTTTTGCCCCAGCGGGTACAGCGTCACCATGTACCAGTTGAGGACCGCCAGTTTCGTCGTGGACGACGGAGGCTCGCGCGTGCCATTCGCATCCGCGGGCGAAATGTAGTCATACGTCAGATCCAGCGCATTTACGCCCGCTGGCACATCCATATGAAACGCAAACATATCCACATCGTCGCGCCGCCACGGAATCTCCTTGCCGTTCGCGCCAATCTTCAACCCCACCAAATCCGTAATCGGGCCAGTCGGGGAATGTTCCCCAGGGATCCACTTCGGGTAGACCAGCGTCAACGGGCCTGCCGCCACCGGCAGGGTGAGCTTGGCATGAAAAATATGCAGGGGAGCATCGCGAAGATCGACCTCCAGACGGGCCGGATTCGCAGCCGTCTGAGCCAACCCGAAACTGCACAACACCAAACTAAGAACGGATAAAACGCCAAGGAAATAGAGATGATTTCGCCGTGACAAGAGCACTCCTTCGAGTCCGCGAAAGCGTATCACACTTGCATCCTGTGCGTGCCCGGAGCAGCCAACTTGGCTGGGCCATACCAGCACACCAACGATGCTGCTACGCCGCCTTGCTGCTACAATTTTCCTATGAGCACCGCGACGGACACCACTTCACTTTTTTCCCGCAATCTTCATAAACATTACCCCGTGGCAGTCAAAGGGGAAGGCTGCTGGATTATGGACGCGCAGGGACGCCGCTATCTCGATGCGTCGGGCCAGGCGGCGGTGGTCAGCATTGGCCACGGCGTCCAGGAAATCGGTCGAGCGATGGCGGAACAGTCCGGGCGTATCGCCTTCGCGCATACCACGCAATTCCATTCTGAGTCCGCGGAAAAGCTGGCGGCTCGCGTCCTGCAGATTGCCCCGCGTAATTTTCATGATGGCGGGCGCGTCTATTTTGTTTCGGGCGGTTCGGAAGCCACGGAAACGGCCATCAAGTTGGCCCGCCAATATTTTTTGGAAAGCAAGCAACCTCCCCGCTATCGCGTTGTAGCGCGCAAGCAGAGCTATCATGGCAGCACGCTCGGGTCCATGTCCGTCAGCGGCAATGTTGCTCGCAAAGCTCCTTATGCGCCCTTGGTCCAGGAGTGGGGCCATGTAGCGCCCTGTTTCTGCTATCACTGTCCTTTCAACAAAACTTACCCTGAATGCAATTTGGCTTGCGCGGATGATCTCGATGCGTTTTTGGCGAAGAATGACGCCTCGACGGTGGCCGCATTTATCTTTGAACCAGTGGTGGGCGCAACGTTGGGTGCGGCTTCCGCCGTCGACGGCTATACCGCGCGCATCGCGGAAATTTGCCGCAAGCACGGCATCTTGCTGATTGCCGACGAAGTGATGACCGGCATGGGCCGCACCGGCAAGCCATTCGCCAGCGAACATTGGAATCTGGAGCCGGACATGATTCTGACCGGGAAGGGAATTGCCAGTGGTTACGCCCCGCTCGGCGCCGTACTGGTTTCGCCGCGTCTGGTCCATGCGTTTGAGAAAGGCACCGCCGCGTTTATGCACGGCTTCACTTATCAAGCGCATCCGGTGGCGACCGCTGCCGGTAACGCCGTATTCGATTATCTGGAAACCCATAAGCTTTTTGATCGGGTCGCGCCCGCGGGGGAAATGCTGCGCAAGGCCCTAGCGCCCTTGGAAAGCCATCCTCATGTGGGCCAAGTGCGTGGCTTGGGACTGCTGCAGGGTGTGGAATTCGTGAAAGACAAAGTGACACGCGAGCCATTTCCCAAAGATGCGGGCATCGCCGAGAAACTCCGCCAAGCCGCCCTGGAGAAAAACGTGCTGGTCTATCCCGGTCAGGGCACCGTCGATGGCACGCGTGGCGATCACGTGCTGCTAGCTCCTGCTTTTATCGTCACCGCAGAAGAATGCAGTCTTATCGCCGACGCTTTGCAATACGCGTTGAACAAGGTTTGCCCGGCCTGATTGCGCTAGCCGCTCCGATTTAATACGATTCAAACGTCTTCATCATGGGGGATCCCTTCATGCGCCGTTTTCTGCACTTGTTTGTGTCGGCTTGTGTTTTCGCGTTGCTGGCAAACTGCGGGATTGCGCAGGAGAAAAGTAGTGCCAAACCACGTGCGAGAGACCTCGGCGTCCCTTTTGATGGCACGCCCGGCCCTCTCAACGCGATTACCGACGTGGCTGGCGTGACCGTGGGCCACACCACGCTGATCTCTGGCGAAGGAAAACTCGTCGTCGGCAAGGGCCCTGTCCGCACAGGAGTGACCGCCGTGTTCCCGCGCGGCAAAGAGTCGAACGACTTGGGAGTGTTCGCGGGTTGGTGGTCACTGAACGGCAACGGCGAAATGACCGGCACCACGTGGGTCGAAGAATCCGGAATTTTGACTGGACCGGTGATGATTACCAACACACACAGCGTCGGCGTGGTGCGCGATGCGGTGATTCAGTGGACCGTAGCACATCGCAAAGTCGGCGCCGATGACGATTGGTGGTCGCTGCCCGTGGTGGCGGAAACCTGGGACGGCTGGCTCAACGACATCAACGGATTCCACGTTAAGCCTGAGGATGCGTTTCACGCTATCGAAACTTCCCACGGCGGCCCGGTGGAAGAAGGCGCGGTCGGCGGTGGTACCGGCATGATTTGTAACGGATTCAAGGGCGGAATCGGCACGTCGTCGCGTAAGCTTTCCGAGAAGGACGGCGGCTACACCGTCGGCGTTTTGGTGCAATGCAATTACGGCTCGCGCCAGAATTTTCGCGTCGCGGGAATTCCCGTGGGACGCGAGATTCCCAGTGAAGACCCCTACGCATTTGCGCCAGGGGACATCACCGAGCGCGGCTCCATCATTGTAATTGTAGCGACAGACGCGCCGTTGTTACCGCACCAGCTCAAGCGCTTGGCACGCCGCGTTTCTCTGGGGCTTGGACGCGACGGCAGCATTTCGGGCAACGGCTCCGGGGATATTTTCATCGCATTTTCGACCGCCAATCAGGGAGCGGCCACTCCCGATCATGTGGTCGATCTGAAGATGTTGCCCAACGACCAGATGAATCCGATATTTGAGGCGACGGTGGAAGCTACGGAAGAATCCATTATCAATGCCATGGTCGCGGCCACTTCGATGACCGGCATCGATAATCACCATGTCAGCGCGTTGCCACACGATCAATTGCGCGCGGTCCTAAAAAAATATAATCGCCTTAATCCCTGACTCACTTGCCGTCGATCCCCGGGTTGCAAGCGTCCGCGAGCCGAACTTGGCCGCGCCGAACGACCAAGCTAGAATGTCGTGTGTACACTTCCTTGACGCGCGGCCTATTCGGATTTGTTTTCCTGCTTTTTTCGGTTCTCTCGTTCATTTCCTGCGGTGCTCGTTACCCTGAGAAGATCGCCATCACGCGCGTCACGCTGATTGACGCAACCGGCGCGCCTCCGCAGCAGGATATGACCGTGCTGGTTGCCGATGGCCGTATTTCCGCCATCGGGCATTCCACGCAAGTGGCCGTTCCAAGCAAATACAGGCATGTCGATGGCTCTGGAAAATTCCTCATCCCCGGCTTGGCGGATATGCACATTCATTTAACGGGCGCCGGTGAGCCGAGTGGCAGTCGCGAGTTCATCCTTCCGCTTCTGGTCGCCAACGGAATCACCACCGTGCGGGATATGGGCGGCAAAGTCGAATATCTGAAGGAACTGCGCGCGGAAATCAGTTCCGGAAAACGGCTGGGTCCGCAGATTTTCTTCACCGGGCCGTACCTCGACGGCAATCCTCCGTCGTTTCAGCCTTCGATCGTGGTGCAAACTCCCGCGGAAGCGGCCGCGGCCGTCGATAAGTTGAAAGCGGAGGGCGTGGATTTCATCAAGGTGCAATCGCGATTGCAGCCCGAGCCGTATTATGCGATCGCCGATGAAGCCAAGAAGGACAAGATTCGCTTCCTCGGCCACGTCCCCGATTCCATCACCGCCGCGGTTGCTTCGGATTCCGGCCAAGCCAGCATAGAGCATCTCACCGGAGTGCTCTTGGGATGTTCGACGCGCGAAGCGGAGCTGCGCGAACAGCAAGTGGCCCCGGCAAAAGCGGGAGAAAGCCAGGAAGAAAAACTAGCCCGAGAGCGCGCGTGGACGAAGGACTTGTTGGATTCTTACTCCGACGAGCAAGCGGCGCGCTTGATTCACAAATTCGCTGCCAACCGCACGTGGCAAGTGCCAACCTTTCCGACGCTCGTCCACTTGGGCTTTGTCACGCCGGAAACCGATCTCGGGAACGATCCACGTATGAAATATGTTCCGGAAAAAGTTCGCGAAACCTGGCAGGAAGGACGCAACACACAACTTGCCGGCCGCGATAGCACGGACTTTGCGCAGCGCGCAGCGATTATCCGGCGTTCTCTAGAAATTGTCGACAAGATGAACCAGGCCGGTGTGCCGATTATGGCCGGGACGGATGCCGCCGCTCCCAACGTGTTTCCGGGCTCCAGCTTGCACGAAGATCTCGCCTATCTGGTGCAAGCGGGATTGACGCCGCTGCAGGCGCTGCAGGCCGCTACCGCTCGCCCCGCGGAATTTCTGGAGAGGAGCGCACAACAAGGCACGATCCAAGTAGGAAAACGCGCGGATCTCCTGCTGCTCGACGCCAATCCGTTGGACGACATTCACAACACCACGAAGATTCGCGCGGTGATCCTCAACGGGCAACTGCTCGAGCGAAGCGACCTCGACAAGTTACTAGCGGGCGTGGAACGGTTTGCGGCTAAGCCTTGAGGCCGGATCTCTAATCCGTATTCCTCACCAAATACGACCTTAGACTAGAACGGTCGTCCTGAGCCCGTGTCGTTTGCGGGCGAAGAATCTCACCGTACAGTCTTTGCTCGCTGTCCACCGTACGCAGCATGTGGATCGGTTGAGATCCTTCGCTGCGCTCAAGGATGACAGGTTTCATGCGTTACTGTGACTTCGGCACGTTTCCTGGTGGGCAATCCGCGCTACGTCCACGCGCTGACGATTCTTCCCGCGCTTCCCGCCACGCAAAGCCCATCTTTCCGGTTTGCAAAATATCTCGCGTTGATTTCTTCCGCAGCGAGTTGCTCGATGCGATGAAACCCTAAGCCTACCAAAAATCCCTCCAATTCGTCCGGCGCGAAGAACAAATGGAACGGCTCTCCTGCCCGCGCCACGCGTCGTGAAAGAGCGTCCAGCGCCAGCCGTTCGAGAAAACCGAGAGAGGAGCGCGATACCGCGTAATCGAACACCACTCCGGTGCCCGCCGGAAGCTTCCCGATTAAGCCGAAAGTATGAGCCGCCGCTTCCTTGGTCAGATAGGGCACAACGCCGAGCCAGGAAATGAAAGTCTTCTGATCCAGGCGAAAGCCAGTCGCTTGCAGTTCATGGGCTAATTCTTGCTGCTCGAAATCCACGGAGACATATCGCACAGAAGCGGGAACCGCGATGCTGGCTGCCGCCAGGCGCTCTTTCTTCCAGACTTGCGTGTTGGGATGATCCACTTCAAACACATTCACGTTAGAGAGAGCAATGCCGCGATAGGCGGAGGTGTCGAGGCCGGCGCCCAAAACCACGTACTGCGTTGCTCCCCGGGCGATGCTTTCCGCCAGCTGGTCTTCCGCATAACGGCTGCGTGCGACCATGAAGGCGCGGAAACGTGTGGCCTCGGCTGACTGATGGCGTGCCCGCTCGTGGTCAATTTCCGTTACGGCTTCGCCAACGATGGCCACAGCCAGCGGATCATCCAAAACTTTGGGCGAATCGAGCAGTTGGTGCGCGGCCCGGCGCAGCGCTACACGCAGCGCGGTACGGCTTGGGGCGCTTTCTCTCATCCCAAATTAGATGCGCTGGCCTTTCGGTGGGTAGCTACAACGCGAGAGGCGCGGTTTTGCGCGGCGGATTGAAGAATGGCAACGGCACGATTTTGGCGGAAACCGTTTTGCGCGTAGCTTCCACGGTTAATTCCATGCTGAGCGTAGCGCCAAGGGTGGCGCTTTCCCGGCTGATCGAAGCGAGCGCAATCATGCGCTTCAGGGTGGGCGACCACGTCGTCGAAGTAGCTTTGCCGACTTGGCGGCCACCGCGATACACCGGCACCGCCACGCGGGAAGCTGTGGCGGGCACTTGTGGCGCAAGGTCAATTGTTTCGTAGAGCGCTTCCACTTCGCTCCAGTTCACTTCGAGTCCGACGAGCAGGCGCGCGGGTCCGCCCCGTTTGACTTCGGCGGCCAGAGCGTCGCGGCCCACGAAATTGTCCTTCTTCAAGTCGACGAGCTTGCTCAGGCCGATTTCGCCCGGCGTGTATTTCTGCTGGTCGATCAGCGCACGTTTGCTGGAAATGTAGTCGACCTCGATGAGGATGAGGCCGGCTTCGATGCGTGCAATGTCCAGCGCGGTCATGCCCGCGGGATGAATATCGAAGGGCCGGCCTTTGGCCATCAATTCATCGAATACCTTGACGGCGTCTTTCCAAGGTACCCAGATTTCGTAGCCGAGGTCGCCCGTGTAGCCAGTGCGAGAGATGTCCACGGGCACGCCGCCGATTTTGCCGTGAGTGACGCGAAAGTATTTCAGTCCGGCAATGTTGGCTTCGGCCACTGCGTGCAGTAATTTACCGGAAGTAGGGCCTTGCAACGCCAGAGCCGCAACCTTTTCGGAGATATCCTCGATTTCGACGTTCAGCCCGAGCGCATTCTGTCGGAACCATCGCAGGCTCGGATCGGCGGCGGTCCAGCGATATTTGTTTTCCTCGAGGCGGGTGATGGTGCCGTCGTCGATCACTTTGCCCTCGGGGTCGCACCAGCAGCAGTAAATGACCTGACCGACGGCAACCTTCTGAATGTCCCGGGTAATAATGCGATTGACGAGCTTGGTGGCGTCTGGGCCGGAGACCATGTACTTGAATAATGGCGTAATGTCGATGAGCGCGGCGGAATTGCGGATGGCGTTGTACTCGTGCTCGTGGGTCATTTCGTAGGCGCCCACGGTGTAGTAGCCCGACCATTCCTTGAAATTCAGGCTCTCGCACAGGGCGAGGGTTCTCTGGTGGAAAGCAGTTCCGACGGGCACGATTCCTCCGGTGTGGGTGCGAACGTCACGCGCAGAGTGGAGCGAATAGCCGATTATAGGTGCGATTTCCGCACGGCTGCAAGGTCGCGAAGTCGCAAAAGTTCCTGCGGTGAACTTGAGAAGCATACACGCTGCCAGTAGAATGACTTGTTCCACACAGCGTCCGGGGTTGTCCTCAGCACAGCGTCAAAGCGGAGTCCTAACGAAATGCCTCAGTCCTACGATGTAGTGGTCATCGGGGGCGGTCACAATGGTCTGGTGAACGCCGCGTATCTGGCCAAGGCCGGGAAGAAAGTAGTGGTATTGGAACGGCGCCAGGTGTTGGGCGGCGCTGCAGTGACGGAAGAAATCGTTCCCGGTTTTTTGTTCTCGGAATGCTCCTACGTGGTTTCCTTGCTGCGTCCGGAAATCATTCGCGAATTAGATCTGCCGCGGCACGGACTGGAAATTTTGCCGCTCGACGGCACATTTTCGCCGATGCTCAATGGCGATTATCTTTGGCGTGTGAACGATCACGCCAAAACACAGCGGGAGATTCGCAGGCATTCTCGGTTGGATGCGGAGGCGTACGACGAATTCTCAAAAATGATGACGCCAATGTGCCGATTCGTGAAGCCGATGCTCTCGATGATTCCGCCGGACCCGACCACACTATATCCGAAAGATTTGAAACAGCTGAATTTCCTGCTGCAACGTTTTCGCGACCTTTCTTCGGAGGAACGCTACACGCTAGTGCAGTTGATGACCATGAGCGCGGCGGATTTTCTGGATCAATGGTTTGAAACCGACGTACTGAAGGCCACCATGTCCGCCTCGGGGATTATCGGCACATTTCTAGGCATTCGTTCGCCGGGCACCGCATACGTTTTGCTGCATCACTACATGGGCGAAATCGATGGCGCGTTTCGTTCCTGGGGATTCAGCCGCGGGGGGACCGGCGGAATCTCTCTGTCGATTGCGGGTGCAGCGCGGGAAGCGGGAGTGGAGATTCGCACGGAAGCGCCGGTGGCAAAGATCATCGTGAAAAACGGGCGCGTCGCGGGAGTAGCGCTGAAATCGGGCGAAGAAATTTCCTGCAACGTGGTTTCCTCGAGTGTGGACCCGCACTTGACGTTCGAAGTGTTCCTGGATGCCAAGGAGTTGCCGGCCGATTTTGTGGAAAGCGTCCGTCGATATAAATTCCGGGGTTCCTCGGGAAAAGTGAATCTGGCGCTGAGCGGGCTGCCAAATTTCAAGGCATTACCGGGGCCGGGCGCGCATTTGCGTGGCGCGATCTCGATTTCGCCAAAGATGGAGTACATGGAACGCGCGTATGACGATGCGAAGTACGGTGATTTCTCGAAGCGGCCGTATATCGACATGGTGATTCCGAGCTTGACCGATCCTTCCGTGGCTCCGCCGGGAAAACATGTGCTCTCGTGTTTCGTGCAATATGCGCCGTACAAATTGGCGGAAGGCACTTGGGACGATCAGCGCGAAGCGTTTGGGAACAACGTGATCAACACCATTGCGGAGCACGCGCCAAATATCAAGGAGCTGATTATCGCCAAGCAGGTGCTGACCCCGCTCGATCTGGAGCGCGATTTCGGTCTGACGCAGGGCAACATTTTCCAAGGCGAGCTTTCTCTGGAGCAGTTGTTCTTTCTGCGGCCGGTGCCGGGCTGGGCGTATTACCGCACGCCGGTGGATAACCTTTATATGTGCGGATCGGCAACACATCCTGGCGGCGGGATCATGGGCGCGAACGGGCGCATCGCCAGCCAGGTGATTCTGAAGGAATGGAAGAAGGCGGCGAACTGACCATGCCCATCGGACAAAAAGTGGTGCTTATTGGCGGTGGTCATAACGCGTTGATCACGGCGTTTTATCTGGCGAAGGGGGGATTCAAACCGGTGGTGTTGGAGCGTCGCTCGATGATCGGAGGCGGCGCGGTCACCGAGGAGTTTTATCCGGGATTCAAGGCGTCGACGCTCGCGCACACGGTCGGACCGCTGCGCGCGGATGTTCTGCGCGATATGCAACTGGACCGCTTCGATTTGCAATTGTTCCGGCCCGATCCGCGTGTTTTCGCTCCCGCTCCCGATGGGCGTGGATTGCTGTTCTACGAGGATGCGGCGAAAACGGCGGGCTCGATTTCGCACATTTCGGCGAAAGATGGCGGCAAGTATACGGAATTTGCGAAAGCGCTGGAGAAAATTGCCGGAGTGTTCAGCCAAATTGCGGCCATCACGCCCCCGGGGATCGACAAGCCTTCGCCGGAAGATTTGTGGAACCTGTTGAACACAGGCCGCGGCATCCGCAAGCTGGGCAAGCGCGGAATGTTGGACTTGCTGCGCTGGGGCCCGATGGCCGTGGCGGATTTTGTTGCGGAATTTTTCGAGACGGAGCTGTTGCGCGCGGTGATTGCGGCTCGCGGCATCTTTGGAGCGAATTTGGGGCCATGGTCGGCCGGTTCCACCGCGGTCTTGTTGCTGCGCGCCGCGGCGGATGCGCATCCCGTGGGGCCGGCGGCATTTCCTCGCGGGGGATTGGGCGAACTGACTCGAGCGATGGGCGAAGCCGCAAAGAAGGTGGGCGCGGAGATTCGCACGGATGCGGAGGTGGCCCAAATTCGCACGAAGAGCGGGGCGGTGAGCGGAGTGGTGCTGGCGAATGGCGACGAGATCGCGTGCGAGGCGGTGGTTTCCGGTGTCGATCCGAAGCGCACATTTTTCCAATTGCTGGAGCCGGCGATTCTGGATCCGGTGTTCGCGCTGCGCCTGAAGAATTTCCGGGCGCGCGGGAATGTTGCGAAAGTACATTTGGCGCTGGGCGATTTGCCGAACTTTCCATCGCTGGCGAATGCCGTCGGACCGGATGGATTCCGCGAAGCGCTGTCCGGACGAATTCACATTGGCCACGAGATTGATTATCTGGAGAAGGCGTTCGACGCGTCGAAGTATGGCGAAATCTCGACGGAGCCCCATCTGGATGTGACCATTCCGACGCTGCTCGATCCTGCGCTGGCGCCGAACGGGAAGCACGTGCTTTCGGCGTATTTCCAGTTTGCGCCTTACCAGTTGAAGGACGGGAACTGGAACCACCGGCGCGGCGAGCTGGCGAATACGGTGATCAAGACGCTGGGGGTTTATTCGCCGAATCTGGCGAACCTGGTGGAAGGCGCGCAGGTGATTACGCCGCTCGATCTGGAACAGACTTACGGCTACACAGGCGGGCACATTTTTCATGGCGAATTGGCGCTGGATCAGATTTTCACGATGCGGCCGGTGCTGGATTGGGCGCGGTATCAGACGCCGGTGCGCGGTTTGTTTTTGTGCGGCAATGGCACGCATCCCGGAAATGGGTTGACCGGGGCGTCGGGCGCAAACGCGGTAAAAGAGATCATTCACGAATTGCGTTGAGCGCAGTGCTGCGATCCAGAGGTTCGCAAGGACCTTTCGTTGAGATCCTTCGCGCGTAAGGCGCGCTCAGGATGACAGGTTTTGTTTTGGTTAGTCGGACATTGAGAGTCCCACTCGTGCGGAAGAACCCACATGCAAACGTGGTATGTGGGACACCCAGGCGATGAGAAGAAAAGGAAATGACCGCAATCGGCAAAAAGCGATTGGAAGAGTTGCGGGAACGCGAGGAAAAGCGGTTTGTGGCGGAGCACCCGCGGTCCGCGGATTTGTACCAGCGGGCGCAGGAGTCGCTGTTGGGCGGCGTGCCCATGAACTGGATGAAGAAGTGGGCGGGCGCGTTTCCGGTGTTTGTGGAGAGCGCGAAGGGCGCGCATTTTCGCTGCGTGGACGGGCGCGATTACGTGGATCTTTGTCTGGGCGATACGGGAGCGATGACCGGACATTCGCCGGATGTTGTGGTGGACGCGGTGGCGAAACGGGCGCGCAAAGGCATCACGTTGATGTTGCCGACCGAGGATGCGCTGTTTGTGGGGGAGGATTTGAAGAAGCGGTTCGGGCTGGCGTACTGGCAATTTACGTTGACGGCGACCGACGCGAACCGGTTTTCGATCCGGATTGCACGCGAGATTACCCAGCGGTCGAAGATCCTGGTGTTTCACTACTGCTATCACGGCACGGTGGATGAAACGTTTGCGGGATTGCACGACGGTGTCGTCGGGCCGCGCCGGGGAAATATCGGGCCGCCCATAAATCCGGCAGAAACAACGCGCGTGGTAGAGTTCAACGATTTGCTGGCGCTGGAAGAGGCGCTGAAGCAGCATGACGTGGCGTGCATTCTTGCGGAGCCGGCGATGACGAACGTCGGAATTATTTTGCCGGATGCAGGCTACTGGAAAGCAGCGCGAGAATTGGCGCGGCGCTACGGAGCGCTGTTGATTGCGGACGAGACACACACGATCTGCGCGGGGCCGGGAGGATGTACCGCGGAGTGGAAGCTGGAGCCCGACCTGGTAGTGTTTGGCAAAGCGATTGGCAGCGGGATTCCCGGCGCGGCGTACGGATGCACGGAAGAAGTGGCACAGCGGATTTCGGCGCGAATCCAGTTGGAAGATTGCGACGTCGGCGGAATCGGGGGAACTCTGGCGGGGAACGCCTTGTCGCTGGCAGCGATGCGGGCGACGCTGGAACATGTGCTGACGGCGAAGAACTTCGAGAAGATGATCGCGCTGGCGGTGCGGTTCAACGAAGGCGTGGCCGGAGTGATCCAGAAACATAAGTTGCCGTGGAACGTGCAGCGGCTGGGATGCCGGGCGGAGTATACGTTTCGCGAGAAGCCGCCGCGGAATGGCGGGGAATCCGCAGCAGCCGCCGATTTCGAGCTGGAGCGATTTCTGCATCTGTACGCACTGAACCGAGGCGTGTTGCTGACGCCGTTTCACAATATGGCGCTGATGTGCCCAGACACGTCGCAGGCAGACGTAGACGAGCACACGAAGGTGTTTGGGGAGGCGGTGCGGGAGTTGGTCTGATCAGTTCCAAAATGGAACGCGAAAAATTTAAAATGCGAATTTGCGTAAGTGTTGATTATGCAAGGGTTATGTAATTTTCATCTTGCAAGTGCGGATTCTGCTGGAGTTATAAGCTTTTTGTTTTCTGCATGATGTGCAAGTGCGGATTCTAAAGCGCTTGCGGATGCGTTTTCCTGTATGTGCGGATTCTAAAAAACTTAAGCCGGTGGTGGTCGTGCCTGACAGGTTAGGACTCAGTTCGCCGGGACTGCTGTCGCTGGCCACAGGTATCCCTGATGATAGATATACATGCGGTAAATACACTTGTCAAGAAATTTGTTGGGTACTGGGTCAGCTTGATCAAAGTGACGCGGTGCCGATTTTTGTGGTGGCGGCAGCAAGGCTGCCGCTGAGCGTTGGTCTGTTGGGTTTGCGTTGAGGAACCGGCGGGAGCAGGGCTCCCGCACTCCGGGGGAGGCGGTAGCGTATACTTGCGCGGACCTGGAGACGCTAGGAGCGTTTGGCGAATCTAAGAGCGTGCTGCAAGAGGAAGGGGAGCGAACATGGGCGAGTACTATTTGTTGAAGACGGAACCTACGGAATATTCGTTTGCGCAGTTGGTAAAGGATAAGGAGACGGAGTGGGACGGGGTGCACAATCCGGTGGCGCTAAAGAATCTGGGGGCGATGAAGGCGGGGACGCGGCTGATTGTTTATGAGACCGGGGATCTGCGGACGGCCGTGGGAACGGCGACCGTGGTGTCTGTGGACGCGAAGAATCCAAAGAACCCGGTGGTGAAGATCAAGGCGGGGAAAGCGCTGGGGAAGCCGGTGACGCTGGATGAGATTAAGAAGAACAAGTTATTCGGAGATTCGCCGTTGGTGCGGCAGGGAAGGTTGTCGGTGGTGCCGCTGACCGAGGCGCAGTATGAGGCGCTGACTCGAGGGTGAGAAAGGAAAAAGATTAACGCAGAGGGCGCGGAGGAGACGCGGAGGGAACGGAGAATGGGTTGGCGGACGCGGTTCGTTGATGCTGACGGCTGTGCTGCGGGAAAGCGGTTCGCTAGCTACCCCACTCCAAAGTGGTTCAGTACAGGCCGGGGAGGAGCCGGCTGGTGGATTTGGTGTAGTCGGCGTAGTCGGCGCCGAAGGCTCGACGCAGGGCCGCTTCTTCTACGTGAATGCGGTAGAGGAGCACTGCGGTGCAGGGAATGAGGATGATGGTTAGGCTGAGCCAGTTGCGGGTGTGCAAGGCCACCGCGAGAAAGATCAGGAGCAAGCCCAGATAAGAGGGATGGCGGACGAAGCGGTAGAGACCGGAACGATTGAGTTTTTGTGAGTCGAGAATGGCGACGTTGGAGCTGAAGGATTTGCCGAGAGTGTAGATCGCGGTCCAGCGGACGGCCAGGCCAAGGATCAAGATGGCCAAAGCTACGGGGCGAACCGCTGGAGAACTGCCGAACAGATTGTGCGGATGAATTTCGCTGTACCAGATGCCGGCGGTCATAGAAGAGAAGATGACGACCCAGAGCAGGATGAGGGAGCCACGGTCGCGCGTTTGGCCGGTGCTGTGTTTAGTGCGGGTGGCGACGCCGATGATGACCTCAGAGGCGACCCAGAGCCAATAGAGGATGCGCCAGAGCAGAGCAACGCTCACGGCGTTTCCTTGGGAGCTGGGTGAGGAGCGGAAGGATCGGCAGGCTCGAGAAGATCCCACTTGTTGCCGTAAAGATCTTCGAAGATAGCGACCGTGCCGTAGGGTTCCTGGCGGGGAGTTTCCAGGAATTTCACATTGGCGGCCTGCATCAGGCGATAGTCCCGCCAGAAGTGGTCGGTATAGAGGAAGAGGAAAACACGGCCGGCGGCTTGCTTGCCGACTTGCTGGAGTTGCTCGGGAGTGGCGGCTTGAGCGAGGAGCAGATTGGTGCCGTGGGAACCGGGAGGAGTGACCAGGATCCAGCGTTTGCCGGGGGCGAGTGGCGCATCTTCGACCACGCGAAAGCCCAGCGATTCGGTGAAGAAGGTTAGGGCTTCCTCGTAATCGCGAACGAGAAAGGCTACGTGGGCTAGCGATTGCGGCATGGGTGTTGATTATCGCACGGGGGTGACAAACAGACGAAAAAGCTTAACGCAGAGGCGCAGAGGTCGCGGAGACGCGGTGGTTGTGCTGAGGTCGGAGGAGGCGGCAGCAGGGCTGCCGCTGATCGTTGTTAGGAACGGTGGAGATGGGCGAACCGGCGGGAGCGGGGCTCCCGCACTCCGAGGCTAGGCCAAATTGAGCGGCCGGTTGGGGGTGGGTTGGTTGTAGGCGTTGCGGCGGCAGACCTATAATTGATTGTTTGTTAGCGAGGAGGAGCGTGACCATGGCGACGTCAAAAGCGAAATTGCATGGCAACCTGAGCGAGTTTACGAACGAGCCGTTTATCGATTTTTCGAAGCCGGAAAACAAGAAAAAGATGGAAGCGGCGCTGAAGAAAGTGCGCGGCGAATTTGGGCATGAGTACCCGATGTGGATCGGCGGGAAGAAGGTGGTGACCGAGAAGAAAAGAAAGTCGACGAACCCGTCGAAGCCGTCGGAAGTGATCGGGGTGTTCCAGGATGCGTCGAAGGAACAGGCGATCGAGGCCATTGAGGCAGCGAACAAGTATTTCGATGTGTGGAAGAAAGTGCCGGCGCAGAAGCGCGCGGAGTGCTTATTTAAGGCGGCGGCGATGGTGCGCGAACGGAAATTCGAGCTGGCCGCAGTGGTGTGCTACGAAGTGGGCAAGACGTGGATCGAGGCGGATGCGGACATCGCGGAGACCATTGATTTTTGCGAGTTTTACGGGCGGGAAATGCTGCGGCTGGCGGAACCGCAGAAACTGACGCCCATGAAGGGCGAGAAAAATTACCTGGTATACATCCCGCTGGGAGTGGGCGCGATCATTCCGCCATGGAATTTCCCGTGCGCGATTATGGCGGGCTTGGTGGTGGCGTCGCTGGTGACCGGGAATACCGTGGTGCTGAAGCCGGCGTCGGATTCGCCGACGATTGCGGCGAAGTTTGTGGATATTTTGTTTGAGGCGGGCGTGCCGAAGGAAGCATTGCAGTTCGTGACTGGGTCGGGCGCGGCCGTGGGCGATACGATCGTGCAGCACCCGAAGACGAGGTACGTCGGGTTCACGGGCTCGAAGGAAGTGGGCCTGCGGATTGCGGAGCTGGCGGCGAAGCCGTCGCCGGGACAGATCTGGATCAAGAGGACGGTGCTGGAAATGGGCGGCAAGGACGGCATCGTGGTGGACGAGGAGGCCGATATCGACGCGGCCGCCGACGGCACGGTGGCGGCGGCGTTTGGATACCAGGGGCAGAAGTGCTCGGCGTGTTCGCGAGTGATCGTGAGCGAGAAGGTGTACGACAAGTTCGTCAACAAGTTGGTGGAGCGCACCAAGAAGATCAAAGTAGGCCCGGCGGACGATCCAGGGAACTATATGGGTCCGGTGATCAACGATGCGGCGATGAAGACGATTCTGGACTACATCGAAATCGGAAAGAAGGAAGGGAAGCTGCTGGCGGGCGGCAAGCGCGCGGAGGGCGAGGGATATTTCGTCGAGCCCACGATTATCGCGGATGTACCGCCGAAGGCGCGGCTGGCGCAGGAGGAAGTGTTTGGTCCGGTGCTGGCGGTGATTAAGGCGAAGAATTTCGAAGATGCCATGGAAATTGCGAATAACACCGAGTTTGGGTTGACCGGCTCGTTGTATTCGAAGAATCCAGAGAAGATTCGCCGCGCGGAAGAGGATTTCCACGTGGGGAACTTGTATTTGAACCGGAAGTGCACCGGAGCGATGGTGGGCGCGCATCCGTTCGGCGGATTCAATATGAGCGGAACGGATTCGAAGACCGGCGGGAAGGATTATCTGCTGCTGTTCCTGCAGGCAAAGGCGGTGGCGGAGAAGGTCAGTTAGAAAATAGAAATTGGAAAATTGAAAATGGGACGGGGCGGACTTCGGTTCGCCCCGTTTTCTTTCGGAGGATGAAAGAAAGAATTAACGCAGAGGTAGCAGAGGAGATGTGGAGTTCTCGGAGACCGCCGTGCCTATGCTGTGCCCGCGGAGACAGGCCGAGAGACGAATTTCAGGAGGCGGTAGGCGGGGTAGGCGCAGGCCAGGGCGATTAGGGTGAGGTAGCTGTTGGTGGGATCTTCCCGGATGGCTTCGAGGAGGAAAGCGACGGAGCCGGCGAGAGCCAGGGCCGTGGTGTAGGGATAGCCCCAAGCGCGATAGGGACGAACGAGGTTTGGTTCGCGGCGGCGGAGGAGGAAGAGAGAGAGGAAGGAGAGCATGTAGTTGGTGACGAAAAAGAAGGCGGTGATGGCGATGACGCGCTCGAAGCTGAAAATGGCGAAGGCCACGCCAAAAAGCGCGCTAAGAAATAAGGCGACTGTGGGTGTACCACCCGGATTGACGCGGGAGAAGGCGCGGAAGAAAAGGCCATCGCGGCTCATGGCGTAGACCACGCGAGCAGCCATGAGGTGAAGGGCGTTGATGGAACTTAGTAGCGCCAGCACCATGATGGAACGGAAGATGAAGTCGCCGTGGTGGCCGAAAACGCGTTCGGCGGCGAGGCCCAGGGAAAAGTTGTTGCCGGCGATCTCATTCATGGGCAGCACGTAAAGCACGGCGGCGTTAACCGCCAGATAGATGCAGACGATGGAGAAGAGGCTGGCGAAAATGGCGCGGGGAACAAGGAAGCCAGGATTGATGATTTCGTCGCCGAAATAGATGACGCCGTCCCAGCCATCGTAGGTGTAGATGGTTGCCTGAATACCGAAGAGAAGGCCAGTGATGAGAGCGGCGCCGGTGGGAATGGCAATAGGCGCGGCGGCTTGTGCAAGCTCAGCGATTTGGGCGGAGCGATGCAAATGGCCGCCGAGCGTAAAGCAAGCGATGACGATGGCGAAGAACGCGAGACCCTTCATGACTGTCGTGGAGTTCTGCACTTTGCTGCCCATGCTGATGCTTTTCCATTGCAGCAAGGCAAAGAGGATGATCACGGATGCGGCGATGATTTTGATTCTGTAAACGGCGTTCAGGACCGGGAAAAGATGGGCCAGGTATTCGCCGATGACGATGGCTACCAGCGCGGTCGAACTGCAGGTGGAGAGCCAGTCGGACCAGCCGACAATGAAGCCGGCGAAATCGCCGATGCCGCGGCGCGAGAAATTGTACTGGCCACCGCTTTTAGGGATGGCGGAGCCGAGCTCGGCGAGTTGGAAGGCGCTGACGAGCGCATAGAGCGCGCCTGCAAACCAGACACTGAAGAACAGCCAATGATTGGGAAGACGCGCGGCGATGTCGCCGGGAGTGCGTACGATCCCGGCGGAGATGGTGTTGCCGACGGCGACCGCGATGCCGAAGCCGACACCGAGAACCTGAAGGAGCTTACCCTTATCTTTGCGCGGATGAGTGGGGCGCACAGGCAAGTCCGCGGCTAGAGAGTCAGTCGGTGTCGCCAATGTGGCTGCTCATAGGGAGTTTGGTTAGGGGTCATCATACGCAGGCAGCGATGAGGAAGCAAATGGAGGGAAGAGTCTAAGAGTGAAAGAGTCTAAGAGCGAAAGAGCGGGTGGCCACATTTTGCGGGTGGGAAGGTTCGGGTTGAGATCCTTCGCTGCGCTCAGGATGACAGCGATACGTTTCTGAGTGTTGCTGGCTGCTCAGGATGATAACGCTACTGTTGTGAGTGCTTGCTGATTGCTCAGTGCGGCACCGACTGTGTTGTCCGTGCTTGGTGCTTCGCAGGACGGCACCGACATTCTTCTGGGGCTCGGTGATTCCGCGGGATCACAACGGCATTGTGCTGGGTGCCCGGTGATTGGGCGGGAAGCGGTGAGGCTTAGGTGGGTTTGGAGGCGGAGTCGATGAAGGCGGCTACGTTGGATTTGAGCTTGGTTAGATCTTCCGGACGCAGGTACATCATGTGGCCGGCTTCGTAGAATTTGTGCTGGATATTTTTCTGAAGGTCTTCAGGCAAGCCGAGATGATCGACAGCATATTCGGATTCGAAGAAGGGAGTGGCCAGGTCGTAATAGCCGTCTTCCATTTGGACCTGAAGTTTGGGGTTGGTGATGATGGCGTTGGCTAAATCGAGCATAACGCTGGGCGCGCCGGGGAAATAGCCGTAGCCACTGCCTTCGTGCTTCCAGTCCCAATGATTGTCCTTGAAATCCGCAAAAACGTGGTAAGAGCGGTCCTGATTGAATTTCAGATCCTCGCGCATATACATGTTGAAGGCGGCGACGAACGCGCCGGTGATGGCGGCTTCCTGGGGATCGTAGCTGGCCGCCGAGTCGATGAGGTCGTAAGTGGGACCGGAAAAGCGGGCATCGAGACGGCCGGTGGTGAGGCCGCGATTGAGTTGCAGTTCCTGCATGAAGCGCTCGAGGCGCACCCGGAGATTGGATTTGATGAGGTAGTCCACGCTAAGTCCGGTGAAATGAGAGACCTTTTGGGCCACCGCGGCTTTGTCGGCGTCGCTGAGAGTTTCACCTTTAAGCAGCGCGTTGGCGTAGTCGCCTTTGGCGAAGGCGCGCGCTTCATCAAGAAAACTTTCCAGATTCTCGGGACGATCCTTCAGCACCTTGTGATACCAGGCGGTGGCGGCGTAGCTGGGAAGATAGAGGATGTAAGCGAGATCCTCGCCAGGGTAGAAGGAAATCGTGCTGAGGTCCCAGACGGAAGAAACCATGACGATGCCATTGAGGTAGATGCCGTTTTGCGTTTGCAGATGATTGGCGAGAGCGGCGTTACGGAAGGTGCCATAGCTTTCGCCGATGAGGAATTTGGGAGAGTTCCAGCGGCCATTGCGCGAAACGTAGGTTTGCACAAATTGTGCGAGGGAATTGACGTCAGGATCGACACCCCAAAAATCTTTGTCCTGGGCTTTGCCGACGGCGCGGCTGAAGCCAGTGCCGACGGGATCGATGAACACGAGATCGGATTTGTCGAGGAGGCAGTTGGGATTGTCTTCGATGGTGTAGGGGGCAGGGGGAGTGATGCCGGCATTGGCGGTGAGGACACGCTTCGGGCCGAAGGAACCCATGTGCAGCCAGAGGGAAGAGGAGCCGGGGCCGCCGTTGTAGAGGAAGGAAAGCGGGCGCAGGCTGGGATCTTTGACGTCGGAGCGAGTGTAGGCGGTGTAGTAGATGAGAGCGGTGGGCTCGTCTTTTTCGTTTTTAAGGAGAATGCTGCCGATGGTGGCTTTGTAAGGAATGCTTTGGCCCGCGATTTTGATGGTGTGATCGGTGACGGAAGATTCTTCTTTTGGCGCGGGAGCGGGCTCCGCCGATTTCTCGACGGGCTTGACCTGTTTGTCCTTGTCTTCTTCCTGAGCCGAAACGATGTGGAAAGTAAGCGGAAGCGCTAGAAGCACGAGGCAGAGTGCACGTGAGCAGAGGTTCGCGGGCATACGCAGGTCTCCTTGGATAGAACTAGAGCCCAAATGATCCGAGGCATTCTATCGCATTATCGGGGAACGACGGGGCAGATCGGTGGCCAAGTCTAGGTTCAGCAGGCCAGCGGGAGCGGCCGGAGAGATGCGCATGGCGGAACAGTCGTTGATGATCCAGTCGGCGCCGGCAGCAAGGAGGACGTCATCTTCGACGGTGGTGCGCACAGCGAGTACGCGTGCGCCCGCGGCTTTGCCGGCATGAATGCCGAAGGGTGCGTCTTCGATGACCACGCAGTAATGCGGATCGAGATGAAGGGAGGCGGCCCCTTTGAGGTAAGGCTCGGGATCGGGCTTACCGCGAGTAATGTCCGACGCGGTGACCAGATGCTGGATGTGCGGCCAAAGATGGGTGGCGCGCAGGCGAACTTCGGCGAGGTCGCGGGTGGAGGAAGTGACTACGGCGAGCTGCGAGGGAGGAACAGTGGCGAGCAGTTGCTGCGCTCCGGGAAGCGCGGTGACGTCGGCGATTTCCTCGATTTCGCTGCGCTCCATCCAGCGATTTTCCTGGAGATGGACTGCGGGCTCGGCGTGGGGAAGCAGCTCGCGGATGGAAGTGAGACTGGTGCGGCCATGAGCGGTGCGGACCACGTCTTCGGGATCGAGATTGTGTTTGCGGGCCCAACGGGTCCAAACGCGGGCGACGGCGGGGGTGGAGTCGACGAGGACGCCGTCCATATCGAGAAGTAGAGCTTTGCAAGAGATGGTGGTCACGAGGGTCCTGGTGAAAAATCCGACAAAGAATTAACTTACATTAGAATGAAGCTGCGAAAA
>DATKPS010000128.1:0-21772 GCA_035524015.1 Candidatus Sulfotelmatobacter sp.
TTCGCCTACGAATGCGATAGCGCTCCGGTGCTGGAGCATGTGAGCTTCACGGCACGGAAGGGGGAAGTGGTTGCTCTGGTTGGATCAAGCGGAGCGGGGAAAACCACACTCGTGAACTTGATTCCGCGTTTTTACGAAGTGACCCGGGGAAGCATTCGAATCGACAACACCGATGTTCGAGACCTGACCCTGCGTTCGTTGCGGAATCAAGTGGCCATGGTGACACAGGAAAACATCCTGTTCCACGACACGGTGAAGAACAACATTTGTTACGGGATGGGCAATGTGCCGGAGGCAAAGGTAGTGGAAGCGGCGCGTGCCGCACTGGCGCACGACTTCATCCTGGAATTGCCCAACGGTTACGATACTGTGATTGGCGAACGTGGAACCCGATTGAGCGGAGGTCAGCGGCAGCGCATTGCGATTGCCCGCGCCATCCTGAAAGACGCGCCCATCCTGGTCCTCGACGAGGCCACTTCGGAGCTGGATTCCGAATCCGAACAATATGTGCAAAGGGCCTTAGGGAACTTGATGGTCGGGAGGACTGTTTTTGTGATTGCGCATCGCTTGGGTACGGTGCGGAAAGCCGATAAGATTCTTGTATTGGAAGAAGGGCAGATTCGGGAAAGCGGCACCCACGCCGAATTGCTGGCGAAAGGCGGAAGCTACGCACGACTGCACGAATTGCAATTCGCCTACGAAGAAATGCTGACACCGGCGGAGTTGCCGAATCCCCAAGTAACCAGGTCCAGCGAGGAAGAATGAGCGCAAGAAGCACCAGCGAAGTCGGCACCGCCACAACCAGCAAAGCCGAATGCCGGTCGATGACCGGGTATGCCATGGTCCGCGGCGAGTATAAAGACTGGGCGATTCGGGTAAGCGTAAAAAGCGTGAATCACCGGTTTCTAGACGTGAAGCTGCGCATTCCGGATTCTCTGGAACCTTACGAGCACCGGCTGCGCCAAACGGTCCGCGGCAAAATTCACCGGGGACACGTGGACGTACACGTCAGCATGGATCCCACCGAAACGGCTCCCGTGCATGTGAACCGCCCGCTGCTCAACGCCTACTTGAATGCGGCCGCGCAATTGCGCGACCAATCCGGCGGCAAGGCCGAATTGGACACCGTGGCCCTGCTCCGTTTACCGGGCGTCATTACCGGATTGGCCTCGGCTTTGCCGGAAACCGAAGAAGAGCAAGAAGAGTTGGGCAGAATCTTGGAAAAATCCTTGCTCGAAGCGCTCAACAAGATGGACGAAATGCGGCGCATCGAAGGGCGGCACTTGACCGACGAATTGCGCACGCGTACCGCCAAGATTGAAGAAGAGACCGAGCAGGTGCGCGAATTGGTCAGCACGCTTCGACCGGCGTTTTCGCGGCGCCTGGAAGCGCGTTTGCGAGATTTGCTGAATGGCACCAACATCGAGCCGGCACGCTTGGCCCAGGAGGCCGCGTTGCTTGCGGAACGCAGCGACATCAGTGAAGAATTAGACCGGCTGCGCAGCCACTTGCAGCAGTTTGCGAAATTGCTCGACGGCGCCGGCGAACTGGGAAAAAAGTTGGATTTTCTGTTGCAGGAAATGCACCGGGAAGCCAACACCATGCTTTCCAAAACTCCGGGCGTGGAAAGCGAAGCGCTGGCTATCACCGGGCTGGCATTGGAGATCAAGGCGGAGATCGAAAAATTGCGCGAACAGGTTCAGAACATCGAATGAGTGAAAGGAACGGGGTAGAGCCTCTCGTCTTGATCGTGTCCGGCCCTTCGGGGTCTGGGAAAAGCACACTGGTCCAGCGAATTCTGGAGTTGCCGGGAACCATGACCTCGATATCATGTACTACCCGGGCGCGCCGGGCGACCGAGGCCAGCAGAAAATGTTATGATTTTGTCACTGAGGCGGACTTCCAAGCCATGGTGGAGCGCGGCGAGTTCTTGGAGTACGCGCAGGTATTTGGCAAATATTCCTATGGTACGCCCAAGAAGTGGCTGGAAGAGTCGCGGCGCACCGGCCTGGATTTAGTGCTGGAGATTGATGTGCAAGGTGCCAGGCAGGTGAAGCAGAAGTTGCCGGAATCGGTGGCGATCTTTATACTGCCACCCTCGCGGGAAGAAGTGGAACGGCGGCTGCGCAGCCGGGGCCAGGATTCCGATGAAGAGATCGCGCGGCGGCTGGCCAAGGCTTACGAGGAAATCGCGGCCAGCGAGAGTTTTTACGATTTTTGTGTGGTAAACGATGATGTGGACCGTGCGGGAAAAGAAGCGCAGGCCATTGTGTTGGCCTTGCGATGCTCCAGCGCACGTCGCCGCGATCGCGTAAAACAAGTCCTGGCATCGTTTGGAGGGTAAGACACTCATGACCGTGCAAACCAAAGCTCCCGAGAGCCAGTTTGCTTACGTCGTGCTGGCTGCACGACGCGCGCGTCAGATCATGGCAGGTGCGCCGCCTATGCTGGAAAGCGGCCGCACCCAGAAAGCCACACGGATCGCGTGCGAAGAGGTTAGCCACGGGCTGATTGAATACGACTTCTCGGAAACACCGGCGACGGAAGAGGAAAAGGAAGCCAAACGGCGGAAGTAGCGCCGGCGGTTCGCTATGCGCATCACCCTCGGGGTCACGGGCGGAATTGCGGCTTACAAGTCCGCGGAACTGGTTCGCCGTCTGCAAGACGAGGGGCACACCATTCAAGTCGTCATGACCCGGGCGTCGCGCGAGTTTATCACCCCGCTTACCTTTGCGGCCCTCAGCGGACAAAGAGTCATCACCGATCTCTTCTCGAATCAACCCGGCGGCGAAGGCAGCTTGGATTCGGCCATTGATCATATCGCGGTGGCGCAACGCACGGATCTGCTGCTAGTGGCTCCGGCCACTGCGGATATTCTGGCGAAGTTTGCTCGCGGCGTGGCGGACGACTTCCTGAGCACCATGTACCTGGCGGTGACCGCGCCGGTGGTAGTGGCGCCGGCCATGAATGTGAACATGTGGCAGCATCCGGCGACCCAGGAGAACGTGGCGACGCTGCGAGCGCGCGGGTTGCGCATCGTCGAGCCGAGTGCGGGCTATTTGGCTTGCGGAATGATCGGCGCGGGCCGGCTGGCAGAACAGGAAGAAATTCTGAAGGCGGTGCGCGAAGTGTTGCAGGCCGAGCAGGACCTGGCGGCCGAGACCGTTCTGGTGACGGCGGGGCCGACTTGCGAGGATATTGATCCGGTGCGCTACCTGACCAACCGCTCGTCGGGAAAGATGGGATATGCCGTGGCGGAAGTGGCGGCGCGGCGCGGCGCAAAAGTATTGCTGATCAGCGGCCCAACTTCTCTGGCCGTGCCTCCGCGTGTGGAGCGCGTCGAGGTACGCAGCGCTGAGGAGATGCAGCGGGCGGTGCAAGCGCGGTTTGCGGCATCTACAATTGCTGTATTTGCAGCAGCGGTGGCGGATTATCGCCCGGCGGAGAAGGCCGGCCAGAAGATCAAGCGCGGAAACGAGAGTATGACCCTACGGCTGGAAGCGAATCCGGATATTCTGGCCGGAATCGCCCGGGAAAAAGGGGAACGCCTGGTAGTCGGATTCGCGGCGGAAACCGAGAGCGTGGCGGAAAACGCGCGCAAAAAACTAACCCAGAAAAACGCGGACCTCATTGTGGCCAATGATGTGAGCGCGGAGGGCGCGGGCTTCGACCACGACACCAATATCGTGACCTTATTCTCGCGGGATGGTCGGGATTTGCCATTGCCCAAATTGAGCAAGACCGAAGTTGCGCAGCGCATCCTGGATGAAGCTCTGCGCTTGCGTGGCGTGCTGAAGAGCAAGCCGGTATCGCAACGAGGCGACTGAGCGATCATGCCTGCAGCCATCCCGGAATCCCTGCAAGAAAAGATAGAAGAGCGTCTTCGCTATTACGAAGACTTGGGCATTCGTTTGTTTTATCGCGATCGCCCGGCGAGTCAAGAATCGTCGTTGGCCCTATCCACGAGTTTGGCCATATCCGGCCATGCCACTGCACAGGAGAGTTCCTTGGCGAAGGTAAAAAGCAAAGTGGAGGCGCCGGTCACTGTCGCGCCGCCGGCACGCGTGGCACCGGTAATTGTGCCGCCGTCCGGACCGTCGCTGTTCGAAGAAGTGTACAAGATCAAAGACGACACGCTGCTGAAGATTCGCGAGGATCTCGGCGATTGCACCCGCTGCAAGCTGCATAAGGGCAGAAACAAGCTGGTGTTTGGCGACGGCAGCCCTGCGGCGAGCTTGGTCTTTGTCGGCGAAGGGCCGGGAGCGGATGAAGATGCTCAGGGATTGCCGTTTGTGGGCCGCGCGGGAAAACTTTTGACGCAGATGATTGAGGCCATGGGTTTGCAGCGCAAGGATGTGTACATCTGTAACGTAGTGAAATGCCGTCCGCCGGAGAATCGCACGCCGGAACCGGAGGAAGTGCAGACCTGTTCCCCGTATTTGTTGCGGCAGATCGACGTAATCAATCCGAAGGTGATTGTGTGTCTCGGCGCGGTTGCGGCGAAAACGCTGCTGCAGACCAATAAAGGAATTACACAGTTCCGCGGGCAGTGGCTGGAGTGGCGTGGGCGAAAATTGATGGCCACGTATCATCCGGCGTACCTCCTGCGCAATCCGCCCGCCAAGGCCGATGTATGGAAAGACTTGCAAAAGGTGATGGCAGAGTTGGGCTTGGCCCCGCCGAAGAAGAAGTCCTCCTAATCGCTGGTCATGGGAATTTTACTGGGGTTGCTGACCGCGCTTTCCTGGGGAAGTTCGGATCTCCTGGCGCGTTTTGCGACGCGGAAAATCGGCACGCTGCGGGCCATGCTGTATATGCAGCTCATCGGATTCCTGCTGCTCACTCTGGCGTTGCCGCGGCTAGGCGGCTTGGGGCACCTCGACGGATCAGGTTGGACACCGTGGGCCTGGGGAATCCTGGCGGGCGTTTTGAATACTTTTGCGACGCTGGCTTTGTACCGCTCCTTCGAGATTGGGAAGCTGTCGATTGTTGCGCCGATTTCGGCGAGCTATCCGGCCTTGACTATGTTGCTGGCGGCATTCACCGGCGAGCACTTGCGGCCGCTGCGACTCGCGGGCTTGGTGCTGATCTTGATCGGGGTGGTGATTGTGGCGCGAGGAGACGAAGTGCCTGGCGACGCAAATCCACTCGACGAAAAGGGGCATCCGGGAAAAAGGCATTTGGGAATCGGTTGGGCACTTCTCTCCGCGGTGGGATTCGGCTTTCTGTTCTGGATTCTGGGAACCCGCGCGGTGCCGGCAATTGGAAGTGCGCAGACTGTGTGGCTGATTCGATTGACCTGCGTGGTGCTTTCGGCAGCGGTGATTCTATTCTGGCGGCAGCCGATCGGCGTGCCGCGAGCCGACGCGAAATGGTTTGTGCTGGGCATGGGGATTCTCGATACCGGTGCCTACGTTTTGAATAATTACGGGATGCGCTTGGAGCAGGTGTCGGTCGTGAGTGTCCTGTCATCGATGTACGGCGCAGTAACCGTAGGATTGGCGGCGACCATTTTGGACGAGAAAATTGCCCGGCTGCAATGGCTCGGGGTTATCGGAATTTTTGTAGGAATCGGCCTGATTAGCCGGTGAATGTGCTCCCCGGCAATCAACCACGATCGCTTTTCTTCGTAGGGGCGCAGCACTATTTATCCTGAGCCCCGAAGAGCTCGGTCCCGAATCTGCACCCTGTAGCTCACCTCTTCCAGGGGTGAGGCCTTTCTTCTCGCACCTCTGCGTCTTGCCTAGCCGATGTAGGGCCCGCCTTCTGAGGCGGGCCGTTCGTTTTCATCGCGTCTTGTCTCAACACAAAACTCGCGACAATTTCTTCCAGCCTTGCCAGCGCTGTTAAACTACAACCGGAATGTTGAGCGGGGTCGCGTTCGGCTTGTGGGAGACCCTGAGCAAGTGCGCCCTTTCTTCGAATGACGGACTCTTCCTATTGCAATGTAGCTTTGCCGGTCCCTTTGCGCACGACGTTTACTTACTCCGTGCCAGCGGCGCTGCGCGCGCCGGTGTTGCCGGGGAGCCGCGTGCTGGTGCCGTTTCGTAAAAAGGCGATGGTCGGCGTGGTCGTGGAGCTGACAGCGACGGCTCCTGCTAACACAAAAATTCGCGAGATTCACAAGGTGCTGGACTTAATTCCAGCGCTGACGCCGAAGCTGCTCGAACTGGGGCAATGGATCGCCAGCTACTATCTGGCGCCGATTGGCGAGGTTTTTCGCGCGATGCTCCCGCCAGTGACGGAGCTTTCGCTGAAGAGAATGGTGGTGCTGACTGAGGCGGGCCGCACGCTGGCAAGCAAGTTGAAAGCAGGAACCACGCTGACCGATTTGGATGGGGCGGACGCGGAGTTCCTCCAAAAGCTGCTGGAGAAGCAAGGCGTACTGCGTCTCGGCCCCGGCAGCAGTCTCGGAATCGCGCCCGAAGCGTTGCCGAGGCTGCAACGGCGTGGCTATCTGGAAATTCGCGAAACGGTGCAAGGCCGTAAGCGCAAGATGCAGCGCGTGGTGGCGTGGAAGGGCGGAGCCCCGCGGGAAAAAACCGATGAGAGAGATCCGCCTCCGCAAGATGGAACCGCCACTGCAAGGTTGGGAGAAAAAGATGAACGGGTTCGCGCGTTGCTGCAAACGGAGCGGGGGCCATTGCCGTTGCCGCAGCTGTTGAAGCTGGCGGAGGTTTCGCGCGCGCTGATTGAGCGCATGCTGCGCGATGGGTTGCTGGAAAGCTGGGAAGAGCCCATCGATCCGGTGGAGGATCCGTTTGATAGTGGCTATACGCCCCCAGCCCACACACTGAACGAGACACAAGAGGGCGCCTTCAAGGCGATCCGCGCCCGGTTCGAGTTAGGCGAGTTTGGCGTACAACTTCTGCACGGGGTGACCGGAAGCGGAAAAACGGAAGTGTATCTTCGCAGCGTGCAAGACGCGTTGGCGCGTGGCAAAACCGCCATTGTCCTGGTGCCGGAAATCGCTCTGACGTTGTGGGTGGGTCGGCAATGCCGCGCCTGGTTCGGAGCACGCTTCGAAGGAGTGGCAGTGCTGCATTCCGCGCTGAGCGACGTCGAACGCGCCCAGGAATGGTGGCGGGTACGGAATGGCGCAGCGCGCGTGGTGGTGGGAACGCGCTCGGCGATTTTTGCGCCGCTGGAAAATCTGGGGCTCGTGATCGTCGACGAAGAGCAGGAAACCAGCTACAAGCAGGAGGAAACGCCGCGCTATCACGGGCGTGACGTGGCCATTGTGCGCGCCAAACTGGAAAACGCACTGGCACTGCTCGGCTCGGCCACGCCTTCGCTGGAGACTTACCACAACGCCGTGAACGGGAAGTACGAACTGTTGACCATGGCGTCGCGCGTGGAAAATCGCGATCTGGCCGCGGTGGAAATCGTAGATATGCGGACGGATTTCCAGCGCACGGAAAAAGCGAATCCCATTTCGCGAAGGCTGCACGACGAACTCGCGGCATGCTTGTCGTTTCACACCCAGGCGCTGGTGCTGATCAATCGGCGGGGATATTCGTGGTCGGTACTGTGCCGCAGCTGCGGAGCTTCGGTGCAATGCGCGAATTGCAGTATTTCCATGACCTACCACAAACACCGCAATCGGCTGGAGTGTCACTACTGTGGATCGATCCAGGGCGTGCCAAAGGTTTGCCCGAAGTGCGAATCGAAGTACGTGTACTTCTTCGGCGAAGGCTCCGAGCACCTGGAAGAACGGCTACGCAAGGAATTTGCTGGGGCGCGCATCGCTCGACTCGATCGCGATACCGCGCGAACCAAGCAGCAATATCAGGAAACGCTTGGGGCTTTTGCCAGCGGTGCGCTGGACATTTTAGTGGGCACGCAAATGCTCGCGAAAGGACACGACTTTCAGCGCGTGACCCTGGTGGGGGTAATCTCGGCGGATTCCTCGCTCAGCTTGCCGGATTTTCGCGCTGCGGAGCGCACCTTCCAATTGTTGACGCAGGTAGCCGGGCGCGCCGGGCGGGGAGATTTGCCGGGAAGCGTGCTGATCCAGACGTATTACCCGGAACATTACGCGGTGCAGGACGCGGTGAAGCAGGACTACGTCTCGTTCTACGAGCGGGAATTGCATTTCCGGCGAATGATGATGTATCCGCCGTTTACGTCGTTGGCCAACGTGATTGTGCGGAACACCCGTTTGGAGAAGGCGATCGATTGGTCGCGGCAGCTATCGGAATATTTTACGCCGCATGACGGAAAAGGCGTCAGGATCCTGGGCCCGACGTCGGCTCCGCTGGCGCGATTGAAGAAGGAGCACCGCTACCAGTTCCTGCTGAAATCACCGAAGAAGTCGCTACTCACGAAGATCCTCAGTGGGGCTTTGGCGTTTTGCGATGCGAAGGAAATTCCGCAAATGGCCGTGTTGGTAGATATGGACCCGCTGAGCCTGCTGTGAAGAATCGAGAGCCCAACCCGTGTTATTCCAAGCGAGCGAGAAATCTGCCTCGCGCCAACGCTAAAGCCTCCGTTCTCTCTGCGGCAACTCTGTTACCTCTGTGGTAGAACGTTCACACTCGCGCCAGAGATGGCCGAGGGTCCCGGAGGCAACCGCGGATCAGCGAAGCGGATTGGCCATAAAACAAAGCGCGAACACCACCAGCGCGATGAACGCGCCAAAGCGGCGGTCGGGATCGAGCGGCACCGGATCGTAGATCGGGGCCATGCGGAAGAAACGCAAACCAATCAAAAGCGCTGCCCAGAAATACCATCCCTTCCACACAAAGAACCCCAGGGGAAGCAGAGCCAGCGGAAGCAGCAACGAAATCCAGCGGTGCGCGCGAGGGCTGACGGAACGCACGATATGCCCTCCGTCGAGTTGGCCAACCGGGAGCAGATTCAGCGCAGTGGCAAAAAGGCCCACCCACGCGGCGCGCCCCACAGGATGGAGCAACAGATCGGTCGCCTGCACATTGGGTTGCAGGATCGCCGCGATGAATTTCAGTGCGAGCGGCACGCCGAAAATAATATCCGCACTGCCGTCCGTCCCAATCGAGGGGATCACCTTGGCATGAAGCACGCCATAGGCCAGCGCGGGAATGGCGAACAGAAAACCAACCAGTGGGCCAGAGGCGCCGACGTCAAAGAGTGCGCGCGAGGAGCGGATCGGCGAGCGAATCAGAATGAACGCGCCGAAAGTGCCAATCAGCGTCGGAGCAGGAATGAAGAAAGGATACGTCGAGTGGATGCGATGGTGGCGACACGCGAAATAATGGCCCAGTTCGTGCGCCAGCAGGATCGTAAGCAGCGTGATCGCAAAGGGCATGCCGGAGAGAAGCAATGACGGATGATGGTACGCCATCGGAAAAGTGGCGAAAAACGTGTCGAGCGACGCCGTTTGGTTGTGCGCATAAGCGGCCGCAAAGTGCGCGCCCGCCACCAGGCAAGTCAGCAAGGTCAGCAAAAACAGCGCCGTCGCCAGCAGCAGCGAACGAACCGAAGGATGCGCGTGGGTAGCCCGATAGTAAGACGGGGAAACGGACCAAGGGGACCAGACAGCCGAAGGCGAAAGAGCGGGGGCGCGCTGTTCTGGTTCCGGGGGATTCACTGGGTTTACTTGGCAGCCGAAGCCGTGGTGTCTTCCAGTCCTTGAAGTTCCTTGCCGGGCTTGAAGCGAACGGCCTTGCCCGGGGGAATGCTGACTTCTTCGCCGGTGCGGGGATTGCGGCCGATGCCCGTCTTGCGAGGCTTCACGCTAAAAACGCCAAATTTGCGAAGCTCAATGCGCTGACCGCGGCCGAGAGCATTCTTAAGTGATTCAAAGACGTTCTCGACAGCCTGCTCCGCTTTGGTGCGGCTGATATTGGTTTTGGCCACCACAGCATTTACAATGTCGAGCTTGATCACACCACCCTCCAGGAATCCGTGGCCCGATGCTAGAGGCTAACGTCCGAGTTGTCAAGACGTTGCGCGTCATCTACACTGGTCCTTTTGAGGGTACACTTTTTTTGCAACTTGTACAGGAGGATGTGGATGTCCGTTAAGCCAGATAGCTGGATTCGCCGCATGGCGCTGGAACACAAGATGATCGAGCCGTTCACCGACCGGCAAATCCGCGAAGGGGTGATCAGCTATGGCGTATCGTCGTATGGCTATGATATCCGCGTGGCCGACGAATTCCAGATTTTTACCAACGTGAATTCCACTATCGTCGACCCCAAACATTTCGATCCCCGGTCGCTGGTGGCCTACAAAGGCGACGCCTGCTTAATACCGCCCAATTCCTTTGCGCTGGCGCGTTCCGTGGAATATTTCAGGATTCCTCGCAACGTGCTCACGGTGTGCCTGGGCAAATCGACTTACGCGCGCTGTGGCATCATCGTGAATGTCACGCCGTTCGAGCCGGAGTGGGAAGGGTTCGTCACCCTCGAAATCAGCAACACCACGCCGCTCCCCGCGAAGATCTACGCCAACGAAGGCTTGTGCCAAGTGCTGTTCTTCGAGAGCGATGAGCCCTGCGAAGTCAGCTACAAGGACAAAAAAGGGAAGTATCAGGCGCAGGGCGGTATCGTCCTCCCCCGGCTCTGACGCGCCTTTCGGCTGCGTGTTGTAGCAGTGGCTTTACGCCGCTGGGCAGCGGGATTAACCGACTGTTACAAAATTTAGCGGAAAAGCTTGCTCGCGATCTCGGCAACGTGCTTCCCTTGGTAGCGGGCGATCTTTAGTTCATTTTCCGTGGGCTGCCGCGAGCCATCGGCAGCGGCCATGGTCGTAGCGCCGTAAGGAGTGCCACCGGAAATTTCGCCCATGTACGTGAGGCCGGGCTCGGTGTAAGGCACGCCGACGATGATCATGCCTTGGTGAAGCAACGTCGTGTGGAAACTGGTGATGGTGGTTTCCTGCCCGCCATGTTGTGTGCCGGTGGAAGCGAACACGCTACCGACTTTTCCGACGAGCGCACCTTTCCTCCACAGCGGGGCCGTCTGATCCAGGAAAAAACGCATTTGCGCGGCCATATTGCCGAAACGCGTGGGAGTGCCGAAGAGGATGGCGTCGGCATCGGCCAGTTGTTCAGGCTTGGCAACGGGAACTTTGGCGAAGGCAGCCTTGGCGCCTTTAGCGCCATACTTTTCCAGAACATCGTCGGGAACCAACTCCGCCACCTGATACAGCGAAACTTCCGCTCCCGGCACCTGCTTCGCTCCTTCCACGACAGCTTCGGCCATGCGATACACGTGGCCGTACATGCTGTAGAACACGACTTGCACCTTGATGCTCATTTTCTCTCTCTCCTTTGAAACCTTAAATTCAAAAACTGTTACCGCCGGGGCCTAGGACGAAATCGTGGTCATGGGGTAGCCGCGTTCGCGCCACGCTTCCAACCCTCCCTGGAGCGGGCGTATGTGGTGAACTCCGCGGCTGCGAAGGAGCAGCGCCACACGGGCGCTGGTGGCTTCGTTTGGTCAAGTGCAGTAAAGGACCACCTCGCGGTCCAAGGGCAACGCTCCCTTTTTTTCTGTCAGCTCCTGGGAGTCCAGACGCACGGCTCCGGGAATGGTTTCCGGGTCGGCCTCGAAATCCAGGTTATGGCGGAGATCGACGATCGAGAGCGGCTCGCCCGCGTCTATTTTTTCCTTCAATTCATCGACGGTAATGCGGCTGATGCGCAACTGGCGGAGAAACCTCTGTCGCGCCAAAAATTTATAGACGATGTAGGCAGCCAGACAGAAAATCAGCACAACGATGAGCCAACTGCCGAGGGCTTCGGCATGATGGGCGATGTCTTCAATTTCCGTGCGCAAGAAATAACCGAGCGCGAGGTAACTGCTCAGCCACAGGAGCACACCCAAAGCATCGAACAAAAGGAACTTGCGAAAGCGCATCTGAAAAATTCCCGCCAGCGGCGTGGCCACGGCATTCAAGCCCGGCAGGAACTTGGCGACCAGCAGCGAACGTGCGCCTTGCTGCTCGAACAATCCTTCCGTGCGGCGTACGCAAGAATCAGGCTCCAGGGTTATGCGGCATAGGAAATGTACGACTTTGATGCCTTTTCTGCGTCCCAACTCATACCAAATCACGTCGGCGGCGATGCTGGCCATCGCGCAGACGAAAAGCGTCAGAGCAAAATTCATGCGGCCGGTTCCGGCCAAAGCTCCCGCGGCTAGCAAAAGAGGCAGAGACGGCAGCGGCAAGCCCAGCTGCTCGAGGAACACCCATACCAACAGGAGCACATATCCGTAGCGTACAAGCGTTTCGACGAGCGATGGCATCAGCCGTGACCTAACCCTCGCGAGAAATCACTTCAGAAAAGACGCTGGTTGTCCCCATTTTTCCGACATCACAAATTCCGATAAGGGCTTACGCGTGCGCGCTGCAAGTTCCCGCTCGCGTAAATTCTCCGGCAAGGACTGTGGATCGCCCGGGTAGCCGATGACGAACGCGGCGATGGGTTCCCAACCCTCGGGAATCAGAAAGTGTTCGATGGCTTTGTGGGGATCGAAGCCGGCCATTTGATGCACCAAGAGTCCGTGGCCTATGGCTTCGATCGTGAGATCGGCCATGGCCGCGCCGGTGTCGTAGAAGGCATTGCGATTGGCGTTGCCATTGCGAGCGAAAGCCAGCTTCGACACCGCGATGCCCAGAACAGGCGCATGCTTGGCCCACGCATGGTTGAATTCGTGCAGCGTGCTCAAGAGCTTCGCGTGCGTCGCGTAATCTTCTTTCGTGGCCACCACGAACGCCCAGGGTTGCTCGTTGTTGCTGGAGGGCGCCCAGCGGGCCGCTTCGAACAGGCTGCGCAACACATTGCTCGGAATCGCCTGGTCCGAGAAGGCTCTTGGACTCCAGCGCTCCCGCAGCAGTTCGCTAATTGGATGATCGGTGACCGCCGTTTTTTTCATGATCGATCTCCCAGTCTTTGATGCGCGGCGAACTTATTTCGCCGCAGGTGGCACGACCATCTCCACGTCCAGTGTGATAGCGACCTCGTCTCCCACTACCACGCCCCCGGTATCGAGTTTTTTGTTCCAGGCAACGCCGAAGTCCTGCCGGTTAATGTTGGTCGTGCCAGAAAGGCCAGTGCGCTCCATTCCCCAAGGATCCTTGATCGCCGGTTTCGGGACGCTCACCTCAAGAACGGCAGTTTTGGTGACCCCACGAATGGTCAGTTCGCCCGTAACCTTGAGCTTGCCCGAACCATCGGTCTCTACCTTGGTGGATTTGAAAGTCATGGTGGGGTGATCGGCGACATCGAAGAAGTCGGCGCTCTTCAGGTGCTTATCGCGGTCGGGTTCGCGGGTGTCGACGCTCGTGGCGTCAATGCTGGCCTCAACGGACGATTTGGAGGGATCGGCATCGTCATAAACCACTGTGCCGTTGATGCCGTGGAATTCGCCGCGCACCGTCGAGATCATCAGGTGCGTGACCGCGAATTGCGCGTCACTGTGCTTGGGATCGATGCGATAGGTGGTGGGGCCGCCAAGAACGGGCATCGAAAAAAGCGCCACCGCAGCGACAGCGACACCGAATCGAGGAAAGTACCCTTTCATACGTCATTCTCCTTGCTATTCGTCGTGAGCAGATTTGTTGGATGTCTGAAGTGCTTCAGGTGGTTCACGTTTCTGCACTTCAGTCAGCAACTCCGCCAATTGTTTCAGCCGGGCGGAAGACAGATGCCCAAACTGTTTCTTGTGCAACTCGTGGACGGGGCGGTCCAGCTTCTTCAGCAGTTTCAACCCTTCGGGGGTGATGCGAGTTTTGATCACGCGCCGGTCTTCGGTTTGACGCTCGCGAGTAATCAGTTTGTGCGCTTCCATGCGGTCCAACAGGCGGGTGATATCGGGGTCGCGAGAAATCATACGTTCACTGATGCCGCGGCAGAGCAGCCCCTCAGGTTCGGCGCCGCGTAAAATGCGCAGCACATTGTATTGGGCGGCAGTGAGGCCCGCCGATTTGATCAATTGCTCCGCTTCTTGGGAAAGCGCATCGGCAGTTTTCAGGATGGCCACAAAGAGCTGATCCTCGAGGTGCGTGGCGGGGGCGGATGAATCGGGTCGTGGCATGGCCTCAATATAGTCGTGATAACGACTATTGTCAAGAGGAAATTGTCGCCGCCGAGCCGCTCCCTGGTATTTACCCGCGAATCCAGCCTTAGGACCGGCCTACTGGCCGCAGCTGCACTTCGCTGATGAAACTCTGCGGACCTTGCAGCACCACTGTGGCCACCGCGTGTGCCACGTCATTCGCGGTCAGCACTTTACTCGGGTCCTTGGGGCCGCGCCCGGAAAAATCTGTAAACACGCTGCCGGGGCAAATGACGCTGACCCGAATGCCGAACCCACGCAGGTCTTCGGCCATGCATCCGCTCAGCCCTTGCAGGCCCCATTTTGAGGCGCAATACAGCGCGCCGCCAGCAAACACGCTTTTGCCGGCCAGGGAACTGATATTAATAATGTCGCCGCGACGTCGCTGGATCATCAGGGGAACAACCGCACGAGATGCCAGAAAGACGCTTTTGAGATTGGTGTCCAGCACCTGGTCCCAATCGGATTCGCTTTTCTCCTGAAGCGGGCCAAAACCGGGATTGCCGATGCCGGCGTTGTTGACCAGGATCGTAATAGGGCCGAGTTTGTCCTCGGTGGCCGCAACCATACCGGAAACGTGTTTGAAATCGGTGACATCCGCTTGGAAGGAGAGCACCGGACTAGCAAACCTCCGGAGTTCCTCGGTAGCCGTGTGCAGCGCGATGGGATCCCGGCCGCAAATCGAGACCGCCGCGCCCAGTGCCGCAAGCTTTTGCGCGATGGCTTTACCAATCCCGCGGCTGCCTCCAGTAACCAGCGCAACCTGCCCGGACAGCGGCTCCTCCGGGTCGGCCGAAGTATTTACTCTATTTATGTTGGACATTTGATTTCTTCCTCGCCGGAGCTACGAATTTTGTGCGACACTCATCTTACTCCCAGGGAGCAGCCTAACTTTGACGTCTCTCCGTGCGCAGGGTGTGAGAGCCATCGAAGAGCGTTGTGAAAATATACTCAAGCAGCACGTAAGTAAGTTGGGCAGCGACTTGCGAATCTATGGCAGCCGCCCCTATAATTCGAAGGTTTCCGAGAGAACCATTTTTCTTTGCTGGGATGAGCAGTAGAACTGGTAGCGCCTTTGTTGGTTGCCAGATTGCGTTATTCTAAAGATGTAGTGAGAGCGAGGAGATATCGGAATGAGTGCAACACGACGGATGGCAAGCCTGGCGGTCCTGATCGCGATGTACGTCTTGGGCATGAACGCATTGCCACTGGCGGCGCAGACTCCAGCAGCGGCCGGAGGAGACCAGTGTTCGGGGCCGGGGCAGCATTACACCATGGCGGAGTACAACTCCTATACCGCTGCGGCGAACGAGAAGAATCCTGCCGCGCAGCTGAAAGCGCTCGATGATTTCGTCTCCAAGTATCCGAACTCTTGCTTGATGAATTACGTCTATCCGCTGTACTACCAGAATTACGCCGCGCAAAAGAATTTCCCAAAAGTGATGGAGTACGCCGATAAGGAGTTGGCGCTGGGCAACCGCATCTCGCCAACGGAGAAGTATCAAGCCTACTCGGCTCGCGCCTATGCCTACAACAACACGACGAACCCCGATGCGGCAACGGCCAAGGCGGCTTATCAAGCGGCGCTGGATGGCGCCAAGTCCGTGGACGATTTGCCGTTACCGCAAGGATATCCGCCCGACAAGTTTGCTGACGACAAGAAAAAAGCAGTGCTGAGTTTCAACGGTACGGCGGCGGGCGCGGCGTTCACGGCAAAGGATTATCCGAATGCCATCGCGATGTATAAGACGATTCTGGCGGCCAACCCCGACGATTTCATCTCCAACTTCAACCTCGGCCGTTCTTATCTCGCGCTGAATCCGCCCCAGCAACTCGATGCGCTGTGGGCTTTCGCGCGCGCGGCTACCTCCAAGGGCGCCACCGATCAGCAAGCCAAGCAGGTGAAGGCGTATATGCCGAAGGTGATTCAAGCCTACCAGGGCGGCACCGTATGCGACGCTTTGACTCAGGCGGAATTGAACGAACTATTACAGCTGGCGGCTACCACACCGGACCGTCCGGCTACTTACAAGCTGGCCAGCTCGGCCGATCTCGACGCGGCGCGGAAAGATATGACCATCGCGTCGGTGGTGACCGACCTGAAAGCGGGCGGCGACAAGGGCAAGCTGACTTGGACCGCCGCTTGTGGTCTGGAATTCCCCGACGTCCCAGGTAAAATCATCGACATTAACGTGGGACCGGACACCGTGGTGCTGAAGAATGCCTTCGTGACCAGCGATGCGGAGTTTGAGGCTGCCAACACTCCCAATATGGATGTTACCGTTGCTGCCCCGCCCGCCACGGCGGATCCCGCGGATAAAGAACGTTTTGAAGAGACCAAGAAGCTGGAGAAGGGCAACGCTGTTCGCTTCACCGGCACGCTGGAATCCTACGATCCTGATCCCGCGTTCATGCTGCACTGGGACAAGGCGAAGATCAACGACGAAGACCTACCCAAGCCCGGCAAGAAGCCAACTCCCAAGAAGCATTCGGCAAAGCCCCAGTAAGCATATCAGTGAAGTCTAAGGATCAGGCCTCGGGTAACTGGGGCCTTTTTCTTTTTATGCGCACTGCCAAGGCCGCAAGGGGAACGAAGTGAAAGGACGGAGTAAAAGGCCTCGCCCCCAAGAAAGGGGTGAGCTACACCGCGCGGATCAGCGCGACCGCCCGCGCCGGTGATCCAGTTTATATTGCACTACTTTGCGGCTCAGGGTGTTGCGGTGAATGCCCAGCAGTTCGGCGGCACGCGACTGATTGCCGTTGGTGCGGTCCAGCATGCGCTTGATGAAGCGTTTTTCGAACTCCCCCACGGCTTCATCGAATAAAATCCCCCGCTCTACCATTTGCGATACCAGCCCTTCCAGTTGGTCTCTCACGTCAGCACTCTCCGTTGTGTCACCAGCGTGTTCGTACCGGCCGAACAGTTAATCCAATTCGCGGCCCACCAGAATGCGGTAGGCCTCACGATATTTGGCGCGAGTAGCCTCGATCACGTCCGGCGGGAGTTCTGGCCCGGGTGGAGTCTTGGGCCAGCGGATGCGTTCGAGGTAATCGCGAACAAACTGTTTGTCGAAGGAAGGCTGAGCGCCCCCAGGCTGGTATTGGGAGGCAGGCCAAAAGCGTGAGGAATCCGGAGTGAGGGCCTCGTCAATCCAGATGAGTTCTCCGTGAAGCTGGCCGAATTCGAACTTGGTGTCGGCCAAAAGAATGCCGCGGGGCTCGGCATAAGCCGCGGCGCGACGATAAATCTCAAGGGTGACGTGGCGGACTTTTTCGGCCAGCGGCCTGCCCAGGATTTCTGCCATGCGCTCGAAGGAAATGTTTTCATCGTGGCCACTGGTGGCCTTGGTTGCTGGAGTAAAAATCGGTTCGGGCAGCTTGTCGGATTCACGCAGGCCTGCGGGTAAGGAAATGCCGCAGACTTTGCCGGTCGCGCGGTACTCTTTCCAGCCGGAACCGGAAAGATAACCGCGGGCCACACATTCCACCGGAAGCGGTTTGGTTTTGCGGACGACCATGCTGCGGCCGGCCAGGTCTTCTGTGTAACGGTCGAACGGGGGAGGGAACTGCGTTGCGCTCAGAACATGATTCGGAATCACGTCCTGCAGCAAATCGAACCAGAACAGCGAAAGTTGCGTGAGCACCCGCCCTTTGTCCGGAATCGGTGTGGCCATCACCACGTCGAAGGCAGACAGGCGGTCGGTGGCGACAATCAGTAACCGGTCACCGAGGTCGTAGATATCGCGGACCTTGCCGCGCGCAACAGGCGCTACACCCGCAAAATGCGTCTCGCGGATGACTTTTGCCGCTGAACTTGTGCTCACGAGTACTTGCCCCTGAGGAAGCGTGAAGCATTCTAGCGCACCGCGGGACGAAGTCAATGTGACTGGTGAGCATTTTCTGTGAGAAATTTTTTATCGCCGGTATTTCCATTTTTGATTTGAAAATAGCAAAATTTCCGCGTCAATTAAGGACAGCATCTCACATTTCCCATCACGATGCGTAGAGTTGAAGTTTGGACACTTAAAAACACCAGTCCCATTTCAATTCAGCCACCAACCACTATGCTGGTAAAACAATGCCGACAGAGCAAGCGACAGGATCGGAAGGCATGAAATACGTCTGGTCCACTGTGAACATTTCTGCGGTTCTGCTTGCGCTTTGTGGTGGATATTTTTCACTTGAACCCGGAAGACTTCGCCACACCAACCCCAATGCGATTGCGTGCGCGGCCGTTCTTGCAGTTTCGACAATGTTTACGGTTGGTTACGTCAACTACTCCATTCACCGCTGGAAGCGCGACCGGCTCTCTCGCCCGTCGTGGGACAGAAACCCGTTTAATTGGTGGTTCGATCCGCTGCAGTCGCTATTCATCTCCTCATGCGTGATGGCAGCTTCTGCCATCGGAAGCGGTCTACGGCGCCCTACGTTTGGCACAGCAGCCTTCTGGACGTTCGGACTGTACGCTTGCTTCGCAATGGGATTGATTGTCGGACAAATCGTCGTGTATCGGCTCTATCGAACTCACATAGTGCCGTAACTTCTACGCGGCGTTGGCAGCGCGTTGTTTGCGCGTGGGCGCTTCTTCGCCTTCCCAGCGAACGCTGACAATCTTGGAAACGCCGGGTTCTTGCATGGTCACGCCATAGAGCACGCTGCCGGTCTCCATGGTTTTGCGGTTGTGGGTGACTACGATGAATTGCGTTTGCGCGCTCATGTCGCCGATCAGGCGCGTGAAGCGGCCAACGTTGGCCTCGTCGAGCGGCGCATCGACCTCGTCGAGGATACAGAACGGGCTGGGCTGGTAACGGAAGATGGCGATCAACAACGCCAGCGCGGTCATGGCCTTTTCGCCGCCGGAAAGCAGCAGCACGTTCTGCAGGCGCTTCCCCGGAGGCGACGCCACGATGTCGATGCCCGCTTCCCCGGAGCTGTCCGCTTCCGTCAAACGCATTTCCGCCGTGCCGCCGCCGAAGATGGTGTGGAAGGCGGTGGTGAAGTTGGCGTTGATGGAAGCGAAAGCTTGCTCAAACTTTTCCTTGGTGATCAGGTCCAATTCCTTGATGGCTTGCTGCGTGTCCGCGATGGACTGCAACAAATCGTCGCGCTCGCGCGTCAGGAAGGTGAAGCGCTGCTCGCATTCGTTGTATTCCTCGAGCGCCATCATGTTGACTGCGCCCATGTTCTCGATGCGCTGCTTCATTTCGCGATAGCTGGCTTCGGCGTTGGCCAGTTCCTCGCCGGTCATGAAAGCCGTTTCCGAAGCGATCAGATCCTCGGGCTGCGCGTTTACTTCTGCCAGGCAGGTTTCGCGCAGATGTTGGCGGTCGGAATCGTTCCGGGCCTTTTCGATTTCCACCTTGCCGCGCTCGTCGCGCATTTCCTGCAGGGTTTGCCGGGCCATGCGCAGGTGATCCTCAAGTTGTGTCACAAGCGTGCGGGCGTCGTCCCATTCCTGCTCGAGGGCCTTTTGTAGCTCCGCAAGCCGCATCTTCTCCACGCGGAGCCTTTCCAGTTGCACGGTTAATTCTTCCGACTGGCGCGCCATCGCCGCCGTTTCTTCATTGATGGAAGTTTCTTGCTGGCGCAGAGCAGCTTCGCGGCGATCCAACTCGGCGCGTTCCTCCTGTAGGCGATGCGCAATCGCCTCGGCCGACGCCAGGCGCTCATTCATGGTGGCCAGTTCGGCTTTCGCAGTCGCCAATTCGTCGCGCTCGGATTGTACGGCGTTGCGAAGCTGCACAAGCTCTTCGCTCAGGCGAAGAGTCTCGGCTTCCGCTTCGGCGCGGCTGCTGGCAGCCAATTGATGTTGCGTCAAGGCGAGAAGCGCACGCTGCTGCGCGGACTCGATGTCCCTGCGGATTTGCGCCAATTCTTTTTGGCAGCTGGTCAGGTCCAGACCCAAGCGCGCCAGTTCGCTCTGCGTCTGTTCGTGGCGATGCTTGGCGGCAAAGTGAGCACGCTCCGATTCGCGTTGCCGCGTGGTCAATTCTTCTTGGGCCTTTTCCGTGGCTTGCAGGTTCGCGACGATGCCTTCCAGTTCGGACTGCACGGAATTGCAGTGCTGCTCCAGATGAATCAGTTCGGCGTTGACCGCGCGCAGTTCCCGCTTCATGCCCAGCGGTCCCGCTTCGTCCGGACGCCCACCGGTGACCATGCGGCCCTGATAACAAGTGCCTTCCGGCGTGACGAACGCGTACTGCGGGTATTCGCGAGCCAACTTTTCGGCGGCAATCGCTTCGGTCAGATACCCGTTGCGGAGGCGGGGCAAAAACTGTTTGGCGGCGGGGCCGAGTGGATCGCGAAACTCCACGAGTTTGTCCAGCCGCGAGATTACGCCGTCTTCGGAACGGAAGTGGATGATCGGCTCGTACTCGTCCAGCTTCAAATTGCGCAGAGAATCGACGAAGAAGGTCGCGCGGCCGCCGACTTCTTCGCGCAGCATGCTCACCCCGGCGCGCGCGTGATCGTACGTTTCGACCACCACGTATTCCAATTCTTCGCGCAGATACTGTTCGATCGCGGCTTCGTGCCGTTCTTGCACTTCCGCGTAATCCGCCAGCACCCCCACTGCACGAAAATCCTGGCCGCCATGGCGTTCATTGGCCGCGAAAAGCTTCTGTACCGCTTCGCCGGTGTAGGAGTGGTCGTTCAGGATGCGCGTGAGCGTGGTGTGCCGCGCGCGAACGCTGGAAAGGGAATCGCGCAGGCTGTCGGCTTCCTTGGAAGTGCGTTCGCGATTCTGGCGCAAGTCCGCCAACTGGGCCTGCATCTGGCTGGCCTGGTTCTGGAGTTGTTCCAACTCGGCCATCGCGGATTGCAGATTCTGTGCGGCTTGTTCGGCGTCGCTGCGCACTAGGATGGAAGACTCCAGCAGTTCCGCTTCGCGCGACTCGAGCTTTTGCAGCGATTCCTTCTGGTGCACCAGCGCTTCTTCGGCTTGTTTCTGTTCGCCATGCAGCCGCAACACACTTTCGCTGGCTTCCGTAGCCGCGCGCCGCAAAGCCTCCATGCGCGTTTCCGCGTCGGAAATTTGCGACGCGCGAACTGTGGCGCGAGCCGCCAGTTCTTCCACTCTCAAATTGACGGTGACGGACTCGGTTCGTGCGGCATCGACGGCCTGTTGTTGCGCGGTATTTCGAAATTCCCAATCGAGTTGCTGCGCCGCGGCGGTTTGCCGCTCGCTGGCCAGTTGCTCATTGCGCCCGGCAAGCTCCGCGCTGCGCGTGCGGTTGAAGGTGATGCGGTTTTCGCAGCGATCGACTTCGAGCGCGGTTTGATTGAGCAGGTTCTGGTTCTGACGTATCTCCCCGTCCAGCGAATAAATCCGTTGGCTCCGGCGATCCTGTTCCGCTTCCTGCTCGTGAATGGCTTGGGCATGTTGCGTTTCCGCCGTGGTCAATTCATTCAGCCGCGTTGTGACGCGCTCGGCCTCCGCATCCAACTCCCGGGCTTTACCCGCCAGCATTTGCCGCACAATCCCGCGCATTTGCTCGCGCACTTCGGAGTACCGGCGGGCTTTGGCGGCTTGGCGCTTCAGGGAGCCGAGCTGCTTCTCGACTTCGACCACGATGTCATTCACCCGCGAGAGATTCACCTTGGAGGATTCCAGTTTCGCTTCGCTCAAGCGTTTCTTCGTCTTGAACTTGGTCACGCCCGCAGCTTCCTCGATGATGGCGCGCCGCTCCATAGGCTTAGTCGCCAGAATCTGCCCGATGCGGCCCTGTTCG
>DATKPS010000129.1:0-17369 GCA_035524015.1 Candidatus Sulfotelmatobacter sp.
GTGAGATGCCCAATGTTGGGGCACGTCTGAATATGGTTGGCGTTCTTCACGATAAACGTCTCGCCAGAATCCCGGGTTTCGACACTCACTTCCTTCTTCTCGAATCTGGTCGTGGCCATACCCGAGTGTGTTTTCTTAAAGCCGTGCTGGCTCATTAATTGTTCAAACTTATCCTCTCCCATACTCTCCCTCCTTCTTCGGCGTGATCCTGTGTTTACCCGCTGGGGAAGGGGACAGGCCCAAGGAGACGGTCCGTCGCCCCAGGGTGCGATGCCAAGTCAACCACTTAATGGCAGGAGGCTAGAAGCCGGGATGACAGGAGACAATACAGTATTTACCCTAGCTGTGCGAAACCGATAGGCTCGGGAATGGCCCGCGAACAGAAATTACCTGTGCTTCATGTAGCCGATGCTTCCGGCGACGATCAGGCCCATTTCTACGAGCATCCCCACGAACCCGGCGCAGAGCACCAGGCCCGCAACGTTCATGACCAGCCAACCGGCCCAGTGGCAGTAGCGCACCTGGTCGAGGAGCAAGCCGGCGAGGAACAGGCTCGTCGTGAGCCCTAGCCAAATCGCTGTATTTCGAAAGATGCTCGTAAGTCCGGTCCAGACCACCACCGACTTCCTTTTCACACCGACCTCCCGGCTATTCGCGTAGCCCATTTGTTGCTCCCTTCCACTGTTTCACTTGGAAGGGACCCTTACAGTGCCACCTATCACAAGGCGAAAATCGTGTGTCTTATTCGTCAGAGGCCCGTTTTAGAGCGGAGATATGGCGGCAGACAACTGCAACTTGATTTCCCTGTTTTGCTCTTTGGAAACGCCAGGGAGTTGCGTATTCTGGAAGGCCGGTTGTATCTCAGCGCTTGCGGCAGTATTGAAACGATTTTGCTGTAACGCTTTTGACCAGAGAATACGTCTAAAATTCTAGAGCGTCCAATCGAACGCGTCGGGTGTGTGGGGCACGCCAGCGCGTTTTCCAGCTGTGGGCATACGAACGGGGGCGGGCAATTCATGCAAGTTCGTCATTGGAATTGGTTTGAGCTATTCCATCGTGTAGCTTTAGTGTTACTGCTCGCCGGGATTCCGTTCCTCGCAGTGGCTCTTAGCAGCGCGCAAACGCCACCGCAACGCACGCCACCCGCGCTGGGCACCATCAAGTCCATTTCAGGGAATACCCTAACGCTCACCACCGATAGCGGCACCGATCTGACCATTCAGTTTCCTGCGGACGTCAAGGCGGTACGCGTTCCCCCCGGAGCCAAAGATCTCAAAGAAGCGACAGCGATTCAGGTGAGTGATCTGCAACCTGGGGATCGCGTCCTGGTGCGCACCAAGCCCGCAGCGGATGGGACTTCTTTGGTGGCCAGCAGTATCGTGGCCATGAGCAAGTCGGACATTGCCTCAAGACAACAGAAGGAACGGGAAGAGTGGCAGCATCACGGGATTGGCGGGCTGGTCAGCAATGTCGACTCCGCCCAAGATGCCGTGACCATCAGAACGCTGGGTGCGTCGGGACCGCGCGATATTGTGATCCACATCGCGAAAAATACCATTCTGCGGCGTTATGCGCCAGGATCCGTAAATTTCGACGAAGCCAAGGTGGCTCCGCTGTCAGACATCCAGGTGGGCGACCAGTTGCGCGCACGCGGCACACGCAGCGCCGACGGCAATCAATTCGCCGCCGACGAAGTCGTATCCGGATCGTTCCGGAACATCGCCGGGCTGGTGACGTCCGTTGATGCTTCCGGCGGCACGCTTACGGTCAACGATCTGGCCACCAAAAAGCCGGTCCAACTGAAGGTGACGGCAGAATCCCAGATGCGTAAACTGCCCGAGCGCTTGGCCATGGGAATCGCGATGCGGTTGAAGGGTGCGGCTCCCGGGGCCAATGGCAGTGCGGCATCCGCACCCGGCCAACCCAGCGGGACCCCACCGGCAAAACCTACTGCGGGCCAGGGAGCGGCCAGCAATACGGGGAACGCGCCAGCAGCGGGACCTCCGCGCAACGGTAGTGGAGACATGCAACAGATGTTGTCGCGATTGCCGGCAAGTTCACTCAGCGAGTTTCAAAAGGGCGATGCCGTCATGATTGTCGCAACGTCCGGTGAAGGAGACGGGGCTCCTACGGTGATAACGCTGCTGGGGGGCGTGGAGCCAATTCTACAGGCCAACTCGGGGCAGGCAGCGTCCATCCTAAGTCCATGGAACTTCAACCAGGGCGGCGGTGGCGAAGCGGGCACTCCATAAAGCTAGACGCGCATCGATCCATGCTCCGACGGAGACAGGAAGAGAATCGTTGATGAAAAAAAGTCCAAGGAACGCTTTCTTACAGGGGTTGTGTGTCGCAGCTTTGCTGCTGTTGCTGGCGGGAGCTTCCATTTTTGCGCAAACTCCGGGACCCACAGGAGGAATACGAGGGCAAGTTAGCGACCCGTCGGGAGCGATGGTCGCGGGGGCGACCATTCTGTTGACCACGCCTTCCGGCGCGTCGATGGACACCACGACGAACAAGGATGGTATTTATGAATTCAAAGAGCTCGCCGGGGGGGCCTACCAACTGAAAGCGGTAGCACAAGGCTTCAGCTTATTTACCAAAACGGATGTGGTGGTGACCGCCGGACAGGTGACGCGCGTCAATATTTCCTTGCAGATTGAAGTGCAGCAGGAAAAAGTGCAAGTGAGCGCAGACACCGCCCAAGTGGACGTAAACCCGGGTAACAATTCGAACGCGATCGTCCTGGAGGGCAAGTCGCTTGACGCGCTGTCCGACGATCCTGACGAGATGGAGTCGGAACTGCAGGCGCTCGCAGGGCCGTCCGCGGGGCCCAATGGCGGACAAATTTATATCGATGGATTCACCGCGGGCCAGTTGCCGCCAAAGGCTTCGATCCGCGAAATTCGCATTAACCAGAACCCGTTCTCTTCCGAATACGACAAACTGGGCTACGGGCGCATCGAAATTTTCACCAAGCCGGGTACCGACAAGTGGCACGGGCAGTTCATGGTGTTGGGAAATACCGAGCAGTTCAACGCCCGAAATCCCTTCGAAATACTTCCTGAGGGCGCATCGACGCCCAGCTATAACTCTGAGCAGTACAGCGGGAATATTGGCGGTCCCCTGAATAAGAAGACATCATTCTTTTTCACCATCGATCAGCGGAATATCGGAGCGTTGGGGATCGTCAACGGCACGGTGGTTTGCGGCGACCAGTTTTTGCAGATTCCCTGCGGCTTCTCCCAGCCTCAGTACAGCATCGTGCCTTACAGTCAGGCTGTGCCCAACCCGCAAAAACGCACAAACCTGAGTCCGCGCATCGATTATCAATTGACCCCAAATAACACGCTGACCGGGCGCTACCAGTATTTCCGCGATACGCAAACCAATGATGGCGTCGGGCAGTTCACCTTCGAGGGGCAGGGAACCAACCTTTTGGAGACGGAGCAAACCGTCCAATTAACCGACACGCAGACCGTTAACCCGACCACGATTAATGAGGCCCGCTTTCAATACCTCCACGACAATACCCTGAACAATCCAGTAAGCACCGCGGTGAGCCTGAATGTGGGCGGCGCGTTCAACGGATTGGGGACAGGCGGCGGAGTTCTGTCTGACATTGAGAATCATTACGAGATTCAAGACATCGTTTACAAGACCTTCAGTAAGCACTCGCTGAAGGTGGGCGGGCGCCTGCGCACGATTATAGACAACAATTCCACGGCGGCGAACTTCACCGGCGTTTTCACCTTCGGTTCGCAACAGGAGTTTGGGTGTACCGCAGCGGTTTGTCCTCAGGCTTCACCTATCGAGGTGTATCAGGATACCGTCGAAGGATTAGCCGCGGGGCTGACCATTCCTGAAATTCAAGCGAAATATGGGTACGGGGGCGCGGAGTACTATTCACAGACCACGGGAACTCCGTATGCCTCGGTGAATCTGACCGATTTGGGGTTGTTCGCGCAGGACGACTGGAAAGTGCGGCCGAACCTGACCATCAGTTACGGATTGCGCTTTGAGACCCAGAACCACCTGGCCAATACCGTGGACTTTGCGCCGCGCCTGGGAATCGCCTGGGGCGTTGGGGGCGACGCCAAGAATCCGCCAAAGACCGTACTGCGTGCGGGATTTGGCATCTTCTACGACCGGTTTACGTACAACTTGTTGTTGCCGCAAGACCGCTTCAACATTACCGCGCCGTTGCAGCAGCAGTTTTTGGTGAAGAACCCGCAATTTTTCCTGGGTAATCCGGATTGCGTGCCGCCGTTACCCACACCGATTCCTCCGGCTTGCGCAGGCGTCTCCACTGGAAACGGAACTGTCGATTATCAGTACAACCCGAACTTGCATGCGCCCTATACGATGCAGACGGGCATAACCGTGGAACGGCAACTCACCCGTATCGCCAATGTTGCTTTTACGTACCTCAACTCGCGCGGTGTTCATCAGTTCTATACGGATAATATCAATCCGCTGAATCCTGCAGCGTCGGTGGTGAATCCGCCGAGCCCGATTCTGCAGTACGAGTCGGAAGGCATTTTCAAACAGAACCAGTTCATCGTGAATGGCCGCATCAATATGGGCGCGAAGCTCTCGCTGTTCGGATACTACACATTGAACTATTCGAATAGCGACACATCCGGCGCCACCGACCTGATTTCCATTCCTGGAGAACCGTGGAAAGACTACGGCCCTTCCGCGTACGACATCCGCAATCGGATATTTCTTGGCGGCACGTATGCTATGCCGTGGTCCTTCCGTTTGAGCCCGTTCATGATTTACAGCTCGGGCATTCCGTTTAACATCACTACCGGTACGGACCCGTTCGGCTCTTCCGCGTACAACGTGAGGCCAGAGTTTGCGCCGTGCGCAACGGCACAATACAAGACGAGCTTCGGTTGCTTCACTACACCAACCGGAGCGGGATACAACGATTACACGCCGATTCCGACCTATTACGGCTTGGGACCAGGACGCTTTGCGTTGATGCTGCGGCTGAGCAAGACCATCGGATTCGGTCCGGTCGTCGAGGGAGCTCATAATGCCGTGGGTGGTGGACCCAGCGGGACTTTTGGCCGGCCGACGCGGGGGGGCGGCCACGGCTTCTTCGATGCCGGCAACACCAACCGCCGCTATGCCTTGACGTTCGGCATTGTTGCCCGAAACGTGTTTAACAACGTAAATACATTGCCGCTGGTCGGCACCCTGGGTACACCCCTGTTCGGGGAGGCCAACGGTTTGATCGGACGACCTTACAGCGATCCTACTTCGAACCGGCGGCTCGACCTGCAGGTTACCTTCAGCTTTTAACGCATTGCGCAACGCCCCTGCACGTGTGCGGTATGCGTGCTACCTTAAAAGAATGAAACGCCTCAATTCTCAGAGATTTTCTGCTTGTCGCATTGTGTTCGCGGTTGCCATGGCTTTTGGCGCGACCGCAGTATTGCTGCCACGAATGAACGCGCGGCAACAACAGCAAATCGTCTGGAACGACCAGGAAAAGCCGATCGTCGACAAGATCAAGACGCTGCGGAAACTGCCGCACGACGAGCGGGCGCAAACCACCAAAGAATTGGCGCTGCAAATCCGGCAACTACCCGCTGGAGTGAACAAATTGCGCTTGGCCAACGCCTTGGCCAGCCGGGCCACCGAAGGCGATTTTGGCCGGGATACCCTACAGGACGTGACCACCACGCTGGCTCAGGCCCTCCGCGAGCATCCGCTTCCCCCTACGCCGAAAGGGCCGCCGATGGAGTATGTGGAACTGGCGGAGTTGGTGCGTTACGAGCACATGCAGGGAGCTATCGACGACCCGCAATATACCGCGGCTCTGGCAAGTCTCGATGCCGATGATGCCCGGCACCAACAGGCCAATTTCACGCTGACGGATCTGCAAGGAAAAACCTGGACGCTCGGCGATTTGCACGGGAAAGTGGTGCTAGTGAACTTCTGGGCGACATGGTGCCCGCCGTGCCGCAGCGAAATGCCCGATCTGGAAGCGCTTTATCACCAGTATAAGGATCAGGGCTTCATGGTCTTGGCCATTTCCGATGAAGACGAAGCGAAGGTGAAAAAGTACATCGACGAGAACCACTACACTTACACGATTCTTTTGGATCCCGGTCGAAAAGTGAATGAGCAGTACAACATCGAAGGGATTCCGAAGAGCTTCGTGTATAACCGCGAAGGAAAGCTAGTAGCGCAATCCATCGATATGCGCACCAAGCGCCAATTCCTGGAAATGCTGACTCAAGCGGGACTGCAGTAGCCGTGGCACAGGCACTCCTGCCTGTGCTCTTGGGGTCCCAGCCGTGCCATATGCCGGGTGCCGCACTCTTCGTTTTTCAAGGGTGCGGGTTTAAAATCTATTCCTTCTGGTTTTTCCCGCAGCTTCCAACCGCCGTTGACTTTCGCATCCTCAAAAAGTGGGCTAAGCTTCTCTGCACAAAATACCTAACGAGGAAACGTGCTAGAGAATAGGGGAGCAGGATGAGTCACGATAAGAACGATCGCGAGCTGGGAATGCACCGGCAAATTCCGCGCCGCGATTTCCTCAACGGCGTGAGCGTGGCATTGGGCGCTTCGCTGGTTGAGCCCGGCACTTTCTGGGGCCGCGTTTTGGCGGATTCCGACAAGCCCTACGCCCCGGAGAAAGAGCCGGGCTATTATCCCCCTGCAAAAACCGGGATGCGCGGCAGCCACGACGGCTCTTGGGAAGTGGCGCACGCGATGCGCGACGGGAAAACCTGGCCTTACTCCACGGTGGACGAAGCATACGGCCTCGTCGTGGTCGGCGCGGGAATCAGCGGGCTCTCGGCGGCGTACTTTTACCAGCAATATGCGGGACCAAAGGCCAAAATCCTGGTGCTCGATAATCATGACGATTTCGGGGGGCACGCCAAGCGAAATGAGTTTCACAGCGGCCAGCGGCTGATCATCGGCTACGGCGGAACACAAACGATTACCGGACCCAATCTCTACAGCCCGCAAGCGAAGCAGTTGTTCAAGGATCTCGGTATCGAAGTGAAGAGATTCGAGACTTACTACGATCAGAGATTCTATTCATCGCGAGGCATGGGCCAGGCGGTCTTTTTCGACAAGGAAACGTTTGGCACCGATTGCTTGGCGACGGGTTTCTACCAGAAACCTTGGCCGGACTTCTTGGCGAAGACGCCGCTTTCGCCTGCCGCCCAAAAAGACATTGCCCGGCTTTTTACGGAACAGGTGGACTACCTGGCCGGAATGAGTGCGCAGCAAAAGAAGGACTACCTGGCCAAGACCAGCTATCAGGATTATTTGCTCAAAAACGTAAAAGTCTCGCCGGACGTAATTCCGTTTTTCTTTACCTCCATGTATGGGCTCTATGGCGTCGGCATCGATGCCGTTCCTGCGGGCGACATGGCAGGGCTGGGCGAGTTGCCGGGATTCCAGGGCTTAGGAATCAAGGACAACGACGGGCCTGGGATCGGGCTGGAAGTCACGCGGCAGGACCACGAACCGTACATTTATCACTTTCCGGATGGCATCGGTTCCGTGCCGCGATTGCTGGTGCGCTCTATGATTCCCGGAGTGGCGCCGGGCAACACCATGGAAGATGTGGTTTTGGCAAAGTTTAATTACGCAAAACTCGATGATGAAAGCTCACCGGTCCGCGTGCGTTTGAACTCCACGGTTGTCCATGTGGCCAATCAGCGAGGGTCGGGTGGCGGCGCGTTTGTGACTTACGTCCGGGGCGGCCAGGCGCACACGGTGTACGCAGGCAAATGCATTTTGGCCTGCTGGAATATGGTGATTCCGTATCTCTGCCCGGATATGCCGCAGACGCAGAAGCAAGCGCTGGCGTACAACGTGAAGGTGCCGCTGGTTTACACCAATGTGCAGCTACGGAATTGGCAAGCGTTCGACAAGCTGAAGATTCACCAAGTGCATTGTCCAGGCGCGTTTTTCAGCGGCGTAGAGATGGATTTCCCGGTGAGCATGGGTGGCTACGAATTCACGCAACAGCCCTCGCAGTCCTGTCTGCTTCACATGCAATACGTTCCCGTGGGACCGGGCGAGACCGCGCGAGACAAACAGCGCACCGGGCGTATGAAGCTGCTAACCACCGATTTCAATACTTTCGAACGAAAGATCCGAGACCAGTTGGCACGGATTCTGGGCAGCGCCGGTTTTGATCCTGCCGTGGACATTGAAGCCATCACCGTCAACCGTTGGCCCCACGGCTACGCCTACGAATACAATTCACTTTACGACCCGGTTTGGTCGCCCGGCGAAGCCCCCAACGAAATTGGCCGTAGACCATTTGGAAACATTCACATCGCTAACTCCGACGCCGGGGCGTTCGCGTATACAAATGAAGCCATTGATCAAGCGTTTCGTGCCGTGCAGGAAATCCAGTTAGCGGATTTCGACGGCAACCACATAACCTGAAATGAATCGCAAGAAAAGGAAGCTCGACAAAGGCACGGAAGCGCGCCGGGTGGCGCGAAAGTCTGGCCTTACGCCGAGCGCGACGCGGGTCATTCCCGACAAACGCAAGAAGCCCCCGAGGCACAAAATCGATCCGCTGCGGGAATCCTCGGATACTTAGTTTTCGTTAGATCCCGACCGGACCTAATTTTTCGAGCCTCATCCAGGCTTGTAAGCCGGCACAACTTCGTCTGGCCGGAACAGCGGCGCCGACGCCATCTTCTGGTGCTGCGCAAGCTCTGCGGTGATTTTCTCCAGTGCCGCTTTGTCGAAACCCATGCAACTGACTTTCACCGTGCCATCGGGCGCCACCAGAAAGATCGTGGGAACGTTGGTCAGGCCGTACGCATTGGAAGCGGGATAGCCGGGACTGTCGAGCAGCGTGGTGAAGGTGATGCCGTACTCCTTGTTAAATTCTTTAGTGCTGAGCACGTCGTCTTGCGAAATGCCGACGACCGATACTCCTTTGCCAGCAAAGCGTTCGGAGATTCGCTGCAGAAACGGCAATGTGAATTGGCAGACCGGGCAAGAGATCTTGAAGAAGGCAAGGACCGCCGGTCCCCGTGCCAGCAGCGAATCCAGTGAATATTCTTTTCCGTCGAGCGCCTCCAGGGAAAAATGTGGAGCATTTTGGCGAGCTTCAACGTTTGTCAAGGCAGCCTCCCAACCCAGTTTGCGTGCGAATCTCTTCCACCAGGGCATAGTTCATTTTAACGCAAAGTTGAAAAGAGAGGCGGCTTGGTGGGAGTGTGTCCCTGCAAAAGAACTGCCCATTCCTCTCCCGTGGCGCAGAGAGAGGAACGGGCGATGGGTTTTGGTTACTTGGAGTCCTGATTGCTCGATTGCTGGGTGCTCGAGGCGTTCTGTGCCACCTGAAGGACGGTGTGCTTTCCGCCAATGTAGATTGCCGTCAGCGAGCGGGAGCCATCCGGGCCCTGCACCGCTCCATAAGCGTTATCCGGATTTTGCGTGGTGCCTTCCGTCACTTGAGCAGGGAAAGTGGCAACGGTTTGTTTGCCGCGAAGCACAGTGACCTGCACGTTCGGGCCATCGCCGTTCCACTCCACTTTGTAGTTGCCCGCGTCCAAGGTTTTTCCATCCACGTTCACCTTTTCGGTGAGGTTGAGGCTGCCCTTGTTGGTGCTCCCGGCAAACGCGCCGGATACGCACAACAGCGCGGCTCCGAAGATCGCGACTGAGATTCTCGACAGTTTCATTCACAACTCCTTTTAGTTCCTCCGATTCGCTTGTCAGGACACGGCCAGGCGAAGTTCAGGGAAATGTTTTAATTTGTCTCGTTACAAAATTAGACGTGGGAAGCGCCCGGCAAGATACGGGCAATCGCGATTCTGGAGTACTAAAGTGCGAATGCTAGAAACTCAGTATTTTCATGTATCCCGAAACCGCTGAACCGCATCGCCCTGCGGCGCAAATGCAATAATGTTTGCGTTGGGCTCAGTGGATCGTGCGGGTCTTGCGCTGCATGTAATCCATTAACAAATATTGCCCCAAAGTATACGGCGTGGTGAAGTACGCTTTGCCCTTGCACATTTGCGTGATTTTCTGCACAAACTGCACCAGGCTGTAATCGCTGGCCAGCATGAACGTGTTAATCATGATGCCCGAGCGCTTGCACTTGTTCACTTCCTCGAGCGTTTCGCTGACAACAAACGGGTCCAGCCCGAACGCATTTTTGTAGATGCGGCCGTCTTCCAGAGTCAGGGCAGAGGGTTTGCCATCGGTGATCATGATGATTTGCCGCATGTCTTTGCGTTGCCGAAGCAGGATGCGCTGGGCCATGCGCAGGCCCTCGCGCGTGTTGGTGTAATACGGCCCCACCTGCACCCGCGCCAGTTGCGCTAGCGGAATTTCTTCCGCGGAATCGTGGAACAGCACCAGGCTCAAGGTGTCGCCGGGATATTGCGTGCGAATCAAGTGCGAAAGAGCCAAGGCCACGCGTTTCGCGGGTGTGAAACGATCCTCACCGTAAAGGATCATGCTGTGGCTGCAGTCGAGCAACACCACCGTGGCGCAGGAGCTTTGGTATTCGCACTGATGCACCATCAAGTCGCGATATTGCATCTCAATGGGAACTTTTGCGCCTTCCCGGCGGATGGCATTCGACAGTGTCTGGCTGATGTCCAGATTGAGGACGTCGCCGAACTCGTAGGGTCGTGAAACTCCGCCAGATTCCACACCGGTGGAGAGGTCGCGGGTATCGTGACGCCCGAAGCTGCTGCGGCCCAGCGAGCCGAGAAGGTCGCGAAGGGTTTTGAAGCCGAGAAAATCGATGGCCTTATCGGTGATCTCAAAACGAGCCTCGGGGTTGCGCTCGGAAGGACGGCCCAACTGCCCGCCCGGGGTAGTCTGCGGGGGCGGCGTGACTTGCGGAGGTTGCTGCGGATTGATGAAACCTTCTTGGGTGAGGCGCTGAATGATTTTGTCGATCAGGTCCCGCACATCCTGGTTGTTGAGAGCGCCAGGATCCTGCAACATTTGTTGCAATTCTTCGCTCATCATATCTTCGGGAATCAGTTCGCCTTCCTGCAGCGCGCGCAGAATGGCGTTGCGCAGCGCCTCCATAGACTGTGCTGCATCAAGCTCCGAAAGGCCGTAGTACTGAGATTCGAAGCCGCTTTGCAGCAGGAAATCGCCCAGCCGCTTCATCAGCTCGTCGAGATCGACCTCGTCGGCCGGCTCGCCAGTGTACTTCCGGTATTTCACGATCTTCATGGCATGTTCCTCGAAGCTCGTTCAGCGCTGGCCAATCAGTTGTAGCTGCGCCGCGGGCGATTCGGATTCTCCCGCTCGCGCGACTCCGGCATGCGCTGGGGCTTTTCGGCATAGAAGCCACGTTCTTCGCTGCGGCCCACACGTCGATGCGCCCACAAGCCTTCCAGAATCATCTCGGCGGCGGCAGCGGCGGCGGCTTCGTCTTTTCGGTTTGAGACGCCCAGATTGGCGATGTGCTCCATCAGCGTTTGCACCTGGCTAAGCTGTTGAAAGCGGTGACTCGTCGAAACATCCTCGGGAATTTTCAATTCATTGCCGGATTCGAACCATTGCACCACCGGTTGAAAGCTTACGTCCGCAAAATGCTTGCTGAAGACTCGGCCAATGGCAGCGCGAATCAACTCGCGAGCAATAGTCTCCGCGCCCTTGAGCTCGCCTTCGTACTCCAGTTCGAGCTTGCCGGTGATCGCGGGGAGCGCGGCATACACATCGGCAACACGCGCAACCGCGTGAGTTTCCCCAGCACGCGCGGCGTGCTGCTCGGCGCTGCTCACGACGCTTTCCAGGGCCGTGATGGGTAGCCGCTGGCTCACACCCGAACGGCGGTCCACGCGCTTGTCTTCCCGAGCCTGAAACGCGATTTCTTCCACCACCTGGCGCAGATAATCCGGAATCTCGACTTTGATGTGCGAATCGCGCTTGGTCCACGCTTCCTGATTGGTGATGGTCATGCCTTCGTCGATGGTGGTCGGATAGTGCGTGCGAATTTCGGCGCCAATGCGGTCCTTCAACGGAGTGATGATTTTGCCGCGCGCGGTGTAATCCTCGGGATTCGCCGTGAACACCAAGAGCACGTCGAGAGGCAAGCGCAACGGATAGCCTTTAATCTGAATGTCGCCTTCCTGCATAATGTTGAACAGACCGACCTGGATTTTTCCGGCGAGGTCCGGAAGTTCGTTGATGGCGAAAATACCGCGATTGGCGCGGGGCAGCAGGCCATAGTGGATGGTCAATTCGTCGGACAAGTCACGTCCGCCGCGGGCGGCGCGAATGGGATCGACATCGCCGATAATGTCCGCAATGGTGACATCCGGCGTGGCCAGCTTTTCGACGTAGCGTTGGTCGCGAGCAAGCCAGGCGATGGGGGTATGATCCCCTTCTGCGGCGATGCGTTCGCGGCAAGAGCGGCAGATGGGACGCAAGGGATTATCGTTGATTTCGCAGCCGGCGATTACCGGGATCTCGGGATCGAGAAGCTGAATCAGACCACGCAAAATACGGCTTTTGGCCTGGCCGCGAAGCCCCAGAAGAATGAAATTATGGCGCGAAAGCACGGCATTGACGAGCTGCGGAATCACACTGTCCTCGTAGCCGTGCACTCCGGGAAACAGCGGCTCGCCGCGTTCGATGGCGCGCAGCAGATTGCGGCGAATTTCGTTTTTTACCGGCAGGGTGCTGGAGCAGGCGTCGAAATCCGGAATGCTCTTCAACTCGCCAATGGTGCGTGGTTTGGAATGCCCTGCCGCGTGCGGTGCATTGCTAGCTGTCATGAAGCCCCTATCCGCGGGTCTTGTCGGAAGACCCGCCCAACACTAATTCAAACCGTGTCCGATACCTTCTCCACCTGGGCGCCTTGTGTCTATCTTGTGTAGATGCAGCGCCCATTCGCGGAGATACCTGTGCAGGCGATCCTGGCGCTCGGCCTCGGAACGCAACTCCAGGATTTGCTGTTTCCACAAAAGATCCAGCGGGAGAGCGCCGGCAACCGCGTAGGAAAGGCGATCGCGAGGGGTCTCGTCAAAGTTGGGAGGCATGCCGGAGAAAAGTAACGTGTAACAAACTTCGTAGAGCTCGACCAGTTTTTCGCAATCGTCTTGCTTCAGCAAACACTCGTCATCTTCCAGATAATCCACGCTCCCCTGTAGCAACGGATCCTCGGTGAAGAGATCCAGCAGCCGGTAAGGTTGCCGGCCCACGGTGATGATGTCCATGCGTCCATCGTCGTAGCGCTTGGTTACCTCCAGAATTTCCGCGGTGCAGCCCACGTGGGCTAGGCCGTTCGGCAGGGCCAGCAGCATGCCGAAGGGAATCTTTTCATCGAGACATTCGCGCACCATGCGGCGATAGCGCGGCTCGAAAATGTGCAAGGGAAGGAGTTCGCCGGGGAAGAGAACGACGTTGAGAGGGAAGAGCGAGATGCGATCTGGCCGCATGAGTCCCTGAGTGGAATGATACCAGAGGAACAGCGAGAGTCGGAAAATCGCTTGTGAATATCCAGAGAAGACTGCACGAGCGCTTAGAAACCGACAGCCTGAAAACCACTTACGGCAACCTGCGAACGAACAGAGAAATGAATATTGAAGAAGGGAGCCGCGGCCACAACAGACTGAAGGTCACCGTCGTCAATATAGCGCCGCTTCGGGATGCGCCGGGCGAGAATCGCGAAGTTGAGGGGATCACGACGAAACGGGTAGGGCTTAAGGGTGAATTGGCCGGATGCCGCTGGGCGAATCTCCCAGTCCACTTCCTTGCCGTCGTCATCCACAGGCACCCCTTCGATTGAAGAGTCTTCCGCGTTACCTAGGCAGAAATACAGCGAGAGACGATCGAGCGCTTCCAGGCGCTGGACATTGGTCTTGATCAGCCGTTCGTCGGTGAACGGCCTGGTAGCCGGGTCGTTGCGCAGATCGACTTTCAGGCGTAGCTGCTGTAAACGCAGACGCTGCACAAAGTCATTGGCGAGGTGCTGTTCCTGCGACTTGATATATTTTGCGGAATAACCGGGTATAGTCGCGTGCGTGCGATCGTATAAGCCCATGCAGTGGGAAATAACCAGTAGACCGGCGTAGAGATCGGCTTTCAAAACACGGTCAATGCCCCGCTGGTACAGGGAAATGTGCTCCTCGGTCGGGACGGTCATGAAGCTATATGGGGTCAAGGTTTTCAGATCAACGCCGGGCGCCAATTCCCATTCCTGCCAACCGTTGTCGTGCTCCGCAGCCGCCAGGCAAAATGAAGGAAAAGGTTCTGGACGCTGGAACTGATCGTTGCCAAGTTCGCGGGCAAAAAAACCGGAGAGGAAAGCGTGGTCGGTTTGGCGGATGACGATGATCGGGTCAGTCTGTTGGAGAATCAAGGTCGGCCCTTTCCGGGCGAATCGTTCGGTGGTCACATTATCGCTAGAGATGGCGATACTTTCCAGTAAAAGTGGCGATTTTTCAGGTGTGCGGCAGTACGTCGAAGGGGCGCATCATCTCGTTGTCTTCGTGCTCCAGGATATGGCAGTGCCAAACGTACCGGCCAGCATAGCCCTCGAAACGCGCGATGATACGCGTGAGCATCCCGGGATGGACGCGCACGGTGTCTTTCCAGCCAGCCTCGTCGGGGTCGGGAGGAACCGGCGGACCGGTGAAGCGCAGCTCCCGACGGCTCAAAAACGCGAAGTTTTCGATTTTGCGCCGGTCCAGAATTTGAAACTTTACCAGGTGCAGATGGATCGGGTGCGAATCGTCGGTGGGATTGACGAACGCCCAGATTTCCGTGGAATTCAGGGTGGGATTTTCGGTCACTGGATCGTGCCAGGCCTTGCCGTTCAGGAGCATTTTGACGGGATTCTGGACCTTATCATCGATCTCATCGAGAGAAAGAAAGCGGGTTTTCACTGCGGCCGACTCCTGGAGCTTTTCCATGGGGCGAAGTGCAGCCGGAAGAACACTGTCGTCCTTGACGCCTGTGCCCGAAACACGAAATTGCAGCAGTGGGACGAAGTCGTCGCCGAGAATGACTTGTGCCCCGGCGCTTTCCTTGAAATCGACGATCAAATCCAGGCGTTCGCCGGGCGCGATCATAATTTGCTGCGCGATGACGGGCGCGGCAAGCAATCCTTGGTCGGTACCGATCTGGTGAAACGGTAATTTGTTGGACAGGCCGAGATGGTAGAAGCGGCCATTGGCGGCATTCAGAATACGGAAGCGATATTTGCGCGGCTCCACTTCGACAAAGGGGAACAATTTGCCGTTGATGAGATGAGCGTCCCCAAAAAACTCCGGAATCCACGGGTGGTCGGGTTTGTCGGACACTGGATAGTAGAGTTGGCCATCCTTGTCGAACATGCGATCGCAAATCACCAAGGGAATTTCGTATTTTCCCGCGGGCAGATGAAGAGCATCCTCGACCTGATCGTGCAGAATGTATGCGCCCGCCAGTCCCGCAAAGATATTTAGGCGATTAATGCCCATGGCGTGGTCGTGATACCAGAGCATCATCGCGTCCTGTTGATTGGGGTAGTGGTACAGCCGGGACTTGCCGGGCACGAACCAGTCTTCGGGATAGCCGTCGCTGTCGGCGGGCACGCGGGCGCCGTGCAAATGGGAAACGATGCGCACCTGGGGATTGCCGGCCTCGGCGCCATGCAGGCGATAGTCGATAGGGAGGAAGTGCTGTTGCGGAAGCTCATTGGCCCACTCCACTAGTACCGGCTCATTGCTTCGCATTTCGAGCGTGGGTCCGGGGACCGAGGGGCCGAATGACCAGAAGTGCGTCGGCTTCAGGTCGCGATGAATCCTCATCTCCACCGGGCGCGCGGCCAACCGGTAGTAGGGAACTTGCGCTTTGGAAGAGGCGATGGTGCGCATCCCGGACGGCTTGGCGACGGAAGGCAGTGGCAGCGGGTCCACGAACGTCGGCAGCGTGGTTACATTCAAAGTATTGGCGGGCGCGTGAGCGGTGTGCTGCATGGCTGAGAGAAAGCCAGTGCGGCCGAGAACGAGGCCTCCGGCGACAGCGGAGCAGTGTTTCAAGAACGATCGTCGAGTGGTCACCAAACGCCTTTGCAAACCGGAATCAGAAAAGCGCGAAACGGCAGCGAATGCAGTCAACAGCGCCACACTCGTTGCCGTTCCGACTTGTTAGGACTGCAAGCTTACACTGCCGTGCTACCTGCAACCTTTCTGCGTTACCAGACCGGTGGTGTCGTCGAGCAACACAAAGCGCAAGCACGTCGAGGGCAACTGGACAGCCAGCATCGATGCGATGGAGTTCGTAACAGTGTCGAACGAACCATTGCCAATCCGCTCGCCGCCAAGCCAGTTATCTTCGACGAAACGGATGATCGAAGACTGATCGAGCAGGGTGTGATCGACCTGGTTCTGACGGGCGTACGGCGAGATCAACAGCATCGGAATGCGCGGTCCGTATCCGCAGCGGCCCTGAGCGTGCGAAGCCGTGATGCCGTCGAGAACCGGCGCTACGGTGCCGCACTGTCCGGCGCCCGTGAGCGCATCCGCGCTGGTCTGCGAAGTATTCACGATCGGGCCGATCTGATGATCGTACCAGCCGTCGGAATCGTCGTAGGTGATGACGACCGCCGTGGTGCCCCACTCGGGACGCTGGCTCAGGAAGTTGATGGTGTCGACGATGAACTTCTGCTCATCGAGAGGATCGGAGTAGCCGGCGTGTCCGTCCTGGTAGCCAGGAGCCTTCAGGAAGCTGACGGCGGGGAAGTTTCCAGCGTTCACCGCATCGAAGAAGTCATGCGTATCGTACTGGTGATTGCCGGCATCGCCCTGGTGGCCGATGGTCAGAGTCGAGGTCGGGCGCGTGTGCTGCCAATTAGCCGTCGACGCATAGTACTGGAAGGGCTGATGGTGCGGGATGTAGTCGGCCTTGGTCTGTCCGGTGATTTGCGACAGCGTCGAACGATGGCAGCCCGTGGTGCCATTCTGGTTGGTGACGGTCAGATCGAAGCCACCTTCGAAGAAGCCCCAGCTCACGCCAGCGGTGTTCAGCAGGTCGCCAATGTTCTGGCCGCCCATCTGCAGGACTTCGCCGGTGGTAGTGGAGCAGACATCGTTCAGCGGGTCGGCGTCACTGATCAGAGTGAAGCCGCCATTGCCGTCGCCGATGACCGCGCCCGTGCCGTTTTCGTTCTGCACCACGCCATTGGTCTGACCGGCGACAAGATTGAGTGCGCCGTCAGTCGATGGGCCGAAGTTGGTTCCGTAGGTGTTGTCGTTCATGGCGAAGTTCTGGGCGTAATTCCAGAGGCCGGTGACGGTATTGCCGTCGTAGTAGCCCATAACCAGACCGGTGGTATCCACAATGCCTCCGCCCGTGGGCGGCGGACCGGCGACGCCGGTATTGGCAGGGAACAAGTCCATCAGGCCTTT
>DATKPS010000130.1:0-4785 GCA_035524015.1 Candidatus Sulfotelmatobacter sp.
GACGCAAAAGGAGTTGCGGTAGGACATTTCAACGTCGCGGATCTGGTGACGTTGAATGCGGTGTTCGAGGCAGCGCGCGAGCTCAAGGTGCCGGTGGTGGTGGGCGTGTCGGAAGGGGAGCGGGAATTCATGGGCGTGCCGCAAGTGGCGGCGGTGGTGAAGCGCTTGCGCGAAGAATACGATTACCCAATTTTCTTGAACGCGGATCACACGCATTCGCTGCCGAAAGCGATCGAAGCGGCGAAGGCGGGTTTCGATTGGGTGGTGTTCGATGTGTCGACGCTGCCGTACGCGGAAAATGTGCGGGAAACGAAAGCGGCAGTGGAAACGCTGAAGGGGCTGCGCCCAGACATCCTGGTGGAAGGGGAAATCGGAGACATCGGCAGCGGCTCGGAGATTCACGATGCCGCGCCGGATCTGCAGAAAGGGCTGACGAGCCCGGCGCAAGCGAAAGAGTTTCTTGAGGAAACGGGCATCGACACGCTGGCGCCGGCGGTGGGCAATATGCATGGGATGCTGAAGAGCATGGCTGCAGGCAAAACGAGAAAGCATTTGGATATTGAGCGAATTCGCGCGATCAAGGCAGAGACGCATGCGCTGATGACGTTGCACGGGGGATCCGGAACCGACGATCACGATTTTCTGGAAGCGATCGCGGCGGGGATGACCGTGGTGCACATTAATACCGAGTTGCGACTGGCGTGGCGGCGGGGCTTGGATGCGGCGCTGGCGAAAGCGCCGAGCGAAATCGTTCCGTATAAGTTGCTGCCGCCGGTTGGTGATGCGGTGAAGCAGGTGGTGAGCGCGCGGTTGAAGCTGTTTAACGAAGGCCGGCGAGCACGGCCAGCGCAGGTATAGGCACCCAGGAGCCATTGGGGGAAAGCCAGCGGCGTAAAGCCGCTGCTATAGTACCGTTCCGTCGCACGCGGAATTAAATAAGGTTTGCGAAAAGTGGGGTGGGAGACGGGATTTGAACCCGCGACATTCGGTTCCACAGACCGACGCTCTACCAGCTGAGCTACTCCCACCGTATTGACCGGACAATAGTTTATGCTACCGCCGCTTAGGGCGATGGGTCAAACAAATCGAGCGGGTGGCATTGGCGGCGCTTGGCAAAGAAAGAGAAAAGGCCTCACCCCTGGAAGGGGTGAGCTACAGGGTGTGCAAAGAACAAGCGCCCTCAGCGGCTGAACCCGCAACGATTCTGCGTTGCTTATAGCACGACTGAAGTCGTGCCCTGACGAAGACACGCGTTTTGGCAGAACGTTCCAGCGTGGCGGCCCGGGCAGGACGGTGACTAGGGTCGGGTGTGCTGGTTCTTTTGGTTTTGCAGGATGCGGAGGATTGCGCGCTTGCCTGGCTCGCGATCACCGGTGATCAAAAATGCCAGGACCGCTCCCTGGAAGGTTTGCAGGACTTCTTCCACGGTTGCGCGATCCGGCAAAAACCGCAGGAGAAGCTCAACCCAGAGGTGCTGCTGCTGCTCATAGAATAGCTTGGCGCGTTTTGAACCCGACCAGGCGCGCTTCGACAGATCCATGATCAACAAGAGGACGCCCTTCGATTGAGGAGCGGTGGTGCGGTCCCAAAGAGCAGTGATAACCGTGTGCGCGGTGGCTCCCGGCGGAAACGCCTCGGGAGCAAATTGCTGACGCAGGCGGCTTTCGAGCCGGGTGATGGCTTGTTCCTCGAGGTTCTCGCGCCCACCGAAGTAATGAACCAGCATGCGCTTGCTGGTGCCGACCTTGCGGCCCAAGTCATCGAGACTGACATCGAGAGTGCCGGCTTCGACGAAGGCGGCGAGGCAGCGATCGAGGAGCACCTGGAGATCGGGTTTTTTGCGATGAGGCATCTTGTGCGGTTGATGTACCGCATGGTACATTTTGCATGTACCACGTGGTTCATTCTAGCACGTAGGGGAGGCGCACATGAAGATGCCAGAAACGTTGCTGCTGTTTTTGCTGGGCTTGCTCATTTGGATTTTGGGGACGGTCTACTACGGGTATGTGGGTCACCGCGTTTTAGAGACGACGGCGGCCCGATACTGGATCAGCTTCGCGACTTCTCCCGTTTTGTCCGCCGTGCTGTGCATCCTCATTCTTCGGTGGCGCCACATCGCTCCATCCCACTGGGCCACGGCCATGCTCCTTCTGGCGATACCGGGAATGATCGGAGAAGCGGTGGTGCTCTCGAACCTGGGAACCTTCATGCCCCGCATTCAGGAAGCATCGGGCGGCCGCTACGGCGCTTTTCTATTCGCCACTTATGCGGTCGTTCTGAGCATCGCGGAATTCGCTACGCTGCGTGCGGTTCGTTAGGCGATCCGAGAGCAGTCAAGAAGAGAGAAGGCGAAGGCGGACATTCCGGGACACGGGGCCGGGATGAAACGTAAATAGAATTTCGTGGGCGCGGTTTCTGGGTGCGTCTAAGATAGCGGGGCACCGCGAGAATTTTTCTGCTGGGGGGATCGCTTATGACGGAATGGTTCGCGCGCGCTGTCTTGTCCGTGAGGGACGTCGAAGCCTCACTCCGCTTTTACGTGGAGCGGCTTGGGTTCACGAGCCCCTGGCGGTATGAGGAAGAGGGGAGAGCGCAAGTGGCGCAGGTGGAGCGGCAGGGTTGCGCGCTGATCCTGGCGGACACCTGGCCAGAGAAGGTGGGTAAGGGGCTGATGTTCATTTCGTTGAACGTCGAGCCGGACACGCGCGAGGGCGCGACCGCCGCGTTGGACATGTTACGGGCGGAGTTTGAGGCCAAGGGCGTTTCCGTCAAAGAAGGGTCGTGGGGCTACCGGCTGCTGGTGGTCGATGATCCCGACGGGAATCAGCTGTTGTTCAATTATCCGAATTAGTGTGCTGTCGTTTGGTTAGCCGTTTTCGACGCGGGCCTTTATATCGGAATAGGCTGCTTCGATGAGCTTGTGCAGGGCCACGGTGTTGGTGGGCGTTCCCGGTTTCAGGAGGACATGGCGCATGAACTTGCCAGCGCCTTGCAACAAGCGGGCCGGATCGGACAACGCCGCACCTTGAAAGAAGCCCACGCTTACGTGCGAAGTGAATACATTGACGTAGGCGAAAGGCGCGTCTCCCAAACAGGCAATCGGGCAGCCGTCATGCAAAAGCTCGCGGACTTCGTCGCCGCATTTCCGCATCACCTGAAACCACGTGTGCGCGATGACGCCCAATTCCCCAGTATGTTTTTTCAGCCAGGCATCGATGGCGGGATCGTGCTCGACCGCGCCGTTGAATCGCAGCAATTCCGCTGTCACGATTGCTCCAGTTTCTGCCATCGAGGTCGCGAAGCCGAGCGGCTACGAACGGGATACGCCCTCGTTCTCGTTAACGACGATGAAAGGCCGTGTGAACAATTATGGCGACGATCAGCGCAATTACACCGAGCAGAATTAGGGAGAAAATAAGTGCGATAGGCCAGAAAAGCCAAGTCGATTGTCCTTTTTTGACCTTTTGTACCGCGTGTGCCAAAGAGAAAGCCGTTGCTATGGCGCCAAGCGGAGTGAAAGCGAAGGCGGGCATAAACGCATCGAGCTCACCCGGTCCCCTGCATCCATGGGAGTAACAGTAAAAAGCAGGCAGGAGAATCGAAAGAATGTAAACGAGGGCAATTCCATAGCAAAGTGCCAGGCCTAGTTTGCGCAACATCGACCAATCCTCGAAAGATGGTTGTTTCCTGACGTACCGTCACAGTAGCACAGCGAGCGCGCAGTCCGATGAAGGCGAGGCTCAAGAGTTGAGCTCGTTGTCTGGGCCGGCAATACCCACGACATAGCCATCGGGATCGCGAAGCCAAATTTCTCTGTGGCGTGGTCGCGGGTTGAAAGAAGGCCCTTCGATAATCTCGGCGCGCAAAGTGCGGGCCTGTTCGACAACGGAATCGAAGCGGTCGACTTCGAACCAGAGCACAACGCCGTGTGCGACGGGCGCAGCGCCGCGGTTGGTCAGGTTGGGATGATCGTGCTCGTCCCACGCGTGGAGTTGAAGAATCATGTGACCGGCAGAGTACAAGCGGTCGTAGGCGTCTCGATGAGGGTGGTCGGGGAGCGCGTCGAGGCTGAGCAGTTGTGTATACCAGCGACTGCTGGCGCGTATGTCGCGCACGGCGATGAGGGGTTGAGGAAGGACCGAGGATCGTACGGACGTGAACGGCATAAATTCGCTCCAGGCGCCAGGTTGTGGCTTCCGAAGTATAGCGTTGTGGGCAGGCGAAGCGGCGAGCCAGCAGGGGAATGGGGCGAACTTGTGCAGAACTTGTCGCGGTAATGGTACGGATGTGCTTGCCCAGATCGACCCGAAATCACTGACAGGCGCGAAAGGTTGGAGTAAGTTGAGGGCCTGGGAAACGGGCGGAAGAAGTATGCTGCGGCGTTTCCCGGGGAGGGTCGCATGACCGTCCTCTATTTTGTAGTGTGCACCGTAATCGCTGTGCCCGTGGCGGTCCTCGCCATTGGGTTCTTCCACGCGAAACACCATCATCGCAACAAAGACACGACGATGTGGCACGCGTAGAAGAGCGACAACGCCGTTCATGGATTCCGCGGACCGAATCTGGCGACGCGGCGACTGCGGACACACGCTGGCGCAGCTCAGGGGTAAGCGAAGCTGCCGCACTGCAAAGGAGGCTCTATGACCGACGTGTTTGCCATGGTGACATGGGCCATCCTGGCGGTGAGCCTGGCCATGGTTGTGGTGAGTGTGTGGCACAACGTGCACCGGGATCGCCGAGACAAGTTGATCCGCTTTCACGGGTGAAGCGTTGGAGCGTGGCCGA
>DATKPS010000131.1:0-20558 GCA_035524015.1 Candidatus Sulfotelmatobacter sp.
TGCGCAAGTCCCCCGGTTTTACTACCGTCGCTATACTCACCCTCGCTCTCGGCATCGGCGCCAACACTGCCATCTTCACTCTCGTGAATGCCTTGCTGCTACGTGACCTTGCGGTTGTGCATCCTCAGCAGCTCGTGCAACTCTCGCCCATCCGGCCCGACGGCACGGTTCCGTTCTCCTATCCCATGTTCCGCGAGGTCGCGCGGGGCCAGCAAGTCTTCTCCGGCTTGATCGCGTGGAGTCCTACCGCTATGGTTAATGTCGAGGTGGATGGGACCCTTGCGCAGAATGGTGTTCAGGGCGTAACCGGCGATTATTTCTCTGTGCTAGGCGTCAGTCCTTTTCTAGGGCGGCTGATTTCGTCGTTAGACGCGAATTTCGACAATGGCTCCTCACCTCGGGTTGCGGTCCTGAGCTATGCCGTTTGGCGCCGTCGTTTCGGAGCTTCCCCGGACGTCATCGGAAAACAGATCCGTATAGAAAACCAACCTTTTGCCGTCATCGGCGTCACCCAACGATGGTTCACTGGCATGACTTCCGGGGAGCCACCCGAAATCATTATTCCTTTCACAGCCCAACCGCTTTTACAGGGAAACAGCAATATTCTCCAGAGTATCGAGGACCCTTCTATCCTGTGGCTCTACGTTGTCGGCCGCCTGAAGGAGAAGGTCACGCTCGCCCAAGCGCAAGCCCAGCTCCAATCCTTCTGGTTGCCAGTGCTTGAGACTACTGCGCCGACACACGTTCCGGGCAACCGTCTGCAACGTTGGCTCGCGATGAAGTTAGAAGTTACCGCGGTGCCGAAAGGCATCTCGCCTGATCTCCGCGAACAATTCAGTCGCCCACTCTACGTGCTGCTCGGTGTGGTTGGGTTAATTCTGTTGGCGTCTTGCGTGAATTTGGCGAGTTTGATGCTGGCACGAACCGCCCAACGGAGCCGCGAAATGAGCATACGTCTGGCGTTAGGCGCAAAGCCCTCGGCGCTTGTTCGACAAACGCTGACCGAGTGTTTAACCCTGTCGTTTGCTGGAGCTGTGTTGGGTGCTGTCCTCGCCTACTTCGGTAGCACTTTTCTCGCTTGGTTGCTGACCCGTTACTACATGCCCCCTGTCGTGATCGATCTTCGCCCCGAGCTTCGCGTCCTCGCGGCTACCGCAGCCGTAGCGGTACTCGCGGGAATTCTGTTTGGCCTCGCGCCTGCTTTCCGCGCTCTTAACGAAGACCCTGTTTCTACACTGCAAAGAAATTCTCGTGGCATTTCCGGCGGGGCCGGAAGAGTAGGAAAGGCGCTTGTGATCGCGCAGATCGCTCTCTCCTTCACCCTTCTCCTGGGTGCTGGCCTGCTCTTGCGCACCTTTCAAAAGTTGTGCTCCCTCAACCTCGGCTTCACCCCAGAAAACCTCCTCGAAGTCACATTGAGTCCAATGCCTGACGGTTACCGCAACCTGGACATGACCGCTTATCATCAACAATTCATCCAGCGCCTTTCTGCCATTCCAGGTGTGCGTTCCGTCGCCTTCTCTGATGCACGTGTTCCCGGAGTGGAGGGTTGGCGGGACATCGCATCATCCCTTTCCTCCGATTCTTCTGTCTCGGGGCCAATGGTGAACGGCACCTTTGTTTCGCCGCGTTTTTTGCAAACTCTGGGCGTTCGATTGCTGGCCGGCCGCGACTTCCGCTGGAATGACGACGAGCACCACACCTTTGTTGTTGTGATCAGTCGCAGTCTTTCGGAGCGCCTCTTTCCCGGTGGACAGGCCTTAGGTCAGCACATTCGTTTTGGGGTGATTCCCGACTTCCAGTCGCTGGAGATTGTCGGCGTTGCGGACAACGCGCGTCTCTTTGACCTGCGAAGCGACAATGCCTACGTCCTTTACTTTCCTTCCTTGCAGCATCCCAAATGGGCCCGGTGGGGCCACCTCTATCTTCGCGGAAGTGGAGCGTCCTCAGTGCTCTCGCGTCTGGTAACGCACGAAGCCGACTCTCTGGGGCACGAATACGTCCTCGCGACGCATTCGGTTGCCGACATAACCAGTGAGTTGCTGGTCACGGAACGCGCTATGGCCATATTGTCTGTCGCATTCGCAGCTCTGGCCGTGTTACTGGCCTGCGTCGGCTTGTACGGATTGATGTCCTACGGCGTGACGCGGCGCACCAACGAAATCGGCATTCGAGCGACCTTCGGTGCACAGCAGAAGAACATACTCTGGATGGTGTTGCGGGAGGCCGTGGGGCTCGCGGCGGCGGGAATCCTATTGGGAATACCTTGCTCCCTCGCGGCGAATCGGCTCATTGCTAGCATGCTTTTCGGCGTTTCGGCGAGCGACCCTTCTGCGATGTTTGCCGTCGTGCTCCTACTCCTCACTGTGAGTCTATTCGCCGCTTATCTACCAGCCCGGCGTGCCATGCGTGTTGATCCTATGGTAGCGCTGCGCTATGAGTGAGGCGTTATGACACTTTGGAGCCGAATGCAGTCGTGGTTGCGTGCTGTTCTTCGTCGCGAGCGCGGCGAGCGCGAGATGGACACCGAGCTGCGCTTCCACCTTGACGCCTACGCCGAAGACCTGATCCGCGCCGGAGTCTCCCGCGATGAAGCGCAGCGCCGCGCCCGCCTCGAATTCGGCGGCGTGGAACGCGCCAAGGAAGAATGCCGCGACGCCCGCGGCCTCAATCTTATCGACGGCTTCACCCGCGACCTCCATTTCGGCTTCCGCATGTTGCGCAAGAATCCCGGCTTCACCCTCACCGTCGTCATCACTCTCGCTCTTTCTATCGGCGCAAACACCGCCATCTTCTCTTTGGTCAACGCGCTTCTTTTCAAGAGCCTTCCTTATGCGCATCCCGAGCGCTTAGGCACGATTTACACCAGAATTGTCGGCACCGGCACCACCGATCAGCGCCACAACTTGAACGGTGAGCAATGGGAACTGCTCCGCGACAATGTTCCCGCACTGCTCTCGGCCCTCTCCGGAACCGCCTCCGGTGTGAACCTCCAGTCCACCTCCGGCGTGCAATATGCGCAAAACGCCCGCGTCTCCGCCCACTATTTTGACGTGCTCGCGCTGCAACCGGTGCTGGGACGCAATTTCTCCCTAGACGAAGACCGCCCGCACGGCCCCAAAGTCGCCATTCTCAGTTACAACCTTTGGCGCACGCTTTTCGCTGCCGATCCGAACATCCTCGGTCAATCGATTCTTCTCAAGGGCGAGCCTCACACGGTCATTGGCGTACTCCCGCAAGGCGCGGTCACGCCCATGAACGCCGACGTGTACACTCCCCTGCAACCCAGTCGCGAGGGCGAAGGCAGCGGTACCAACTTCGATGTCATCACGCGTCTGCGCGACGGGGCCACCTGGCAAGAGGCCGACGCCCAGATCAACCGCACCTGGTCTACCCGACCCGGTCGCTACGAGTTGAACGATAACCCCGGTGCCCAAGTCACTTATCATTCCGTGCCGCTCCAAAAAGGCGAAACGGATACCCTCCGCCCACAGGTGCTCGGCTTGATGCTGGCTGCCGGCCTCATCCTGCTGATCGCCTGCGCCAATCTTGCCGGCTTGACGATGGTGCGCATGTTGCGCCGCTCTCCGGAAGTCGCCACACGCTTGGCTCTGGGTGCGTCTCGGCCGCAAATTCTCCGGCAATTTTGGATGGAAAGCCTGCTGCTGGCCTTGCTTGGCGGAGCCGTAGGCATCGGAATCGCATTTCTGGCCCTGCGCGGGTTTCTGCTTCTGTTGCCCAAGTACTTTCTCCCGGTTACCGACGTTCACCTCGACGGTCGCGTCCTGCTCTTTTCCGCCGTCGTCTCCATTTTCGCCAGCTTGTTGTTCGGCATGTTTCCGCTGTTCCTACTGCGCAAGGTTGACTTGCGATCCTCGCTGGGGGGTCGCACCGCAAGCAGCTCCGGCAACCTCCGTTTGCGCCTCGCTCTGATTGTTGGCGAGGTTGCAGTCACCGTCGTCTTGCTGGCCTCTGCGGGTTTGCTCATCCGCAGCCTCGTGCACCTTGAGACCTTACCGCCCGGCTTCACCTCCAACGGTGTCATGATCGCCAAGGCTTCTCTCGACGACGCCCGGTACCACGATCCCGCCGCGTTTCGCAAACTCCTCGAGCAAAGCACCGCGGCCATGCGCCAGATTCCCGGCGTCGCCAACGCCGCGGTGGGTTTGGCCGTGCCCTACGAACGGACCGTCAACGATCAGGTGACCTTCAGCGATGGCAAAGAAGCTGGCCAAACCGAGCAGACCGACGAGATTTACGTAACTCCTGGATACTTCGACAGCCTGCAAATGCCGATTCTTGCGGGCCGCGCGTTCACCGATGCCGACGGCCCCACCAGCCAACCCGTTGCTGTCGTCAATCGCACGTTCGCTCAAAAATTCTATGGCGGCGGCAACCCCGTGGGCCACTACATTGATAAAGACACGCAAATCGTCGGGGAAGTCGCGGATGTGCCCGTCTCTTCCGGTTTATATGCGGATGCTCCCTTGATGACCGAGCAGGCCATTTACACGCCGGCCGCCCAACTGAACCCGCAGTACCTCGGCATGGTCCACGTGTGGTTCCAGCCCGACTGGATCGTGCGCACCACCAAGCCCGTTGCGGGGCTCACCGCCGAAATGCAGCGCGCCCTGAATGCCGCGGACCCCAATCTTCCCGCATCTGGCTTTTACAGCATGAATGACCTGCTCGCGCGCACGCTCACCATGCAGCGCGTGGAGGTCGCGCTCCTCGGCGCCATGGCCGCGTTGGCGCTTCTGCTCAGTGCCGTCGGCATTTTCGCGCTCGTCGCCAACATGGTCGCCCAGCGCACTCGCGAGATCGGCATCCGTATGGCTCTCGGCTCTACCGTCGGGCAGGCCATGCTGCACGTCGGTCGCGCCGGCGCCGTTGCGGCTATCTTCGGCATCCTTCTCGGGATTGCCCTTTCCAGTGGCGCGCTGCGTTTCTTAAGCAGCGTCATCTACGGCATCGGCGTCTACGATTGGCCCACGCTGGCCGCCGTCGTTGCCGCTTTAGTTGTGGTCACCCTGCTCGCCACCATCTTGCCCGCGCTGCGCATTTCCAGCATTGACCCGGCCACCACGTTGCGCGAAGAGTGACAGGATCCCAAATTGGCACAGCCGCCGCACCACTCTCTCTGCAATCTATCTGCTTCTCTCCATCGCTTTTTTCGATGTGTGATTCCTGCACTTCCTTAATTTCCCCTTAAGCCGCATAATCATTTGTTTGCTATCCCACTCAAAGGTGAGTCTTGCAACATGGCTAACATCAACGTAAAGAAAGGCGTCATCGGTATCCTCACGGGCGGCGGCGACGTCCCCGGTTTGAACCCTGCCATTCGCGCGGTCACTCTTCGCGCCATCCATGAAGGTTACGAGGTCATCGGCATACGCCGCGGCTGGGCCGGGCTCGTCGATATGATTCGCGACGAAAAGTTCGACAATTCCAATAATTTCCAGCGCCTGACCGAAGATGAAGTCAACCGCGCTGGTCGCACCGGCGGCACCTTCTTGCACTCCTCCCGCACCAATCCCGGGCGCGTCAGCAAGAGCAGCGTCCCCGATCATCTCAAGGGCGAATACAACGCCGAGAAAAACGATCTCACTCCCGAGGTCCTCAAGAATCTCGCCTGGCTTGGCATCGAGTACATGATTCCCATCGGCGGAGATGACACTCTCAGCTATGGCGTGCGTCTCTACAAGGAAGGCGTCCGCGTCGTGGCCATCCCCAAGACCATGGACAACGACGTGCCCGGCACCGACTACTGCATCGGCTTCAGCACCTGTATCAGCCGCACCATTGAGATGACTAACGCTCTGCGCACCTCCGCCGGTTCGCACGAGCGCTTCATGGTCCTGGAAGTTTTCGGCCGTTACGCCGGATTCACTGCCATGTTACCCACCATGGCAGGCGCCGCCAACCGATGCGTCATCCCCGAGCACAAATTCAACATGGAGCAGCTCACGGAACTGTTGGTGCGCGATCGCAATCGCAACCCCAGCCGCTATTCCATTGTGCTGGTTTCCGAAGGCGCCATGTTCGAAGGTGGCGAGATGGTTTTCCAGGGAGACGCCGCGGACGCGTTTGGTCACAAGAAGCTCGGCGGCATCGGCGAACTCGTTGCGGACGAACTGACGAAACTCTCGCCCAAATTCAACAACGGCAAGAAAATCGATTGCATCACCCAGAAGCTCGGCTATCTCGTCCGTTGCGGCGATCCCGACGCCATCGACTCCATCGTCCCCATGGCCTACGGCAACCTTGCCCTCGATCTGCTGCTCAATCGCATCCACGGCCGCCTGGTCGTCCTCAAGAACGGCCGCTACGACAACATGCCCATCGACACCGTCACCGCCACCAAAAAAGTCATCAACATCAAGGAGCATTACAGCATTGAGCGCCTTCGCCCGGTCTACCAAAGCTTCGAAATGAAGCCGCTCTTCCTAATGACCAGCGAACTAAGCTAGTAGCACACGCTTTAGCCTGTGCTCTTGGCCACTCCTGTAGCAGCGGGGTAAACCCGCTGCTACAAAAAAGCAAACGGCTCGCTTCAGAAAGGGGGCCTACAAGCCTCTAGCAACTTCCCCTCTTGCGCCGCACCAACCTTTCAAGCATCCTGACCAAACTGTCTCTCTCCCAGCCGCCCGGGCGAGCAACCTTGCGAGGTTCTATGGTGGCCAACTCTTTGCCGGCTCCCCTGCAAGCCCAGCATCATCACGCCCTCATTGTGGATTCCAGTCCCGAAATCAATCGGCTCCTCAGCGATCTCTTTGACCACGAAGAATGGGACGTGCAGCACGCCAAAGACAATCAACAAGCCTTACAGCTCGCCAAGGAACGTCCCTATGATTTGATCGTCACCGGCGAGCGCACTTCCGGCAACGAAGACATCGAGCTCCTTCGCCGCCTGCGCCTGGTTCGTCCGCATACCCGCCTGATCATTCTCACCGATGAGTTCACTCCCGGCGACGTCCTCAATTCCATCCAGGCGCGCGCCTTCAGCTATTTCACTCGCCCCTTTTCTACCGAACGTTTCGCCGAGATGATTCGCATCGCCATGAACGAGCCTTTCTGGGACGACGGCATCGAGGTTCTCTCCGCCACTCCCCATTGGATCCGCCTGTGCGTGCGCTGCGATGTCGTCACCGCCAATCGTTTGCTGCAGTTTTACCGCGAATCTTCCGGTCTGCCCGACGCCGAAACCGAAGAAGTGGCCACCGCCTTCCGCGAAATTCTGCTCAACGCCATGGAGCATGGCGGAAAATTCGACCCCTCCCAACACGTGGAAGTTTCCTACGTCCGCACCAAGCGCATGGTCCTTTGCAAAGTGAAAGACCCCGGCACCGGCTTCTCGCTCGAAGAGCTGAAGCACGCGGCTCTCGCCAATCCTCCGGACGACCCCTTTCGCCACATGGAGGAACGGGAAAAACACAACATGCGCCCCGGCGGTTTTGGCATCCTGATGGCCAAGAAACTTGTCGACGATTTGATTTACAACGATAAAGGTAACGAAGTCCTGCTGGTCAAATATCTCGACCATCCCCCGCAAGCCGCCCAGTAGCACAGGCTTCAGCCTCTGTCGCGTGATCGACGCCCCCGGTTCCTCTGCGGACCTCAGCGTTCTCTGTGGTGAGCCTTTGCCTTTCCCTTCCGCGCAGCCCTACAACGACAAAAGGCGGAACAGCCCAACTGCACTGTTCCGCCTTCCGTCCAACTTCGAGGAACTTACTGACCACCTTGCAACCGAAACTCCACCGTCACAATCAGCTGCACCGGCACCGGTTCATCGTTCAAGTACGTCGGCTCGTACTTCCACTGTCGCACCGCATCCAGCGCTGCCTGAATCAGCAGCGGCGGCCCAGACACCACTTTCGCTTCCACGATATTCCCTCGCTCGTCGATAATCGCATCGATCACCACCGCGCCGGTCATGTGCGTTTGCACCGCTAACGGGGGATAGCGTGGTTCCACTCGCGTCAGCAGCCTCGGCTGTTTCACACGCCCACCTACGCGCACCGGCGCCTTCGGCCCTCTTTCTTTCGGCGCGATTGGCGCGGGAACCATGCCTGTTCCGCCAATCACACCGCCAAGTACGCCGCCCATACTGCCGCCGGACACTCCACCGGGCACGCCGCCCGGCACTCCGCCTGTACCGTCAACATCCGGTATCGGCGCTTCCTTCAGCATCTGCACTTCCTTCGGGATCACCGTCGGTGCCACCAGTTTCCCCGAGTTTTCAAACACTCGGTGCACCGGCGCAACCTTGATCACCGGCGCCGCAGCCGGTGGCGGCGGGGGCGGCGGAGGCGGCGCGACCAGGAACGTCGACGCGAACCCTTTCAGGTCGATCGAATCCGTAAAGTACAGTCCCAGAAAAATCGGCGTGATCAGCAAGCTGGCATTCACTGCCAAGCTAATCAGCGTGTGCGCCAGCCGCGAACCACCTTTCATGCGGTTGTACTCCAGCATGGAGGATTGGAACGAACCCTCCATCGGACGTGCGGCCTTCGTTGCTACCTTCTCGCTGGCAAACTTCTTCGGTTCTACTTTCTTTTCTGCTTGTTTTCCCGGTTGGATTTCTTGCTCGGGAGGTACTTCGATATGGATGGACGGAGCCATAGCCTTAGCCTCCACCCGCTATATGCGCAAGTCCCATGCCACGCGCACACCTTTTAACCGCTGGATAATGTTCGCTTTAGAGAGGACAAAGACTTCTTTGCGCTAGTTGGCTCACCCACTTTGGGTCAGGTGACCCAACCCACTGTACCAATCACGGCCGCCTGTGTTTTCCGATACAAAATGCTGCACTGCCCCAAAATGCAGCACCCGGTGCTTTCGTCTCTCAACCCGCCACGCTCCGATTCCATAATCTCGCCACCAGAAAATAGCACACCACCCCCGCGGCTAATCCCATCGCGATCCATTTTCGCGTTTTGCTCGGCTCCAACTTTTTCTCGATCCAATCTCCTATCGTCGAACTCAAAAAATACAACTCCACGCCCAACACCATGCACGCGGCCACTTCCACCAATGCCAACTGCCGGTACAGTGCAAACAAAAAAGTCGCACCGCACGTCAACGCCGAACAAAAAACGGCCAGCACCGCGGCCATGTGGCCTTTCATGTTTTCCTCCAGCAGTTCCGCGCCCTTTCTTGTATGCTCATTTCACTGCTGCTCATCCTACCCTCGTGATGATCCTGTTGAACGGCCAAGTGTAGCAGCGCTTTACGCCACTGTTCTTTTGCCATTATAGAGACAATGTCAACCTGAGGAGCGCCTGTCCGCCATAGCGCGAAGCGCGTAGGCGGACGCGATGAAGGACCTCAACTTCAGCATCACCAACCAAGCCTCCGTCGAACCTACTTCCCACCTGCCGGCAGCCCCGGCAACTCAAACGCTGCCCGGACTTCTTTCCTCTTCGCCCAATTATGATAGGTGTGGCATTCGAAGCACTGCGATTCCGCATGCTCCGGCCCCGGCGCGTGACACGTTTTGCACGTCGCAATTCCCGGCAACAAAATATCCATCGATTGCGTGCTAGACAACGCCTTTGCGTGGCATTCTTCACAGCGGAAGCTACGATGTGCGTCATGATCGAATTTCGCCTGCGGCATTTTCGGTAATCTCATTCTTGTGTAGTCGCGCGCGATCTCAGGCAATTGCACTGCCGCTGGTGTCTCCCCTGAGCGGGACGCAAGGTGGATCGCCGGCATTCGCAATTCATGGCACTGCTTACACGTCTTTCGCCACAACAGTTCTTCGGCATCCGCCGTTCGTTCTTCCACCCACCGCGCCGGAGTCAACAGCTGCACGTCCGGTGGGATTGGCTTCCCCGTCAGATCGCGTTTCGGCTCGCGTGCGACCCGCGTTTCATTCGGATGGACGGCGATGTACTCCTGAAACTTCTTCACCAAAAACACGTGCACCACTTCCGGCGTGTCGTGCGGCACTCCTTCTTCAAATCGTTTATCGAACGTCAATAAGTGGCATCCCGCGCAGGCTTTCGCAAATGACACCGGAGCCATAACTTCACGTCCGGTCGGCGGCCGGTAAGGCTGATTAACGTACATCGGCCGCAAGAGCCCCGCATCCTGCTCGGCATACGTCGGTTTCTCGGCAACATATCGAGGGCTGGCGTAAGTCCAGTTTGTCAGCGGCACCATGGGGTTGGAATTACCGGAATAGATCACCGCCGCATCCGCCTGAACTCGGTGGCAATCCCGGCACTCCAACTGCACGTTGGGTCCGTTGGGCCCGCGCCGAATCGGCTTCAGGTGAATCGCGTGATTTACCTTGATGGTCCCCGGATCCCGCGGTGGGTATCCGCTCGGCGGTTGAACCGCGGCGAATTCCGGATGGCCGTCCTCGAAACTGCGAATGTGCGTCTCATGAAACACTAGCCCCGCAGCCGATACGCCGACCTGCGTTTTCAAATTTGCGTGACACGCTGCGCAAACCTGATCGTTCACCGCCGAGATGTTGACGCGCCCGCGGTGCTCCGCGTGGCACTCGGCGCAATGCGGCACCTTCGCGGCAACCTCATCCGCATGATGCATCGGCCCGCCATGACAGGCCAGGCACGCGCTATCCGCCGCATTCGCGGAAAACTGTCCGGCTTTTTCCACGTGGCACGCGCCACACTGCCGTTCCAGCACCGCGTGCGCTTCGCTCATCCGTCCGCTGGAATACACTCGTGAGTCTCGCGCCGCTCCTCGCCAAGCAATCCAGCCCACGGCCACCAGCGGCAGCAACACGCTCAGCCACAATTTCGCGCGTTTAAACGTGGTCGCCCGCTTGAAATAATTCAGGTCGACCCGTTGCGCCAATTTCTTGGTTGTTCTCGTCCGCGCCACGCCGTCTCCGCTAACTCTGCGTTTTTTCTCTGTTTCCTCTGCGTTAAGCTTTTTCTAGTATTTCAGCGCCACCACCGCGTGAATTAGTCCTAACGCCATCAACGCCAACGACAGCGGTATATGCACCAGCAACCATCCGTGCAGCCAACGGTGCAGCCGTTCCTGCCGCACCAACTGCCGTGATTCGTCGCAAATTCCTTCCAGATCAGCCAACACCGCATGCGCTGTCGCCGGCAGCAGCGTCTTCAACCCCGCAAACGCCAGCTTGGCCTTGTCCGCGTCGCCAAGCCGTTGTCCCCGCGCTTCCGGACGCTCCAAAAACACTCGCAGCTCCTGCAAGTAAAATTTCTTCAAGGGCGCGCTTTCTGCTTCGCTCAACAAAACCGTCTCCGTCACTTGCGCCACGGCTGCGCTCGCGCCGGCGCTCACCGCTGCCGACGTGCGCAAAGGAACCGCCGTCGCCGCAATCGGCCGCATCGCCGTGTATCCTCCCGCGCGTTGCCCCTCCTCTTCTTCTCTTCCTAATCCCATCGCGCCGCAAATCGATTCCATCGCGCGATCGGCCTCTTCCCGCAGCGCTTTCCGCACATTTCCAATTTCCGCGTAAATCGTTTCCAGCGGAACTCCCGCCGTCATCATGCGCGGTACGTAATTCTGCAGCGCCGCTCCAAACACGCCGCTGGCCACGGTAATGATCAGCAGCCACATCAGAACGCGCGTCAGCGTACCGCCAAAATGAAATCCGCCATGAAACAAAAGAATCGGCAGGCTCAGTAATCCCAGCCACAAATGCCCGCGCATCCACGCCTGGGCTCGCCCCAATCTCCACGTCGGCACGCGCTTCCGTGCCCCCAGCAGCGCCGCAAAAACCATGAATCCAAATCCCGCAATCCCGAAAACCAACCCCATCGCGCTTGCCCCGCGCGGCCCCGTCGGCGCCTGCTCCGCATACACCACATACGCAACGCTGCTCCCCGCCAAAATCCCCAGCGAAGCCATCGCCCACCCGCGTTGTGTCCGATCCATCCTCATCGCAGCACTTTTAAACTCTTAGACTCTTTCACTCTCAAACTCTTTCACCTTTGTACCCTCCGCTCTTCTCCCACAAAAAATCTCCTCGGATCCACCCGGTGCGCCGCATCATGTGGACACGCATACACGCAACTCGGCTCTTTCAAGTGCGTGCACAGATCGCACGACGTCGCCTTCTGCTGCACCACAGCCTTCTTCCGCCCGGGATTCTCCAAATCCTCCACGCGCACCTCGAAGGGATGCAAATTGATGTTCCCGTAGGGGCAATTCCGCGCGCACAACCCGCACCCAATACACCAATCCTCAATAATCACTTCCAGCGAGTTGCGCCGACGGATCGCGCCCACCGGACAGCCCACCATGCACAACGGATCGCGGCACTGTCGGCAAGACGTGGCCACCAGAAAATTCTCGAAGCGCAATCCCTCGCGCACCAGCCGCGTCACTCCATCATGCGCATCGGCACACGCCTCCACGCACGCGTCGCACCTTGTGCATTTCTGCAGGTCCAGCACCAGCAGGCTCTGCGCCTCCATCAACCCCTGCGACAAAAATTGGTCCAGCGGCAAGCTGCGCACCAACTGCATCCGTTGCGCATTTGCCGCCTGCCGTTCCGCTGCCACTGCCTCAAGCCCGCTGCGCACCCCGGGGAAGCGCGCTACCATCTCCCGAAAATCGTCCCCGGAAATTTTCACCAGCTCCACATGGTCCAGCGCCGTGCAGCTTGCCGTGCGCACTCCGCCGCCCAGCAATCCGATCTCCCCGAAATAATCGCCGCGCGAAAGATACGCCAGCACCAGTTCGCCGCCCGGATACTCCTCCGAAATCTTCACGAACCCGATGCGTACCAGGTAAAAGCTGTCGGCCGCTTCGCCCTGCCGCGCAATCACTTGCCCCGGCGCATACCGCACCAGTTCGACGCTGCCCTTCAAATGCTCAATGAAATCCGCTGTAAGCCCCGCGAACATCGGCACGCCGCGCAGATGCGTTTCCAGCGCTCGCCGCCGGTAGTTTTCGTCCAATTGCGCGCGAAACGTTTTGTTTTTCATCATGATGTCCAGCACGTTTCGCAGCATTTCGAACGCCACCACATCCGTCTTCGCCTGCACCGTTGCTGACCGCGGATAAAAATTCATGCACGTCATTTCGCCAAACAAATCCCCCGGCCCGAGTTCCGCCACCGGATTTCCATACGCCAAATCCACCGACGCATCGATCGGAATGGTCCGGTCTCGCACTTCCTCTTCGCGCTTATCCTGCTCGCGTCCCACCAGCACGCTGGTCAGCCGCTTGAAGAATCCCTGAGCGCCCCCTTGTGTCTTGACGTGCGCAATCGGCGTTGCAATCGCTACCTGCGCCTGCCCTTCCACAATGAAAAACGCCGTCGACCCATAGTCGCCTTCGCGGCAAATCACCTCGCCCTTGCGGAAGCGCCGTTTCACGATCGCCCCGCGGTTCAACTCCAGAAAAGTTCCGGAAACGCCGGCAAACACCGGCAATCGGTGTAATTCTTCGGCCGTCAGCGTTTGCGATTCTGCCCCCGCGGCAATCGCGGTGCCCACCACGCTCTTGTTCGTCAACGCCCCTGTGGGGCAAGACACCATGCATTCGCCGCACGAAATGCACGTCGAATCTCCCATCGGCGCATTCAAGTCAAACGCGATCCCCGCCGAATAGCCCTTGCCCATCCTTCCCAATACGAAATTGCTTTTAATCTCGTCGCACCCGCGAATGCACCGGTCGCACAGAATGCACGCATCGTGGTCCACCGCGATGGCCAGCGAGGAATCGTCCATTCCGCGCAACATGGTGCGTTTCGGAAAACGCGGTGCGCCCACGCCTGCCTGCTTCGCCAGCGTTTCCAGTTCACAATCCCCGGAATGCTGCTGCCGCGCGCACGGCGATGGATGATCCGCCATCAGCAATTCCAGCAGCGTCCTCCGCGCCGCCAGCACTTTCTCCGAATTCGTGCTCACCTTCATGCCCGGCTCAACCGCACGCACACACGCCGCGCTGAGCACCCGCGCTCCCGTATCCACCACGCACAAACGGCACACCCCCACCGGCGTCTGGCTTTGCAAGTGGCACAGCGTCGGGATCGCGATCCCATTCACGCGCGCCGCATCGTAAACGCTAGTGCCCGCCGGCACCCGCACCGCCCGCCCATCAATCGTCAGATCAATCAATGCTGTGTCGGTCTTGCTCATATCCACTTACCGGCAACCAAATCTCCGTCTTCTCTGTGTCTCCGCGTCCTCTGCGTTAAGCCTTTTCTTGGTTTTTTTTCGATGCCTAAACTCGAATCCCCGCCCGTGCTAATTCCGCTAATTGTCCCGCCGCCGAAAAACAAATCCCGCTAGGACACTCTCCCCGCAGCACGTGCGCCTCAACTTCCGCCCGAAAATGTTTCAACACGCTCTGTACCGGCGCCGGCACAATCTGCCCCAGCCCGCAAATCGACGTCAGGCTCATCGCCTGCGACAATTCCTCCAGCAATCCCAAATCCGCCCGGTATTCCGCGTCGCTCAGTCCGCCACGCGTCCACCGCGTCAGCAACTCCACCATCTTTTGCGACCCCATCCGGCACGGCACGCATTTCCCACACGACTCGTTGCGATAAAACTTCACCGCCGTCAATGCCATATCCAGCATGCACGTCGTCTCGTCGCACACCACAATCGCGCCCGATCCCAGCATCGATCCCGCATCCGCCAACGCCTTGAAGTCCAACGGCACATCCACCAGCGACGCCGGCAAATATCCCGACGACGGCCCCGACGGTGCAAACGCCTTCAGCGCCCGCCCGCCGCGAATCCCGCCAGCCCTGCCAAAAATCACCTCGCGCATCGGCGTGCCCATGGGCACCTCGAACACGCCCGGCCGTGCCACGTGTCCGCTCACGCCCACAAATTTCAACCCGCGCGATCCACCCACGCCCGCGCTCTTGAACCACGCTGCCCCGCGCATCAAAATTTGCGGCACATTCGCGAACGTCTCCACGTTGTTGATCACTGTCGGCTTCTGCCATAATCCGGCCACCCCTGGGAAAGGCGGCTTGTTGCGCGGTTCGGCGCGATGCCCCTCCATCGCCTCCAGCAGCGCGCTTTCCTCTCCGCAGATATATCCCCCGGGACTCACAAACACTTCCAGCGTAAACTCCAGTTCGCTTCCCAGAATGTTCTTGCCCAGTAATCCCGCCTTCACGCACTGCCGAATCTCTTCACCAAAAATCTCTTCCTGCAACGGATACTCGTGCCGGATATACAAAATCCCTTTTTTCGCGCCGGTCACCAGCCCGGCGATGATCATTCCTTCCAGCACCAGATGCGGCAGATGGCTCAAGATGAACCGGTCCTTGATCGTTCCCGGCTCGCTCTCGTCTGCGTTACACACCACGTATTTCTGTGGCTCCGCTTGCTTCCGCACCAAATCCCATTTCATCCACGTCGGGAATCCCGCCCCACCCATCCCGCGCAGCTCCGCGTCTTTCAGCATCGCCAGCACGCCGTCAAAATCTCGCGAACCCACCAACTGCCGCACCGCGCCGTATCTTTCGCCTTCGCCATAAGGATCCGAAGCGCATGCCACCCGCGCGGTTTCCGGATGCTCCGCCTGCACTTCTTCGCCCCGCACCGCGCGCCGCGCCAGCTGCTCCACCTGCTCCGCCGACACGCCTTCGAAAATCGCGTCGTTCACCGCTACTGCCGGAGCTTGATCGCACCGTCCCAGGCAGCTCACATCCCGGATCCGCACATCCTCCGCCCGCGCGCCGGCAAATCTTCCCGCCAATTCCGCGCGCAACTCGCACGCCCCATTCAGCCGGCAACTCATATCCGCGCACACCAGTACTTCCGCCCGGCTCGGCGGGCTCAAATGAAAATGAGGATAGAAGCTGGCTACGCTGTGGATCTGATACAGCGGAATCTGGCTGCGCTGGGAAAGGCCTTCCAACTCGGCTTTTGGCAGATAGCCGTAACGCAGCTGAATGGCACGCAAGTCGTCAAAGATCACGGCGGAATGTCTCGCGAATGAGCGCCTCCGGGGGCAACGCCGTTCACTTCACGGATTCCCCTTATTTCCTCATACTCGCGCCCATCAAGCTGCTTCTAATTCCGCACCCGTTGTCTTTTCGCACAATCCCCCGGGCGAAATCCCATCCATTTCGTTGACTTGCCTCGCTCCCCAACGCTATAAGCTAAAAGAACTTTTCTCTCTCGCTCCATGGTGCTTCGCAAATACAATCTCCTCCGCCCAGCGCTCCTCTGTGTCGCGGTGTTCCTCATTTCTTCCGCAGCCGCGTCCACGGCCAAGGATTCCACTGAGCCCGTCAAATACATCGGCCCCGGCTCCTGCGCCGCCACCAGTTGCCATGGTAGCGTCAAGCCCGTCGATGGCAGCCGCATTCTCCAAAACGAATATTCCACCTGGATTCTGCAAGACAAACACAGCCGCGCCTATCAGGCCCTCACCGGTGAAGTCGGCGAACGCATGGCGCGCATCCTCCAACTCGGGGCCAAAGCCGAAGATTCGCCCAAATGTCTTGGCTGCCACGCGCTCTACACCATCCCCGACCAGCGTGGCCGCCCCTTCGAAATTTCCGACGGCGTTTCCTGCGAGTCCTGCCATGGCCCCGCTTCCGCTTGGCTCGGTCCACACACCACTCGCGACTGGCCCCACGAGAAATCCGTCGCGCTCGGCATGCGCGACACCCGCAACGTCATTCAACGCACCAATCTTTGTCTGGAATGCCATCTCGGCACCAAAGACAAATTCGTCGACCACGAAATGATTGCCGCCGGTCATCCCGATTTATATTTCGAATTGGACTCGTTTTCCGCGGTTATGCCCCGCCACTGGAAGGTTCCCCGCGAATCCGCTCCCGGCAAGCCCGTCGAAGACGCCGCCTGGTCCGGCGTGCGCGATTGGGCCACTGGCCAGGCCGTACAACTGCGTGCCTCCATGGACCGCCTCGCCTGGCGCGCCAATAACCAGCGTGTCGACAAAAAGGACGTGTGGCCTGAGTACGCCGAGCTTTCCTGCTTCGCTTGCCACCACTCGCTCGGCCCCGCCAAAGACAGTTGGCGCCAGCAACACGGCTACCCCGGTCGCCGTCCCGGCGATCCGCCGTTCAATGCGTCACGCTATGTCGTGTTCCGTGATTTTGCCGATCAGGTCGATCCCGCCTGCGCACAGGATCTCGCGCGTCAAATGCTCGCCGTCTCCACCGAAATGAGCAAGCTCAATCCCGACCGCACCACCGTAGCCAACGCCGCTCTCGCCGCCGCGCCTCTCGCGCAAAAAATCGCCGACCGTCTCGCCACCATGTCTTACGATCAAGCCCTAACCCTGCGCACGCTGCTGCGCATCACCGATGACGCCGACGCCATCTCCCTTGCGGACGAGCGTGCCGCCGAGCAAGCCACCATGGCCCTCGACTCCCTCTACATCGCCTACAGCAAGAATGCCAAGCCCGCCAACGACCCCGAAATTCGCGCCGCCATCAACGCCCTCTTCCAGCAACTCGAAAATCCCTCCGCCTACAACGCCGACCAATTCGCCGCGGCTCTACGCCGCCTCCGCCCGCTCCTCCAGTAGCACAGGCTTCAGCCTGTGACCTTGTAGCTGCGGCTTGCCGCCTTTGGAGTGCTCCGGCTTTATTAGTCCTGAGCTTCTCACGAAGGGCCACCCTTTTTGCGGTTTTCGCGTCTCACGCACGCGCCCCACATGCCGCCTTGCATGTGCAGTCGTGTGTCAGGCCCCACCTTTGTAGCGGCCGCCTTCTGATGCGGGCCATTTGGCCTCAACATACAAACTTGTCATCCTGAGCGAAGCGCCGTTAGCGCAGCGAAGGACCTCAACGCACAAACCATCGACCAACAAGCCTTAAACGGATTCACTTACAGTCGCCCCGCTGCCCCCTTCAGCCGCAACAGCCCCCGCACCACCACGAACACCGCAATGGCCGCCAACCCAATCGTCGCCAACAACCATTGATGATACGGATCAAAAAAATACAACGCGGGACTCGCGGCTCCCAGTACAAACAATTGCCAGAACATTCCCAGTACTTCCGGGCTCTTTAATTCGCCCAAGCGATACTGCTCGAAAAATGCCGCGATGGGTCGGAAACTCCACAGGAAGGTCAGGCTCGTCACCAAAAACGCTGCTGGTCCATAATCCACCAGCTTGCACGCCGCCCGCCGCGACCATCCCCGGCTTTTCCGCCCGATGGCCGCACTGCTCTCCAGCAGCAGCAAGCTCAACCCAATCCCGATCGCCAGCAGCAGCGCCAAGACTGCCGCAGCCTGCAACAACACGGCCCTCCACCTCAGCCCTCTCGCAATCCCTTCGCGCCAATCGATGTACGCATGAATCCGCGCTCCCGTGGTGGTTTCCACTTCGCGGAGCTCCGCCTCAATTTCATCCGCTTTTTTTGTTTGAGCATTGGCGCGGTACAGCTTCTCATAGCCCTCGAGCCCGCGCTTCGTCAATCCAAGCCCAACCATTTGTTCAAACGTTATGGCTTCACTGGCCATCATGCGCTTCCCCAAATCAGTCACTTCGGCTAGTATGGATTCCGCATCCTTCACGTTTCCGGCAGCCCCGGCCTTCAGCGCCTGATTTACTCGCAATTCAGCGTACGTTTGCATCTGCAGTCCATTGGGAATACTGTGAGACCACAAGCCGATTACGACCGCTCCGGGCGATAGCCCAGGCGCTTTCTTCCATGTCTCCCGCACCAATTCCTGATGCCGGTGGAAATAGTTGTCATACTTCGGTGCGTGGAACGCGGCCTCCATGTCTTTCATCCACTCGTCGTTTTTGGCCAACGCCTCACTCAGCGGTTTCCAGGCGCTGCCCGTCGCTTTGCTGGCTTTCTCGACTAATGGTTCGCCTTCCACAGAAGCGTTCACCAAATAAACCATGGCATTGTCGGGATCGTAGCTCTTGAGTTTCTTCACCCGCGCCGCAGTCGGTGCCATATTAACGTTGCAGCAGTAGGAATAGCGGCTCGCATAAATCCACATCAAACTCGGATCCAGCTTCACCGCCTCATCCGCAAAATGCGTGCCTCGATCGGTGTCCGGATACGTCAAAGCCACAAATCCCAGCGTACGAGCGTCTTGTTCCTTCTCCGCTTTTGCGGCAAGCTCCTCCAAATCCTGCCGGTCACGTTGCGAAGGGATAAATCCACGCCAACTGGCCTCCACCGTTCTGGCCGCCTCCCGTCCCGTCGGCAGAAACAGCAGCGTCACTGCCGCCAGCAACACCACCGCCGTCGCCAACCGCGAGTGTTTCGGAAACTGCGGTCCATTGTTCCCGCTCGGCAGCGCGCCCCCGGAAAATCCCAGGCCCACCGGCAATTTCATCCACTGCAAAAATTGCGCCAACATCGCTCGCAAGAAAAGCAGCATTCCTCCCGCGGCCCAGCTCAACGCCGCGCCGGGCTCCGCAATCTCCCCCATCTCGCCCAACACCGCCATGCCCCATTGCCGCGAACTTTCCGGCCACACCCGCACCGCCCACTGCATGGACTGCACCGCAACACGGGACAGCAGGGAATTGCGCATCGTGGCCATGATCACACCTTCCCGTGCGCGGGCTTCCAAAATTTACTGGTCTGTGCCGCCCGCAATTCTTCCCGAGCCCACTCCCGCCCATTCCCGCTTAGCCGGTAAAAGTGTCGCGGCGGCCGTCCGGGAACCGGGGCATCTTCCCACTTCGTTTCCAGCCAGCGCGCTTTCTCCAGCCGCATCAGGATTGGGTAAAGCGTCCCGGACGCCAATTCTGTCTGTTGGCTCAACGCATACCCGTGGTGCCACTGCGTCGGATGATCCAGCAGCGCATTCAGCACCGCCAAGGTTTGTCTCGAAACGCGAAGTCTAATTCCCATGCCTATAACTCTATATAGGTAGAGTTGTGTTTGTCAATCCCCCTGCGGTACACTGGTTTTCTGCCCGCCACCCCATGAACGCCGTCGAACATCTCTTCTGCTCTTCTTCCTTCTGGCGCGCTTTCTGTGGCCGGTATTTCCTGCCACGCATACTCTCCGGTGTGTGTCTCGGGAATCATCTCCTTGAAATTGGCGCGGGCTATGGCGCGGCCACCGCGCACCTGCAATCCCGCTGCGCCCGTGTCACTTCTCTCGACTACGACCTCAATTCCATTCGTAAGCTGAAATTTCGAAACAACGGTGGGTCCACCACGGCAGTGTGCGGCGACGCTTCTCAACTCCCCTTTGTCTGTCAGACCTTCTCTTCGGCCGTCGCCATTCTGATGCTACATCACCTCAAATCACAGCAACTCCAGGACCAAATGTTCGCCGAAGTCTTTCGCGTCCTTCGCCCTGGCGGCCTGTTCCTTGCCTTCGACATCACCCACCTTTGGCTGCATCCGATCCTTCACGCCCGCAGCACCTACGCGCCCGTGCCCCCCGCCACGGTAGTCCCGCGCCTCAACTCCGCCGGCTTTTCCAACGCAACCCTGCACGTCCGCCCCGGCGGCTTCCGCGTCATCGCCACCCGCCCACTGTCAGCTGTCGACTAACGACTGGCGGCTGCTCTCCCCTACCGTCCACTCAACGCCGCGCCCAACTCACTCCGCGTCTGAATCACCCGCAAAATCGCGTCGCGCGTCACCATGCCAATAATGTGCGCCGAGCCATCCTC
>DATKPS010000132.1:0-37720 GCA_035524015.1 Candidatus Sulfotelmatobacter sp.
CAACACCAACGACCACGCCAAGATGTTTGGCGGCGCCGGCGGCTTCCGCATCGGCGGGCGGCGCGCTCGCTGGGAACCCTTCGGGCATGCCCTGGTGGGCGGCAGCCACCTGCAAGTGCAGACTGCCTACGGAGGGCGCACCGCCATCATGGCCTTGGCGGGCTTAGGCGTCGATTTCCGGGTGCACGCGCGCTTGTCCCTACGCGGCGAAGCCGACTGGATCTACACCGGCTACTTCAGCCAAACCCAGAACAATATCCAAGCCGTCGCCGGCGCCGTCTTCCACTTCTAACCGTCCGCGCACCAGCACAAAGCGGTTAGGCGCCGACGCAAATTTTCTTGCGAATCGCCTCGTCGGGTGCTTTATTGGTAGAATCTTAGATGGGCCGCTAAAACTCAACAATTTCAGGGGGTTTCCCCACTCGCTCCGAGTACCCAGGCAGCTTTAGCGCCAACCCAGCCGTTCGGCGGTCACTGCCCCTGTATCCAAAACGGGGTTAGTATCCGTCAAAAATACACGGACATTAGCGTTCCAGGTCCGGCTTTACAACTTACGCCAAGGAAGAATTCCATTGCCGACTGACCACGATGTACGCCCGGCCCATGGGCCAGACAATGAAACAAATGTTTCCACTCCCTCTCGACACAAGGGAGTTCGCGCATTGGTATGGATCGTATTGCTGCTCTTTTTCGCCTTTGGCTTCTGGCTAGTCTTGCGCCACCACGACCCACCCGCGACCGCGGCCAAGTCGCCTCGCGGCGGTTTTGGGCCTGTTACGATTGCCAGCGCTATCGCCAAAAAAGGGGATATCGGCAACTATCTCGATTCCATCGGCACGGTCACGCCCGTTTATACCAGTTCGATTACCAGTCAAGTGAATGGCATCATCACCGAAGTGCACTACCGCGAAGGCCAGCTCGTCAAAAAGGGTGATCCCCTCATTGACATTGATCCCCGGCCTTATCAAGCCACCTTGGTTCAAGCGCAGGGCACCTTCGATCGCGACCAAAACATCTTGGCTCAGTCCCGTATGGACCTCGAACGTTACAAGGATGCCTGGGCCCGTAAGGCCATCCCCAAGCAGACTCTAGACGATCAGGAAAAGATCGTTCTGCAAAATGAAGGCACCGTTAAATTGGACCAGGGTGCCGTTGAATACGATCAAGTGCAGTTAGCTTTCTGCCATATCACTTCTCCTTTTGACGGTAGAGTCGGACTCCGTCTGGTTGATCCTGGTAACGTCGTGCAGTCTGGGGGAGCGCAATCCAGCGGGAACACCACGTTGGTTGTGGTTACGCAGATCCAGCCCATCACCGTTATTTTCACCATCGCTGAAGACAATCTTTCCGAGGTTCAGGATCGCTTGCACGCTAACGCCAAGTTGAGTGTCGATGCCTACGACCGCGCCAGCACCAAGAAAATCGCTACGGGCACATTCCTTACTCTCGATAACCTCATCGACACCACCACCGGTACCGTCAAAGCCAGAGCCTCCTTCCTCAACAAAGATGCCGCGCTTTTCCCCAACGAATTTGTCAATGTCAAACTGCTGGTCAACACCGTTCACGACGCTACCATCATTCCCGCCGCGGCTATCCAACAGAACGGCAAGACCTCGTTCGTCTATGTTATTCAAAGTAACATCGCGCATGTGCGCGTCATCCACACCGGTGTCAGCGATAATGGCCTCACTCAGGTAACCGGCATCAATCCCGGCGACGAAGTCGCCACCAGTAGCTTCGACAAACTGCAAGACAATTCCAAGGTCGCCATTTCCAAAACTCCTCTTCCCACCAATGAGGGCGATGCACCTTGAGTCCCTCTACACCATTTATTCAGAGACCGGTTGCTACCATACTGCTAATGGCGGCAATCCTGCTCGTCGGTATCGTGTGTTACACGCAGTTACCGGTTTCCGCTTTGCCCCAGGTGGATTACCCGACCATCCAGGTTTTGACGTTTTATCCAGGGGCTAGTCCGGACGTGGTCGCTACCACGGTTACCGCACCCCTCGAGCGCCAATTCGGCCAATTGCAGGGTCTCAACCAGATGACCTCGACGAGCGCCAACGGCAACTCGGTAATCGTCTTGCAGTTCGCTCTCAGCTTGAATATTGACATCGCCGAAGAGGAAGTGCAGTCGGCCATCAATGCCGCTCAAACCTACCTCCCCGCCAATCTTCCCGCTCCTCCCATTTACAACAAGACCAATCCCGCCGACGCACCGGTTCTGACGCTGGCGATTACCTCTAACTCCATACCCTTGCCCCAAGTGGAAGATTATGTAGATACCCGCCTCGCCCCAAAAATCTCGCAGCTCAGTGGCGTCGGTCTGGTCAGCATCAGCGGCGGCCAAAAGCCCGCCGTACGCATACAAGCGAATCCTGCGGCGCTTTCCGCTTACGGCATCAATCTTGAAGCTCTGCGCACCGCCTTATCACAAGCCAGCGTCAATGCTGCTAAAGGCAATTTTGATGGCGAGCGCCAGGATTTTCAGATCGACGCCAACGATCAGTTGGTCAGCAGCAAGGACTACCGTCAGGTGGTCGTCGCCTACCGGAATGGCGCGCCGGTCATGCTTACCGATGTGGCGCAAATCCTCGATGGGGTTGAAAACAACACTCTCGCGGCGTGGATGAACAAAACCCCCGCGGTCATCCTCAATGTTCAGCGCCAACCGGGCGCCAACACCATCAGCGTGGTCAAGCGCATCAAAGCGCTTCTGCCGCAATTGCAAAGCAACCTTCCCACGGGCATCGATGTAACCGTACTTACGGACTTAACCACGCCCATTCAGGCTTCCGTCGACGATGTGGAGTTTGAGTTGATGCTGACCGTGGGCTTGGTCGTGATGGTCATGTTCCTCTTCCTGCGCAACCTCTACTCGACCATCATTCCCAGCGTCGCCGTTCCCCTTTCTCTCATCGGCACCTTCGCGGCCATGTATGCGCTCGGCTACAGTCTCGACAACCTTTCGCTGATGGCCTTGACCATTTCCACCGGTTTCGTGGTCGACGACGCCATCGTCATGGTCGAGAACATCTCTCGCTACATCGAAGAAGGCGAACCGCCCATGCAAGCGGCTCTCAAGGGTGCCGAGCAAATTGGTTTCACCATTTTGTCTTTGACCGTCTCCTTGATCGCGGTGCTCATTCCGCTTCTTTTCATGGGTGACGTCGTGGGCCGTCTGTTCCGCGAATTCGCGGTCACCTTGGCAGTCACGATCGTTGTCTCCGCAGTGGTTTCGCTGACACTCACGCCGATGATGGCTTCCCGCATTCTGCGGCACAATCCCACGGCAAATCAGGGGCGCTTCTACCAGGCTTCGGAGCGCGCCTTCAACTCCATGATTGGTTTCTATGGCCGCACTCTGAAAGTGGTCCTACGCTTCCAAACCATCACCCTGTTGGTCGCCTTGGCCACTCTGGCTCTCACTATTTTTCTCTACATCATCATCCCCAAGGGATTTTTCCCCATCCAAGACACGGGCATTATCCAAGGCATTTCCCAGGCCACTCCTACCATCGGCTCGAAAGCCATGGCGCAAAAACAGCAGGAACTGGCCAACATCATCCTGCAAGACCCTGCCGTCCAGAGTTTGTCTTCCTTCATCGGTGCCGACGGCACCAATATCACCCCCAATAGCGGCAGAATGGCGATTAATCTCAAGCCACTCAATCAGCGCGATCTCAGCGCCTCCAATGTGATTCGCCGTCTGCAAACCCAATTGAAGGACGTCCAAGGAATCCAGCTGTTCATGCAGCCGGTCCAAAACATCACCGTAGACGACCGAGTCAGCCGAACTCAGTATCAATACACTTTGGAAGACGCTGACGCCAACGAACTGGGAAAGTGGACCGATCGCTTCGTTGCCAAGCTCAAACAGTTACCCGAACTCGAGGATGTGGCCACGGACCAGCAACCGGGCGGACTGGCCGTTGCGCTGGTCATCGATCGTCCCACCGCGTCGCGCGTCGGCATCGCCCCCACCAACATCGACAACACCCTCTACGACGCTTTCGGTCAGCGCCAAATCAACACCATGTACACCCAGTTGAACCAATATCACGTCATTCTCGAGGCGCTACCTCAGTTTCAGCTGGACCCAAACCAGCTCAATAAGCTGTATATTCAGTCCAATTCCTCCTCGGGCGCCACTGGCGCTGCCGCCACGTCGAGCGGCAACGGTTCCACGTCTGCCGGTTCGAACCAATTGACCACTTCTACTCTCTACACCCCCACGGCAAGTACCCTGACTCCCGCCGTTAGCGTCCTCGCACCCAACACTTCCACGAGCACCTCGAACAAAGGTTCGACCTCCGCGGGCAGCACCAGTTCCCAGACTGCCAGTGCAGTTCCTCTCGGTGCCATTGCCCATTTTGAAACCCGCACCGAGGCGCTCTCCATCGCCCATCAGGGGCAATTTCCCGCCATCACGGTTTCTTTTAACTTGGCTCCGAACGCCGCTCTGGGCGGAGCCATTTCGGCTGTCACCAAAGTGCAGAACGATCTGCACATGCCGAAGAGCGTGCAGGCTGACTTCCAGGGCACCGCGGCCTCCTTCCGCAATTCGCTTTCGAATATGCCGCTGCTCATTCTGGCGGCTCTCGTGACCGTGTACATCGTGCTCGGCGTGTTATACGAAAGCTTCATTCACCCGGTCACCATTCTTTCTACTCTGCCTTCCGCCGGGGTCGGCGCTTTTCTGGCGTTGATTCTCTTCAAACAGGACCTGAGTGTCGTCGCCATCATTGGTTTGGTCCTGCTGATCGGCATCGTGAAAAAGAATGGCATCATGATGGTGGACTTCGCGCTGGAAGCGGAACGGCAACACGGGAAAAGCGCCACCGATGCCATCTACGAAGCTTGTTTGCTTCGTTTCCGCCCCATCATGATGACCACCATGGCCGCCTTGTTGGGGGGTATCCCGCTGGCGCTCGGTATGGGCTTCGGTTCCGAACTACGTCGCCCTCTCGGCATTGCTATGGTCGGAGGACTTTTGCTCAGCCAGGTGTTGACCCTCTACACCACCCCGGTCATCTATATTTTCTTCGACAATTTGGGCCGCCGCTTTTCTGGCCGGTCCAATCAGCCTCATTCCGGCAATGAGCCCCAGCCTTCGGGGAATGCATGAACCTTTCTAGGCCATTCATTCATCGTCCCGTCGCTACGACTCTTCTGACCACCGCTATAGCTATAGCTGGTGCTATTGCTTTTAAGGTCCTACCGGTCTCGCCCTTGCCTCAGGTCGATTTCCCCACCATTTCAGTGGGTGCCTCTCTCCCGGGCGCAAGCGCAGAGATCATGGCTTCGTCGGTGGCCACACCCTTGGAACGTCAGTTCGGTCACATTTCAGGGGTCACCGAGATGACCTCCACCAGCAGTCTGGGAACCACTGGTATCACCATCCAGTTCGACCTCAGCCGCAATATTGATGCTGCGGCTCGCGACGTGGAAGCCGCCATCAATGCGGCTCGTACCTATTTACCCGCCAACCTGCCCTCCAATCCGACCTATCGCAAAGTGAACCCCGCGGACTCCCCGATCATGGTCCTCGCTGTCACTTCCGATGTTTACGGTCCCGCCAAACTTTACGACGAAGCCTCCACCGTCATGGAACAGAAACTCTCGCAAATCCAGGGCGTCGGGCAGGTCACCGTCGGCGGCGGCGCTCTGCCCTCGGTTCGCGTCGAAGTTGATCCCGCAAAACTCTACAGCATGGGCTTGACCATGCAGAGTCTTCAGTCGGTCCTCAGTCTGCAGAACTCCGACCTCGCTAAAGGCCAGATCACGGACGGCAATTTCTCCGCCGACATCATCGCCAATTCCCAGATCTCTCACGCCGAAGACTATAAGCCCCTCGTCGTCGGCTTTCACAACGGCGCCGCCGTTCATCTGTCGGATGTTGCCGACGTGATTGATTCCATCCAGAACATACGCACTGCGGGATATTTCAACGGCAAGCGCGCCATCGTGATCCTTATCTTTCGCCAGCCCGGCGCCAACATCATTGAGACCGTCGAACGCATCCGCGGCGAATTACCGGCTTTGGAAGCCTCCATACCAAGAGCCATGCGCGTTGCCATCATGCTGGACCGCACCACCACCATTCGCGCTTCGGTCAAGGACGTCGAGCGCACCCTGACTTTCTCCATCATCCTCGTCATCATCGTGGTCTTTGTTTTCTTGCGGAACGGCCGCGCCACCCTGATCCCCGCTGTCGCCGTGCCCGTCTCTTTGATCGGCACGTTCGCGGTGATGTATCTCTGTAACTATAGCCTCGACAATCTCTCCCTTATGGCCCTCACCATCGCCACTGGTTTCGTTGTCGATGATGCCATCGTAGTGATGGAGAACATTACCCGCCATTTAGAAGCGGGTATGGAGCCATTCGCGGCCGCTCTCAAGGGCGCTCAGGAAATTGGCTTCACCGTCTTTTCTATCAGCGTTTCCTTGATCGCCGTTTTCATTCCTCTGCTTTTAATGGGCGGCATTGTCGGTCGTTTGTTCCGGGAATTTGCCGTTACTTTGTCCACCGCCATCCTCGTTTCCATGGCCATTTCCCTGACCACCACACCCATGATGTGCGCCCACTTGCTCAAGGTGGAGCGCAAAGAAAACCGCGGCCGTATCTACATGCTCACCGAGAGATTCTTCCAAGGCATGCTCAATCTTTATCGCCACACCTTGGAATGGGTGCTCGATAACTCCCTCCTTACCCTCACCGTCCTTCTTTTAACCATCGCTCTCAACATCGTGGTTGTGATCAAAATCCCTAAAGGGTTCTTTCCGCAACAGGACACCGGCATCGTATTCGGCGGTGCCCAAGGACCCCAAGATGCTTCCTTTGCATCTATGAACGATTCGGTGCAGAAAATCGGCGCCGTGGTCAAGTCCGATCCTGGGGTGCAAAACGTCATTGTGTTTACCGGTGGGCAAGGTCCTACCAATGGGGGTTTCATCTTTGTCGCCCTTAAGCCTCTCAATGAACGCGACGCCAGTGCCCAGGCCATCATCAATCGTCTTCGTCCCAAATTGAACAAACTCCTTGCCGCCTCGGTCTTCATGCAGGCTGGCCAGGACCTGCGTATCGGCGGCCGCAGCTCGAACGCCCTTTACCAATACACCATTCAGGCCGATACCGTCGCCGATCTCCAGACCTGGGGTCCCAAACTCCTCACGGAAATGCGCCACCTTCCCGGCTTGACCGACGTCAACACTGATCAGCAGAACGGCGGCCTCGACCTCCTCGTGCATTACAACCGCGTCACTGCCGCGCAAGTTGGTCAGACCGCCCAGTCGCTCGACAGTGAGATCTACAATTCTTTCGGGCAGGCCGAAGTCTCCATTATTTACACCCAGTTGAACCAGTATTACGTCGTTTTGGAAGTGGATCCCAAATATTCCCAAGATCCCAGCGGCCTCAAGAACGTTTATTTCCATACCACCGGGAGCAGCAGCATTACCCAGGTCGGTAACGCGCCGCTTGCCACCGTTTCTACCAATCACGCCACCACGATTCCCTTGACCATCAATCACACTGGTTTGTTTCCCTCGGTCACCATCTCCTTCAACTTGGCTCCCGGCATCTCCTTAAGTGACGCCACTCTCGCCATCGAGCAACTTAAGGCTCGTATGGGCGTCCCCGGTACGGTACGCGGCTTCTTTGCCGGTACCTTGCAGGCTTACCAGCAATCCCTGAGCACCGAACCGATCCTGATCATCACTGCTATTCTCGCCGTCTACATCGTTCTCGGCGTGCTCTATGAGAGCTTCATGCATCCCCTCACCATTATTTCGACTCTACCTTCCGCCAGCGTCGGCGCCATGCTGGCTCTTATGCTTTTCAAGCAAGACCTTAACGTCATTTCCATCATTGGCATCGTGCTTCTCATCGGCATTGTCAAGAAAAATGCCATCATGATGATCGATTTCGCTCTGCAGGCCGAACGCGAAGGCGGCAAATCCACCAAGGACGCCATCTTTGAAGCCTGCATGCTCCGTTTCCGTCCCATTCTGATGACCACCATGGCTGCTCTTTTTGGCGCTTTGCCTTTGGCCTTCGGTACCGGCACGGGTTCGGAACTGCGCCGTCCTCTTGGCATCACCATCGTTGGCGGACTGATCATGAGTCAGCTCCTCACCCTGTACACCACGCCGGTTGTTTATCTCATGCTCGATCGCCTGCGCCTGCGTGTTATGGGCAAGGAGCGCGACACGTTCCATGCAGGAGACGCTCCGGCTCCATCAGCCGCCGACTAACGGAAAGGGTTATGACTAAAGTTCACGCGAAAATCCTGGTTCTTCCCGCGCTCGCCGCGATTTTGCTCTCGGGCTGCGTCGTTGGCCCAAAGTACCATCAACCCACGGCTACCGTTCAGCCGCCGCCCGCTGCCTATAAAGAGATTCCCGGTCCTTCTCCGGAGCAAGGCACTTGGAAAGCTGCGCAGCCTCAGGACTCCATGCTCCGCGGCAAATGGTGGGAAATTTATAACGATCCCGAATTAAACGCCCTGGAAGAAAAGCTGCAAATTAACAACCAGGACATCAAACAGGCTTTCGAAAACTATATGGCCGCCCGCACGCTGATCACTCAAGCGCGCTCCCAGCTCTATCCCACCATCGGTACCGCTCCTTCTTTTTCCAACACCCGTGGCTCCTCCAAAGTCGGCAATGTGCCCGTCACTAGCAACGGCCAAAGTGGCACGATTCTCAATGAATACGTCTTCCCTGCCACCATTTCCTGGGAGCCCGATCTCTGGGGCAAAATTCGCAACACCATCCATGAAGCTCAGTACAACGCCCAAGTTAGCGCCGCGGATCTCGAAGGCGTGAAGCTCACCGAGCAGGCCAGCCTCGCCTCTTTTTATTTCGAACTTCGCGGCCAGGATGCCCTTCAGAAACTCTACGACGACACCATCGTAGCCGACCAAAAAACTGTCCAACTTTCCCGCGATCGCTACGAAACTGGCGTCGACGACCTCATCTCCCTCGTCGAAGCCCAGAACGCTCTTCAGAACGCGCAAGCCGCGGCTACTGCCCTTGGCATTGCTCGCGCCCAGTATGAACACGCCATTGCCGTTTTGATCGGCACGGTTCCCGCGAATTTCTCCATGCCCGTGAAGCCGCTTAGTGCCACTCCGCCTCCGGTCCCCACTGGCGTCCCTTCGCAATTACTCGAGCGCCGCCCCGACGTCGCTGCTTCCGAGCGCACTATGGCCGCCGCGAACGCCCAGATCGGCATCGCCACCGCGGCCTACTATCCCACGGTCACACTTTCCGCTTCGGGTGGTTTCGAAGCCTCCTCCATCACGAATCTTTTCACGTGGCCCGCTCGTTTCTGGTCGGTTGGCCCATCCCTCTCGGAAACGATTTTCGATGCCGGCCTTCGCCGCGCCACCGTCAACCAATACATCGCTGTCTATAACGGTGACGTTGCCAGCTACCGGCAAACTGTTTTGACCGCCTTCCAGCAAGTCGAAGACAACTTGGCCGCCGAACGCATTATTTCGAAGGAAATCCAGCAGCAGGAGGAAGCCGTTGCCTCTGCCCAAAAGTATTTGGAATTGGCTCTGGCTCGCTATGAAACCGGCGTCGACCAATACCTCACCGTGCTCACTGCCCAGACCACTTTACTTTCCGATCAGCAGCAACTCGCTTCTCTCCGCATCCAGTTTATGACCTACAACGTCCAACTGGTCGAAGCCCTCGGTGGCGGCTGGGATCTTTCGCAACTTCCTACTCCCGCGCAAGTCTCCGAAAAGGTCACCAAGTCGGAAATCGAAGCCCCCAATCAGCTCCCAGCTCCTCCATCGTCGCAATCCAGCACCACGAATCCATAATTCAGGGCACAACTAAACACCCTGTAGAAAATCAAGAAATTGTCATTCCGAGGGCGGTGCTTGCCCGAGGAACCTGCTTTTTCTTGGATTTCAGCAGAACGCGCCCGCTTGAACCGTCTTCGGTTTGTGCCGCTATTCCGCGAGGATCTTGCGCAGCGTCTCGGTTATGATCTGAGGATTTGCTTGGCCCTTCGTGGCTTTCATCACTTGGCCAATAAAAAACTTTAAAACATTTTCGTTACCGGCTTTGAACTTCGCCACATTATCCGGGCTTTTCGCGATCACTTCCCGCGCTGCCTGCTCGACCACCGAATCCGTCACCTGCGCTCCCAATCCTTCCGTGGCCACAATGTCCGCCGCCGAACGTCCGGTTTCGAACATCGTCGCGAACACTTTCTTGCCCACGGTCCCGGTAATCTTGCCCGATTCCACCAGCGACACCAATTCCGCCAGCCCCGCTGGCGACACCGGGCTTTCCCCGATGCCCTTGCCGGTATCATTCAACCGCCGCAGCAGTTCCGTTTGCATCCAGTTCGCTGCGGCCTTCCCCGGCGCGCCAGCCTTCACCACCGACTCAAAGTAATTCGCCAACGCCTGCGTGTCCGTCAGCACTTCTGCATCGTACGCCGTAATCCCGAAAGATCGCACAAATCGTGTCCGCCGCGCCGAAGGAAGTTCCGGTAAGTTCAGCCGAATTTCTTGTCTCCAGGCCTCGGTAACGTGCACCGGCAACAAATCTGGTTCCGGAAAATACCTGTAATCGTGCGCCTTTTCTTTCGAACGCATCGGCTCCGTCCGCCCCGCCGGTTGATTCCAAAGCCGCGTCTCTTGCGAAATGCGTCCGCCCGACTCCAGCACGGTGATATGCCTCTCGATTTCAAACTCCAGCGCCTTCGCCAGGTAGCGGAACGAATTCAGGTTCTTCACTTCCACCTTGGTGCCAAACTCGCTCGAACCGCGCAGCCGCACGCTCACGTTGGCGTCGCAGCGCAGCGAGCCTTCTTCCATATTGCAGTCGCTCACGCCTGTATACAGCAGAATCTGCCGCAAGGTCGTCAGATACGCGTACGCCTCATCCGGTGAACGCATGTCGGGTTCCGAAACAATCTCCGCCAGCGGTGTCCCGCAGCGGTTGAAGTCCACACACGTCTTTTCCGCGGATTGCGGAAAACCGTCATGCAGCGATTTTCCCGCATCTTCTTCCAGGTGCAGACGCGTAATACCGATCTGCTTGGTCTTGCTGTCGTGTTCGATTTCCACGAATCCGCCCGTAGCCAGCGGCAGCTCATACTGCGAAATTTGGTAGCCTTTCGGCAGGTCCGGATAGAAGTAGTTCTTTCTCGCAAAACGGGAATGGTCGTGTACCGTACAATTCAGTGCCAACGACGCCCGGATCCCCATTTCCACTGCGCGTCTGTTCAACACTGGAAGCGTTCCCGGAAGCCCAAGGCAAACTGGGCACACGTTGGAATTCGGTGCATCTCCGAATCGCGTCGAGCATCCGCAGAAAATCTTCGTCTTCGTCAGCAATTGCGCGTGCACTTCCAGGCCAATGACCGGCTCGTACTTGGCGAGCAGTTCGGGCGTCAATGCGGATTCGGTCGCGAATTTCGTCATGGGGTTAGAGCAAAAGTATAGCAGAGGCCGCCGTCAAATCATGGCCGCGGTCGGTTGGAGTGCGGCAGGCCACCTGCCGCCGGTTCCGCAAGGCGAACCCAATATCCAAACGATCAGCGGGAGCCCTGCTCCCGCCATCTCGGCTCTGGTATTGCCACGTCACCGTCTGTAGGTCTGGGCTTCAACGGTAAGGTCGCGTTTATACGACCGCCACCAAATCGCAGAAAACGAAATTATCTCGCTCCACTACCTCCCCAGTTCGCACCGGAATCGCCTTGCGAAAAATCGGCCCGTCGAACACAAACGTATGGAATTCGCCATTTTCCCCGCACGGATCGACATTCGCAGGTAAATCTCGAAAAAACGAAGCATCCAGCTCCCGTCCCGCAAACGACCTATCCAGCCTCCGCGGGTCAATACAGGCCGCGATCGCGCGGAAACCTTCTCTCATAAACCGCTCCGCCAACTCCCGTGTATCCACTTTCCAAATCGGGAACAACGCCGTCATGTTCGCTTGCATCAGCTTCTGTTCGCGATACGCCCGCAAATCCTGCAGAAAAATGTCTCCGAACGCGAAGTGCTGCACCCCGTTCTCGCGAAATCCCGATACCGTTTCCGCCATTCGCGCTTCGTACACGCTATTGGGACACTGCGGCGGAATGCGCACTTCCTCCACCGGCAAGCCAATCGCTTCGGCCTGCCGGCGAAGAAGTTCATTCCGCACTCCATGCATGCTGATGCGCTCGTAGCCTTCGGTCACCGTGGTTAGCAGCGACACCACTTCATACTTCGCCTCTCGCTGCACCACCTGCAGCGCCATCGCGCTGTCTTTCCCTCCACTCCACGAGAACACCACCGGAATTGCCATTGTTCAGTTTCGTCCCGCAAATTGATAGCGCATCCCAAATGTATACGTCTGCCCCAACGCTGGATAGCCATACGCGTCCTGATACTGCTTGTTGAACAGGTTCCACACCCGCGCGGTCATCGCCAGGCTGTGGGTCAGGTTGTAACTGGCCGCCATGTCGAAACGCGCGTATCCCGGATTGTTCACCGGCCCCAGCGTGAAAAAGTTCACGTCCGTCCTCACCCCGCTGAAGTAGCCGATAAAATTCCAGTCCACCCGCCGCCAAAGTACATTGAGAATGATCGATCCCGAATTTTCTGGCCGTCGCAGCAACGGCTCTCCCACGTTGTAAGCCGGATCATTTCCGGGCGCACCCGCCTCCAGAACGCGCGTGCCGTCGTAGGTGTAATACCCATTGATCGACAGCCACTTTTTCATCCGCAGTTCCGTCGAAAGATTCACGCCTCGCGCACGCGCCAGGTCCGTGTTGAAGTAGGTCCCGCAATAATTCGGATTCGGTGCCGCATTCGGCGCAAAGCTGATGATGTCCGTGAAGCGGCTGTCAAAGAACGAAACCGAAACCCGCGCGCGGTCCGACAGCAAGTACTGATCGATCGTTGCGTTGTATGTTTGGCTCTGCTCCGGCTTCAGATTCGGATTGCCCGGGTAGCACGGATCGGATCCAAACGACTGTTCCAGCGCCGGCTCTTTGATCCCTTCTCCATACGCAAAACGCAGATTCGTGTTGCCAAAATTGCCGCTTGCGTATCGCAACGCATACACGATCCCCGCGCTCGGAACGGTCTTGACTCCAAACGTGGTGTTCGACACCACGCGGAAACCTGCCGTCAGCGTCACTCGTCGCACGGGGAACCACCGTCCATCCGCGAATCCTGCTTGGTTATTCCTCCGCGCGTGCGTACCGCCCACAATCCCGCTGGGATATGCGTTCTCCACGTAATATTCATACCCGACGGCCACCAGCCCCTTCGTGAACGAATAATTCGACTGCTCATTGAATCCCGCGGTGTTGTACTGATCCACATAAGCACTGGCATAGGGACCCGGAATATAGTTGTCGTCAACGATCCGCGAATCCCAACCGGCCAGATGGTGTTGCCAGTGCGGACCGGTGCTGAAGTTCCACGCCAAGCTCGCGTTTAGGTTCTCGTAAGAGTAAAACTGGCCCAGCGTTGGTGGCTCCAACAGTGTCGGTCCCGGAATCCCCGCCCAACTCGAATTGCTTCTCACCGTCAATCGAAGCTGGTCCGTGTCTGAAAAGCTGTACCCAAAATTCCCAGCGAGCGTGCGGTCGATGAACGCGTCATTCGGGCCTTGGCCGTCGGTACTCTGATACGACCCGGCTCCGGAATAATCGAAGTGCCCAAGCAGCCCGCTCAGCTGCCCGCCGCCTCGCCCGGAATCCAGATTGCCTCCGTCGCCGAAGATCGTGAACGACGGCACCTCCGTGGTTCCCCGATGCGAGAAAAGTTGGATTACCCCCGACATCGCGTCCGAGTCATAGAGGGTGCTTTCCGCTCCGTGCACGATCTCTACTTTGTCGATATTGTCGAGCGACAAGTTCGAATAATCGAAATTGCCGCCGGGTTCGTTGGCCGGTGTTCCGTCAATAATTACCTTCGTGTAGTTTGAATTGCCGCCATCCAGAAACACTGTGGTCAGTCCGCCGATTGGTCCTGTGCGCGAGATCGCAATTCCTGGCTGCGTATTCAATAGATCCGGCAGCATCACCGCCTGTTGTTGCGCGATGTCTTCGCTCGTCAGTATCGAACTCGGTGCTGGCGATTGTTCCTGTGTGGTTGGCGCGATCTGCCCGGTAACCAGCACGCTCGACGACATCCACGCCAGATTCAACGTCACGCTGAGTGTGAGCGTTTCCCCCGACCGGACGGTTATGTCCGCTTCGCGCGTCTGGAATGCCTCCTTGGAAATCACAACGTGATAGCGACCCGGCGCCAACGTCAGGTTATACGTCCCATCGGAGCCTGACACCGCCGTGAACGGGCTCGCCGAATTGCTTTCAGCCTGCGCTGCAATCGTAGCTTCCGCAATCGCGCCGCCTGAAGGATCATTCAATGTCCCAACAAGATGGGCCTCGCCAGATTGCGACTGAGCAGAAATTTGTGTGCTAGGAAAGAAACTGAATACTGCCAGGAAAGCCAGGACGGACTTTAGAATTTTCATCGTTCCTCCGCTCCCTCACGCGCGGGAGAGTAAAGGTTGGCCTGCGCGATCGATAGCGCTGGCTGCTGATTTCGCCGGTCTCCTGGCTTGGCGACGATTCGCTGGCCGGTAACGCGCTCAGCCCTTGCGGCCTTCCCGCAGCCCTTCGCTGCAGTGGCGCGCAAGTCAAAAGTTCGCCTTACAGTCGCGCGGCGGCGACGGTTTTGCACCGTCTTCCCGAGCACGAAATCCGCGGTTCTTGTCGAGGGGCTTAGCCCACTGTTGGTTGCTCTTCAAGTGGCGGCACACTACGCCACCCGTTGGGGTTGCTCAATAACCTACGTTTTGTCGAACAACGTCACTCGCGGTCTTCCCGAGGAAGTCATCTCCACCGTGAGCGGCGCTTGAAACACATGTTCCAGCAAATCGCGCTGGAAAACCTGGGCCGGCGGGCCTACCCGCAGGCATTTACCTTTCTGCAGCAACACCACTTGGTCCGCATATTCTCCCGTCAGATTCAGTTCGTGCGTAACCACCACCACCGTGTAGCGATTCTCCGCCGCCAACCGCCGCAGCGACTCCAGCAGGTCCACCTGTGCCCCAATGTCCAAATGCAGTGTCGGCTCGTCCAGCAACAGCAGTTGTGGTTGCTGCGCCAACGCCCGCGCCAGGATCACCCGCTGCTTTTCGCCCCCGGAAATCTTGTCCATCCACCGGTCCATCAGGTGCAACGCGTTCACCTGCGATAGCGCATTTTTCGCGATGGTCACGTCGTCTTCCGATTCGAAGCGCACCCCGTGCCCGTGTGCGTGTCGCCCCTGCAGCACAAACTCCCACACCCGCGACGGAAACAGCAGCCGGCTCTCCTGCTGCACCATGGCAATCCGCTGCGCCCGCACCTTCGGCGGCAACGCCGCCGTCGCCAGCCCATTCAGAAATACCCTCCCGGAGAGCGGCTCAATCGCTCCAGAGATGAGCTTCAGCAGCGTGGATTTCCCGCTGGCATTCGGCCCGAGAATCGATACGATTTCTCCCGGTTTGGCCTGGAAACTCAATGCCTCCAATGTGAACAACGGCGCTTGCGATGGATTTGGCGCATACACGTAACTCGCTTGCTCCACGCTCAACCGCACGTCGGGATTCCCGCGAGGTTGGTCCGAGAAATTCGAGGGGACTGGTGTGCGCAGGGGCGAACTCATGCCAGCCTCCGCCGCAGCAAATAGATGAAAAACGGTGCCCCTACCAGCGCCGTCACCGCGCCTACCTGCAATTCCGAAGGTGCCACCACCGTGCGCGCCAGCGTATCCGCGATCACTAGCGCGATCGCCCCGCCCAGCGCCGCCGCCGGCAGCAACATCCGGTGGTCCGAGCCAAAAATCATGCGCATCGCATGCGGCACCAACAGCCCCACATAGCCGATCGCCCCGCTCACCGAAACCGCCAGGCCCGTCAGGATCGACGCTGCCAGATACACCACAATCTGCACCCGTCGTACGTCCACGCCCAAGTGCATTGCCTCTTTTTCTCCGGTCAGCAGCAAATTCAGATCCGATGCCGTCGTGTAAATCGCTCCGGCGGCCACCAGAAATCCGATGCCCAGCAGGTACAGCAAGCTTCGTGGCGGCAGCGTCGACAAGCTGCCCATCATCCAGTACGGCGCACCGCGCAAGTTCCCACCTGACACCGTCGACAGCAGAAACATGATGATTGCCGAAAGAAACGATGCCGTAATCACCCCGCCCAGCAACAGCGTTGTGCTGTCAATCTGTCCTTCGCGTCTCCCCAACAAAAACACCGCTGTGATCGTCAGCGCCGCGCCCAGAAATGCTCCAAACGGCGTGATCAGCCCCGCAAACTCCGGTGCAAACGATAGCTGGTTCTCCAGCATCAACGCCAGAATCGCTCCCACCGCCGCTCCGCTGGAAATTCCCAACACGTAGGGATCAGCCAGCGGGTTGCGCAGGAGTGCCTGAAAACTCGTGCCTGCTACCGAAAGCGATGCGCCTACCAGAATCGCCAGCAAAATGCGCGGCAATCGGATATCCACGACGATCATGCCGTAGTCCGTCGAAATCGAGCTGCTTTGATGCAGCAGCACCCGGATCAAATCCCGTCCAAGCCCGTACAGCGACACTTGCACTGCCCCCAATTTCAACGCGATCACTACCACCACAAACAAAATCAACGCCAGAATCCCGCAGCGCGCCAGCAAGCGGCTCAGCGTCAAAGGACGCATGGCGACTCCATGGAGCATGGGCCTGCAACCATTCGCGCCGCGCGAGCCTTCGGATTCCCACTCGTCGGCGGAGCGGCATTGTGTGGTGGTGCTTGTGGTTCGCTGCCAGGTTTTTCCAGAAAAACCTCCGGGTGCAATTGATGCGCTAAGTCTTCAATCACCGAAAACAGCCGCGGCGCTGGCCGAATGATCGCTTCGCTTACTACCAGGTACCGCCGCTCCCGCACCGCGTCCAGAATCTGCCAACCCGGCAAGCGCGCCACTGATTCAAAATTGTTTCCCGCGTTTCCCGTGTGCGCGGCCGCGAATACCAGATAATCCGGCTGCAACCGTGCGATTTCTTCAAGACTCACTTGCGGCCAATCCTGATTCGAATCCACTATCGATGCCGCACCCGCTCGCCGCAGCGCGTCGGCCACAAACGTATCCCTGCCTACGGAGATCAGCGGCTCCGGCCACACAATGAACAGCACTCGTTTCGGAGCTACGCTATCCAGTTTCACTCGCAACACATCCAGCCGGTTTCGCAAATCGCTGGTCAACGTCTTTCCTGCCGTCGGAGCATTCAGCACATCCGCCAGTTTTTGGATCGAAAGCAAAATCTGGTCGATGGTGTGTACATCCGTGGCATACGTGGGAATTCCCAGCGATTCCACCGCCCGCACCGTATCCAGCGTATTACCTTCTTTGCTCATCAGCACCAGGTCCGGATGCAGTGCCGCAATTTCTTCCAGGTTCGGATTGATCACCCCGCCCACCTTCGGTTTCTTCTGTGCTTCTGGCGGGTAGTCGCAATAATCCGTGTCACCTACCAGGTGGTCTTCCACGCCAAGCGCGTAAACGGTTTCCGTCAGGCTGGGTGCCAACGAAATGATCCGCACCGGATTTACCGGCACACGCACAGTCCGGCCGTAGCCATCCACCACTTCGTGCATCGCCGCGGCGGATCCATAGATGGGCGCGTTTCCTTGCCCTTGCGCGGGCCCGGCCTGAAAAGCCACGAGCGCGGCGACAAAAATCACGGCGCGAGCCACGTAATCGTGCTTCGAATCCCTCACGAATCTCCCCTGACGAGAGTGCACGAGAATTGCCAATAAAAAAGCCCCGCGCGACGCTGGGGCATTTTGGACCGTGTTCTCTCTCGCGAAGGACACGCGGCCGCTGCAGCTCCGGAGGGTAGCCTGGCTTACGGCGTTTTGCCGTTTACAGTGGCGGGACCGCGGCCGATTCTCACGGCTCTTCCCCGCTTCCCGAGCTTGCAAATTGTAAATCCAGTGTACGGTGCCCGCGCAGAACGTGTCAATGAAACCCAACCAACGCGCGTCTCTCTACCGGTTCTTCCAATTGGGTTTCCGTTTCTCCACCAGCGCGCGCAGCCCTTCCTGCGAGTCTTCCAGCCGGTACAGTTCGTTCAGGAAAATGTTCATGGAGTTCTTCAGTCCGTCGCGCAGCGACAATCCCATGCCCCCCAGAATCGCTTTCTTCGCCATCGTCAGCACGGGTCCAGAATGGCCGGTGATTCGCATGATCAAATCGTTTACCGCGGCATCGAGCTTCGCTTCCGGCACTAAGCGGTTGACGATACCCAGTTCCAACGCTCTTTCCGCAGTGATCGGCTCGCCCAGCAGCACCAGTTCCAGCGCCACCTTGGGTCCCACCAGGAACGGCAAAATCGTGGACGCCAGCGGTGGAAACACTCCTATCGTAATTTCTGGCTGCGCAAACCGCGCCTTTGGCGTGGCCACCACCATGTCGCCAAACGCCGCCAGTTCCGCGCCTCCCCCTATCGCTGGGCCATTTACCACCGTCATCACCGGTTTCGACGTTTCCAGGATCCCCGCGAATACCGAGTGAAACGCATCTAGCATCTGGAATACGCGTTCGGACGTATATTCGCCCACGTCGATGCCGCCGCAAAAAACTTTGCACGCTGAATCGATCACGATCAGCTTCACTTCCTCTCGTTCGGCCACGAACGAAATACCGTCCGCCAGTTCTCTCAGCATCTGCTCGTTCAGTAGATTGTGCTCTGGGCGGTTCAGCGTCATCCGCGCCACGCCCGCCTCAATGCGGTGCTGGATCAACTCGAATTCTTCGGGGCTGCGGCGCTTCGGTTCGGTCCTTACTTCTACAGTGGATTGACGGGGTGGCGCAGTTTGACGAGCTGGCACGGCCAATTCTCCTTCCCAGGGGCGACTCGTTCTTCGAAATTAAGCCTAGCACGCGGTCCCCAAACCGCCCGGATAGGATCACGCGCTGTGACCAATGAGTTTGCTGGCCCATCGGACCGAATGTCTCCCTCGGTCTGCTCACCGCCCGCAAAGTCCCATGTGCTGCGCGTCGCCTCGCCAAGTCTTCTCGGCCTCCTCCGCACTGGCTTTTTGGCCTGGCCTGGACCATTCTGTAGGTGTTGATGGCGGTAGCCGCTTGGCTCATCGGCGAATTCCCGCCTTCCCGTGGAGAAAAATGGCCCTCACCCTTTTCGGAATGCCGTTGGCCCTCAATTTGCGTTGGACCCCAACATTTTTCACGTTTCACCGCCTCGGTGCCGCCTTCACAATCGTCGTGTCGCTACTTTTCGGCCTGCTCCTGCTCATCCCTCGCGCCAGGAAGGTTGACCGTTTCGCCTCAGCGTTTTTTCTCCCCTATGTTTTGTGGATGAGCTTCGCTGTGGCCCTGAATTACACTGTCTGGGTAATGAATCCCGTCCATGCCTCGGAGCACGCCACTCTTCCCACCGCTTATGCTCTACGTTTAAATGACCCACTCGGCGCCGAAGGTCTGCCCTCCGCGGCTTCCTGGCAGAAAGCTCCCGCATATTCCTTCGATCACGATTGGAAGGGAGAAAATCCCGATCCTGCCCGCGCCACCGAAGTGCGCGTCCTGTGGACTCCCGACACGTTATTCCTTCGCTTCCGCTGCAACTACAAAGCGATTTTCGTTTTTCCCGACGCACGCCCCGATGGCTGGCGCTACGAACTCTGGGACCGCGATGTGGCCGAGACTTTTCTCCAGCCCGATTCCACCGATCCTTTCGTCTACCGCGAATTCGAAGTTAGCCCCAATGGCTACTGGATTGACTTGGCCGTCTCTCACGGAAAGATCGAAGAGTTGAAAAGCGGCTTGCGCCGCCGCGTGCTCATGGACGAAAAAAACAAAACCTGGACCGCCGAGCTGGCCATCCCCATGAAAGCGCTGACCACCCAGTTCGACCCCAAGCACCCTTGGCGCGCCAATTTTTATCGCATCGAAGGCGACACCGAGCCGCGCTTCTACGCCGCTTGGAGCCCGACCTTTTCCCCCAAGCCCAATTTCCATGTTCCGGCGGCTTTCGGTACCCTCGAATTTCAGAATTAACCGGGCAAATTCTCTTTTTCGGCTCTCGCGTCATTCTGATAAGCTCGCGATCTGATCGTTACGTCTCCATTTTCACGTTGGAGCCAACCATGAAAAAGTTTTTCCTGCTCGTGGCACTCTTGGGAGTAACTGCAATGGCCGCCGATAAATCCGTTTACGATTTCACCCTCAATTCCATTGATGGCCAGCCCACTCCACTTTCCAACTTCAAAGGTAAAATCCTTATGCTTGTTAACGTCGCTAGCCGTTGCGGCTACACGCCGCAGTATGCTGGCTTGGAAGCGCTCTTCGAAAAATATAGGGACCGCGGCTTGGTCATCGTCGGTATTCCCGCAAATAATTTCGGCGGCCAAGAGCCCGGCACCAACCAGGAAATCAAAACCTTCTGCACCGCCAAGTATCACGTCTCCTTCCCGATGATGGCCAAGGTCTCGGTGAAGGGAACCGACATCACCCCGCTTTACGCCTTCTTAACCGACAAAACTGCCCATCCTTCCACCGGTGGAGAAATCGGCTGGAATTTCACCAAGTTTCTGATTGGCCCGGATGGCAAAGTCATCGCTCGCTTCGATTCCAAAGTCGAGCCGGAATCGCCCGAAGTCACTTCCGCGATCGACAAAGCCCTGGCCGCATTGAAGAACTAACGCGAATCACCCGGCGACAGACACACCCCCGGCGGCGCGATCTCTTTCCCGCTCAACAATCCCTTTAATTATTAACGATGGCTTCCAGCCCTTGCTTATTCTTGATCACCAGCGTTGAGCCGGTCACCTGCAAGATTTGCCGCTTACGGAAGTCCGCCAGCAGTCGCGTTACTGTTTCGCGTGACGAACCGATCATCTGTGCTATCTCTTCGTGCGTTAGGGTCAGCTTGATGCGCACCTGCCCTTTTTCCTCCGGATAATTCGACGCCCACTCCAACAAGAAGCGCGCCAGCTTTTCCCCGGCCGAATGCGACAGCCCGATCGTCCGCATCTCCGATATTGCGGCGTGATACGTTTCACCCAGTTGTTGGGCCACCCGCAGGGCCGCTTCTCCGTTGTCCTTCAGGAAGCCCAGAAATTCGTTGCGCGCAATGAAGTTCGCTTGTGCTGGTTCAATCACGTCCGCCGTCAGTTCATAACACGTGCCCGTCACCGTGGCTGGTAGTCCCAGGACCTCGCCCGGCTCCGCAATCCGCAGAATCAGCGTCTTCCCATCGGCCGAAGACGTGGAGAGTTTCACCCGCCCACTGCATAAGATAAACACACCCCGTGCTGGCTGGCCCTCCACGAACAGTGTCGCCCCCTTCGGATATGCGGCTGACGAAGTGATAGAGCCCAAAGATCTTACGGCGGCATCGGGCAGGTTACAAAACAGCCGTTCTTCCCGGTGTGGGCAGGCCAGGCAGTTCTCGATGATCTCCAGGCCGTAGGGAGTCCGCATATTCAGTCCATCTGGCACTACTGTACCCTCGAGTTTCGTCACAAATTGAAAGCGATTGCCGTTGCGGCGCCAACCATTGAGCATGAAATCACCCGCATATGTGATATCTAGCCAGTTGGTGGTGCGGAATCCCGTGACCCGAATCACTATTAATAGTGACTTTAGTCACCGACACTGCGGTCGCCTCATGGGAAACGTACCCTGGGGAGGCAGAACCATGGCCGACCGTAATCAACTCCTGGCTATCCTCCGTGCGGAACTCTCCTTCCTCCAAAAGGGCGGTTACCGTCGCGGTCCTCGTTACCCTTGGCGTCCTAACTTCGTCTTCGAAGATTCTCCAACCTGCATCAATTTTCAGGATAAAAACGAACGGTTGCCCTGCACCGAGTGCCCTTTGATCAACTTCGTTCCGCACGAACGCCGCGAAACCCGCTTTCCCTGCCGCCACATTCATCTCACGGACAGCGGCGAGACCGTCAATTCCTTCTATGAATGGGGAACCGAAGACGAGTTGGAATCCGCCCTGGAAGGCTGGCTCCAGCGAACCATCGCCGAAATCGAATCCGGCGATCAATTGCGCAGGCAAACGGCCTAGCCGCATCGCCCTGTCTTTGAATGCCGCCGCTTTCACGTTGCCAGGCCTTGCGCCCAAAACACAACAAAATCACGATTCGTCATCCTGAGGAGCGTCTTTCGCGACGAAGGATCTCAACTCTCTGCCAGATCCCCAATTCTCCGGTCGCGGACTCAGCCGTCCTTCTGCGGCTCTTACACGCGCCCTTTGCCCGGCGAGTAATGAATGCAATAGAACGCCCCAATCACCGTCAGTAACGCTCCCCACCAAATTCCTGCGTGCAACTGGGACAGCACCACTGCTACTCGCGGTGGATGCACGTATTGGTAGATTCCCGCCCCGAGAATCAGGACGCCGTTCACCAGCAACGAAACTCCGATAAAAAACCAAATGGAGATGGATCCGCCGGTTTTCATAGCTCCTCACCAGAAAATGATATTCAGGGCCACAAATATGGCTCCCACCACCACTGCCCAGAACCACGGCCGGTGCAGCGTCGATACGTAACTCTCCGCCGGAATTTCCGTCACGCCATATACCAAGCCCTTCAGCTCCGCGTCCGGCCGCGGCTTTGTCAACAGGCTCACCACCACCGTTACCATCACGCAGATCAGGCAAGACCACAGCGCCCGGTACATATTCTCCGCCATGTCTCGCGCGTACGGCGACAGCGCCACATACCGCAGCGCCGTCGGGTCCACCTTCACCCACGCCCACATCCCCACCGACGAGGCCGTCCCCGTCAGCAGGCCCCAGAATCCCCCCGCCGATGACGCTCGTTTCCAGAGCATGCCCAGTATCACCGTGCCGAACAGCGGCGCAATAAAAAAGCTGAACAGCGCCTGCACGTAGTCCATGATGCTCTTGAAGTCCATCACCAGATACGCTGTCCCGATCGAAATCGCTACTCCAATCACCGTCGACCACCGGCCCATATTCACATAGTGATGGTCGGACCCATCCTTCTTGATCAGCGCCCGGTAGATGTCGTACGTCCACACCGTTGTAAACGCGCTTACATTCCCCGCCATCCCCGACATGAACCCCGCGATCAGCGCGGTGATGCCCAGGCCCAGCAATCCCGGCCCGCAGTAGCGTGCCAGCATCAGCGGAAGCACCTCGTTGTAGCTATGCCCGCCGGTCGCCACCGCTTGCGTTTCCCCCACCAGCTTGATCGGCAGAACCGCAATCGCCAGCAAGCCCGGCAAAATCACGATAAACGGCACCAGCATCTTGAATCCCGCCCCGATAATTGGCGCCATCTTGGCCGCTCGCAGATCTTTCGACGAAAGCACCCGCTGCACCACCAAAAAATCCGTCGTCCAGTAGCCCATCGAAATCACCGCGCCTAATCCGAACACAATGCCGGTCCAATGGATGCCCATCGGGTTGTCTCGAAAATGCCCGAGAGTTCCCCACAGGTGCGTGTATTCGGCCGATGCATTCGTTGCGATCCGCGCTTTCAGCCCGCTCCACCCACCCGCTTCCACCAAGCCGAGAATTGGGATCAACAGCGCGCCTGCCCAAATCAAGATGAATTGCAGCACCTCATTGAAAATCGCCGACCGCAACCCGCCCAACGCCACGTAGATCGCCACCGTCACCGAGGAGATCAAGATGCTGAAGTGGATGTTCCACCCCAGCACGATCTTCAGCACCAGCGCCATCGAGTACATGTTGATGCCGCTCATCAGCACGGTCATGAACGCAAAACTGATCGACGACAGCGCCCGGCTCGGCTCTCCAAATCGCAGCTTCAAATACCCCGGCACCGAGTGCGTTTTGCTGATGTAATAAAACGGCATCATTACCAGCGCCAAAAACAACATCGCCGGTATTGCCCCAATCCAATACCAGTGCGCTGCCAGTATCCCGTATTGGTAGGAAGCCCCTGCCCATCCCATCAATTCCAGCGACCCTAAATTTGCCGAAAGAAAGCTCAGGCCCGCTACCCACGCGGTCATCTCCCGCCCGGCCATGAAAAAGTCTTCCCCGGTGTTCGCCTGCTCCTTCAAGTAGAAACCAATCGCCAGCACCAGCGCGAAATAGAAAACGATGATCACTAAATCTACGGCCGACAGGTGTACCAGGCGTTGGCCATCCCACAAGGCAAGGGTTGCAATCATAGGCGGATGAATAGTGCTCCTCTCCAAAACTCAGCGACGAATTACTCGGCAAACGTTTTCTCGGACTTGCCCGCAAGCCCCTTAACAGATCAGTTCTCGCCTTTCTCACCACTCCGCATCAGAAAGCGCGATAGAAAATCGTTATGACAGCAGGATTTTATGTCTTTTCTTACTTCAGAAACAACACAACTGTCGCCGGCCCTTGGCGCACTCGCTACTCCCGGCCCTTTTCTCTTTCCACCACCGCTTTCCAACCGCAAGACTCCCGTACCCGTAGTTCCGGCTGCAGTTTCTTCAATACACCCGCCCCCGTCTTGCCGCCAATTCTTTCTAGCAGCAGATCCACTGCTTCCTGGCCCAGTTGATATTTGGGCAGCTCGATCGTCGTCAGCTTCGGACGGAGAATGTCCAACCACGGATAATCGTCCAGGCTCACTGTGCCGAAATCCATCGGGCAGTTCAGCCCCAGTTCTTCCGCCGCTTTCAGCAGGCCCACGGTCATCAGGAAATTCGCGATGTATATCCCGTCCGGCCGCCGCGGGAACAGCTCCTTGCCCGCGCGATACCCCGATTCCATCCGGTAATCGCCTTCCACAATTAACTCTGGATCCAACGATAAGCCGCTCGCCTCCAAACCATCGTGAAAGCCGTTCCAGCGCGCCTCCCCATTGCTTACCTTCGGCGGCCCGCCCAACAGCGCGATCCGTTTCCTTCCGCACTTTGCCAAATGACAAACGGCTTGGTACGCGCCCTGATAATCGTCCGCGACCACCGCGTCTTTCGCAATCGTCGGTGCTGTTCTCAGCAGCAGCACCATCGGCACCTTCATCTCCTTCATCATCTGCCGTACTTGCGGCTTTAGGTCCGAAAGCACCTTGGTCAATAAGATGCCGTCCACTCGTTTCGAGAGCAGCAGCTCCAGCGCGTTCTCTTCTTTTTCTTGCGTGTCGTCGCTATTGCACAGCAGCAGGTTATACCCGTGCTTCTGCGCCGCATCTTCCGCCCCACGGATCAGGATCGGGAAAAAGGGGTTCGCAATGTCTGGCACGATCATTCCCAGCGTGTGCGTTTTCTGTTTCGCCAGGCTCCGCGCCAGCAGGTTCGGCCTGTAATTCAGCTTCCGGATGGCGGCCTCCACGCGCTCCCGCAGTCTTGCCGTCACATGCTCTTTTCGATTGACCACTGCGGAAACGGTGAACACCGAGACGCGCGCTTCTCGCGCCACGTCGTAGATACTGGCGGCCTTTCGGGCCGCTGGGGACTTGGTTTTGGGCGGCATAAGTCGTGTGAGTGTATCGTACCTTCGCGGTTATCTCCAAGCCGCCAACTAACCGATTAGATTGCGGCTTTTCTTACCACGCGCGGCACGCGCACTGCTCTCATGCTATTCGATATCTCGTTAAGAATTTGTGAGCAACTTAGTTCGTCGCCGTAAACGCTTCGCGGATCACTCCCGCCTCTCCGCGTTCCCGCGCCACATACTGGTCGTAGATCCACCGGTACGTGTTCTCCATCCCCACCCGCAGTGGCGTGTTGGGTTCCCAGCCCAGCAGTTTCTGAATCAGCGTGTTGTCGCTGTTTCTTCCGTTAACGCCCTTCGGGGCCGATAAGTCGTACTTCCGCTTCAGCCGCACACCGGCGATATCCTCCGTAATGTCCACCAGTTGGTTAATCGTCACCGATTCGCTCGAACCCAGATTAATCGCGTCCACAATCTCCGAGTCCATGATCATCTGTACGCCCTTCAAACAATCGTCGATGTACATGAAACTGCGTGTCTGCTCCCCGCTGCCCCAAATCTCAATTTCTTGCTTGCCCTTGATTTTCGCCTCAATCACTTTGCGGCATATTGCTGCCGGTGCTTTTTCCCGCCCTCCGTACCATGTGCCCCAAGGGCCGTACACGTTGTGGAACCGCGCCATCCTTGTGCGCACCCCGAAATCCTCGCGGAAGTGTCTACACATGCGTTCCGAGAACAGTTTCTCCCAGCCATATCCGTCTTCCGGCATCGCCGGATACGCGTCCTCTTCCTTCAGCGACGGCGCCTCGAACGTCTTCTGCTTGTCCGCGTTGTACACACACGCCGACGACGAATAGAAGTACCGCGGCACTTGGTATTTCGCTGCCGCCTGCAACATGTGCGTATTAATCAGCACCGAGAGCATACACAGGGCTTTGTGATTCTCGATGAATCCCATTCCCCCCATGTTGGCCGCGAAGTTGTAAATCTCGTGCGCCCCGCGCGCCGCCACTTCGCAATTTTCCAGTCGGTTCAGATCCAGCGTCAAATTCTCTACATCCTCAAAATGCTGGTACCAGTCACTCAGCGGCTTGATGTCCACTCCGCGAATGGCTTTGTGTCCTCGTGCGCGCAACGCCGCCACCAGGTGGCCACCAATGAATCCCCCTGCGCCAGTCACCACCACTAATTTCTCTTTGTTTTCCAAGGTAAAAACCTCCTCCTGCGATTCGGGCCGTGGTGGGCGACAGGCCGCTTTTCCTCGTCGGGGAGCCGGCGGAAGGGCTAAGGACACGTACCTGCTACGCTCATAGAATAACCCGCCGCAATGGTCCGGCCAAGCGATTGCTCTCCTAAATAATGCCCGAGTGCTTGATCCCGGCTCCCGCATTTCGCTTCTCCACATTTCGCTCGAATCCTCCCACCTGCTCTCGCTACAATGCTACTGCAAGGTTTTTCGCTCGCCTGCTTAGCAACAGAAATCCGATGACTCCGGGGGAGTTCCATGCGCCTAGTGCGTTTTGATGCAAACGACGGTGTCACTCGTGTCGGCGCACTTAGAAACGACGGCGTGGTCGATCTGCGCGCCGCCGCCGTTGCTCTAGGAATTTCTGACGAACAGTTCACCGACATCGCGGCATTCTTGGCCGCCGGCGAATCCGCGCTCGCTTCCGCGCAGAAAATCCTTGCCCAATCGCCCCAACCCGCTAGCAAAGCGCTTTCTCAATTCACACTCCTCGCGCCCATTCCGCGCCCCGGAAAAATTATCGCCGTGGGCCTTAATTATCGCGACCACTCCCTCGAAGCCGGCGCAAAAGCCTTGCCTGCCACTCCCATCCTTTTCGCCAAATTTCCTACCAGCATCTGTGGCCCCAATGATCCCATCGTCATCCCGCACGCCAACCCACAGGTCGATTACGAGGCTGAACTCGCCGTCGTCATCGGCCGCAAAGGCAAAGCCATTCGGGCCGCCGACGCGTTCCACTACGTCTTCGGCTACATGCCTCTCAACGACGTTTCCGCTCGCACCTGGCAATTCGGCGATAAGCAATGGGTTCGGGGCAAATCCTGCGACACCTTCTGCCCCATCGGCCCTCATCTCACCACCCGCGACGAAATCCCCGATCCCCACTCGCTTGCCATCTGCGCTCGCGTCAACGGCGCTACTCTGCAGGACTCCCACACCTCCAAAATGATTTTTCGCGTTCCCGAACTCATCGAGTTCATCTCCGAAAGCATCACCCTCGAGCCCGGCGACATCATCGCCACCGGCACTCCCGAAGGCGTCGGCATCTTCCGCACGCCACCGGTTCTCCTCAAGCCCGGTGACGTCGTCGAAGTCGAAATCGAAAAGCTCGGAATTCTCCGCAATCCGGTGGTGGCCGCTTAGCCTATGACTCCTCTCCGCGCGGGTCTTTCAATCTCGAAAATCATCGCTTCGATTACCTCTCTTCTCCTCTTCGCGACCTGGCCGGTTTCTGCGCAGCAGCAATCCACCACCAACGCCGCCTCAACTTCCTTACAACTCTCCCGCTCCGTTCGTGCGCGGGAATTCCTTCCCGCCGTAGGTCAACGTGCCGCTTTCTTCGGCGACGAAACCGGCCGCATGGAAGCTTGGGTCTATCCGCTCAAGCTGTTTCGCGATTTTCATCTGCTCTTCCACACCGCCGATGGACAAACTCTTCCCGCCGATGCCCTCGCGCGCTCCATCGACGTTCGTCCCGAATCCGCATCCGTCCTCTACGCCGGCGACGATTTCACCGTTCGCGAAACCTTCTTCGTCCCCGTGCAGGAAAGTGGCGCTGTGGTTCTTCTCGATGTTGACACCGAGCAACCTCTCGACATCGAAGTCTGCTTCCAAGCCGATTTTCAACTCGAATGGCCCGCCGCAATTGGCGGCAGCGACATGGAAGTCAGCGCCGATGGCCGCAGTTTTCTTTTCGCCGAAGAAAGCAAGCATGTCGCCGCAATCGTCGGCTCTCCCACCGCCGTCAATATTCTTCCGGACTACGAAACCAACTACTCCGAATCCCGCCAATCCTCCTTCCATCTCGGGGTCACCGCGAAAGGCAAAGACACTAAAATCGTCGCCCTCGCCGGCTCCACTCTCGGCCTCGACGATGCCATCAAAACTTATCGCAAACTTCTCTCTTCCTGGGCCGACCTCCGCCAGCAATCCGCGCAGTATTATCGCGACTATCTCGCGCGCACCGTCAGTCTCGACCTCCCTGACTCGCAACTCCAGCAAGCTTACGATTGGGCACGCGTCAGTGTCCTTCAGGGCCTGGTGGACAATCCCAAATTAGGCAGCGGCCTCATCGCCGGTTACCGCACTTCCGGCTACGACTATCGTCCCGGCTTCGCTTGGTTTTTCGGCCGCGACACCTTCTGGACTTCGCTCGCTCTCACCGCCGAGGGCGACACTTCCCTCAGTCGCACTGCCATTTCCTTCATCAGCAACTTCCAACGAGCCGACGGCAAAATTCCCCACGAAATCTCCCAATCCGCCGGCTATGTCGACTGGCTCAAGGACTATCCCTACGCCTACGCTTCTGCCGATGCCACGCCCCTCTACCTCATCGCCGCCGACGATTACTTCCGTCACACCGGCGACGCTGCCTTCATCAAAGAAAAATGGGACAGCCTCTGGAAGGCCTATCAATTCTTGCGTTCCACTTGGGACGAACACCAGTTTCCGAAAAATGAAGGCATTGGCCACGGCTGGGTCGAAGGCGGACCGCTCGTTCCGGTAAAAACGGAGTTATATCAAACAGCGCTGGGCGCCGAAGCGATTCACGCGCTCGCCGATCTGGCCCACGCCATTGGCCAGCAGAAAGACGCCGTGGAATTGGACCAACTCTTCGCCCAGCAAAAGTCCAACATGAACGGCACTTTCTGGCTCCCCGGCGAAAATCACTTTGCCTTTGCCCTCGATCACGCCAATCGGCCCGTCGACGAACTTAGCGTCCTCTCCACCGTCCCCATGTGGTTCGGCCTCCTCGACAACAACAAGGCCGAGCAAACCATCACGCAGTTAGCCGCTCCTGAGCACCAGACCGACTGGGGGATGCGCATCATCTCTATCAACTCTCCCAAGTTCAACGGCGGCGGCTATCACTTCGGTTCGGTCTGGCCTTTGTTCACCGGTTGGGCTGCCGTCGGCGAGTATCGTTATCACCGTGCGCAACCGGCTTACGCCAATCTGCGCTCTAACGCCCTCCTCGTTTTCGATGGCTCCCTCGGCCACGTCACTGAAGTCCTTTCGGGCGCTGAGTACCAGCAACTCGCCACCAGTTCGCCTCAGCAGATCTGGTCTGCCGCTATGGTCATCAGCCCCATCCTGCGCGGCCTATTGGGTCTCGACCCGGACGCCGTCGCGCATACCCTCACCTTGGCACCTCACGTTCCTGCCAACTGGACCACCTTCGCCATCCACAACGTCGCCGTCGGCCCCGCGTCCCTCGATCTCCGCTTCCAGAAAACCACCACGGACATCACTCTTGACGTAACACCAAGCGGCGGCTCCGGCACAATTCTGAATTTCGAGCCCGCCGTCAGCCTGCGTGCCAAGGTCCTCGCCGTCGAGCTTAACGGTCATCCTGCCGAATTTCACGTCCAGCCCAACGACATCGATCAGCACATCCTCGTGCATGTTCCACTTCACGCCAGAACCAATACCATCCGCATTCGCCTGAAAAACGATTTCGCCGTTTCCTACAATTCCAATTTGCCCGTTCTTGGCGAAGACAGCAGCGCCCTGCGCATCTTGTCGGAAACCTGGTCCCCCCAGCGCGACGCACTCACCGTCGACTTATCCGGCAAGCCTGGCGCCACTTACGACTTGGCACTCTGGAATGCCCTACAAATCCGCTCCATCGACGGCGCCTCGCTCCTCACCCCATCCAACTCCAACGCCATCGCCCGCGTGCAATTCCCCGCTTCCGCCAGCACCTCTTACACCCACGCCGCCGTCATCTTCCACTTCTAGCCAAACCACATCGCCCGTGGGACGCAGATATTTCTTCCGTCACCACTGACCTTCGGCCGTCCGATGAAGCCAGCGCCGCAGATACACGCACAGTATTCCCGTGCACACCACAACCGCTCCACCCACCACCAGCCACTGCGGCAGGTCGGGATACACAACCGCATCGAGAACACGCACAAGAAAAGGCCCGTGTGCGGGTTCAACGCCTGCTCGAGTTTCTAGCCACGTTTCGGCCACAGTAAGTGGGCACTGCAGCCAAGCAACGGACTCGACGACCATGGCGTAGATGAGCGACGCGATGTGCAGCGTCCGCAGAAGGGGGCGGCATCGGGTCACCGTCCAGCCAAGCAGCACCCACACGCACCAAAGTAAGTGCATGGCTAGAACGGTTTCCGCGAGAGGAATGTTAGGCAAGTACGTTCTCGCCGGCTACAGGCTACTCAAATGTCATAATGCTCCCATGTCCGCTTCGCCGAAAACACTCTCGCCCCAGATTTCACGCCGTGTGCTTCAGATCCAGCTACTCACTCTCATCTGGATGACCGTGGAAGCCACAGTCTCGTTGGGCGCCGCGTGGCAAGCCAGCAGTCCCGCACTTCTGGGTTTCGGGGGCGACAGCGCGGTCGAACTTCTTTCTGCCTGTGTTGTCCTTCGCCGTTTCTATCGTCCCGTTGACGAAGTCCACGCCGAGGCACGAGCGGCCCGAATCGCGGGCGGTTTGCTCTTTGTTCTCGCGGCATTCGTGATCCTTTCGTCAGTCCTGAGCCTCTTGGGTCACATCGAGGCTCGCTCAAGCCCGATTGGGATAGCCCTCCTGATTGTCGCTGCGGTGGTCATGCCTTGGCTCGCAAGGCAAAAGCGGCGGCTCTCGGCGGCTACGGGCAGCGCCGCGTTAAGAGCCGATTCTGCCGAATCTGCGGTCTGCGGCTATCTGGCTTTGATTGCGTTGTTAGGCCTTTCCATCAATGCGATCTGGGGTGTGCGATGGGCAGACCCGCTAGCTGCGTTGGCTCTCTTGCCCTTGATTCTGCGCGAGGGATGGGAAGCGATGAAGGGCAAACCATGCTGCGCGGTGGATTGAGCGGCGACATTCCATCAGGCCGATCCAGCGCACGGGGGTCGCGACGAAATTCTTTAGGCCCCGCCTGCTCAGCCTTTCGCTTGCCTCCGAACGGAGCTGTTGAGGTCGGCCTCTTCTCAGAACGTAACGAAGCCCTGATAGCCCACTTTCGCCTCAGCAGTGTCGCCCCGCTTGGCGTAGGCACGATCAAGCTGATGGGCAAGAGCGCCAAGGTTCGCAGAATACATTGCCCGATTTCCGGGGCTCGTCCCCTTTCGAGCGCGATTGGCGCAAATTCGCCGTTTGTTGTAAATTAAAAGTAGTCCGCTCCTCTGTTCCCCGGTAGCTCAATGGTAGAGCATTCGGCTGTTAACTAGGCAGCTGAAACCCTAAGCCCTTAGTCTGGCGTCGCTTAGCTACCACGGCGGCTTTCTAGATGGGACCAGATTAGGACCACATTTCTTCTGCAAAACACGTGCACAGTAATCGCGCGCGCTGATCCGCGCGTCCGCACGGGCCTATTTGAATTGCTTCGTTGATCCTTACAGATCGTGGGCTTAATTGACAGCTCCGCTGAGGCATTTTTCTACATGCCATTCTGTCGGAGCCTCAGGATAACAGTTTCAGAAACCGTGCTGGCCTGACGATCTCAATCTCGCGATGATGCTTGAGTTTCAGAAGGGCCGCGTCGCCGCTGACAACGTAGTCAGCATGAGCCGCAAGCGCAGCCTCTAGAAACTTGTCGTCATCAGGGTCGCTACAAACAGGTTTAGCGAATGAAACCGGCTCGACCATCTCGGAGTGAAGCTCGATGATTCTAAGGATCGAGGTGAGCACTGGGAGGGGACGCTTTTTCATCATTTCGTCCGAGACGCGACGGTATTCATCCAGAATGGGTGGCGAGATCGCTAGGCGAAACCGTTGTTCTTGCCAGGCTTTCAGAATCTCAAACGGCGGCCCCTTCCAAAAGACACCCGAGATGAAGACGTTGGTGTCGAGGATCGCCTTGATCTTCACTTCGCGCGGCGCCTGACCTTGCCAATCGCAAATTTCAAATCTGCCTTCTTGATGCCGGCCCTCTTCGCCTCGGTACGAGCCTGACTTAGAAGCTCCTGGAACTCCCCTAGTTTAGGGGGAGTAATGGTCTTGAGGATTACCGCGTCGCCCTCGCCGATGACGAGGAACTGGTCGCCCTCGTTCAGACCGAGGTTGTTGCGAATCTCTTCGGGAATAACGACCTGTCCTCTGGACGAAAGCTTTGTAGTGGCGTAAGCGGCCATCAGTCCTCCAATCTTACCAGTAAGAATACCACAAAGCCCCCACCAATCCAAGGACCGGCGCCTAGTGAGGGAAATTCAGAGGAGCTGCTTAATCGCGACTGTCATCATGCCTTCGCAGCTTGTCGCTTCGTGGTTTTGCCATTCTTCCGCTTCTTGGACAGCTCTGTCAGCACGCTCGTGCCGATTTGCGAGGCGTTCACCCTGTAGCGAACAGCCGTCCGCATGAGGTTGGCCTCTTTGGAGAGAGCCTCTGCAGAACTATAGCCAGGACAGTACAAATCGGGCACGAGTGCGCACGTCACGAGGAAGCGGTTGATGTCAGCGGTAGTCATTTCCCGGATTTGCGCTTCGGCCAGCTTCTCATGATCCACTGAAGTTCCGCCCCACGATGTCTTCGCCTTTTTCTCTTCCCAGCCGTAGACCTGGAACAGCCGATGATGGTTGTCGTGCCCCAGGCGCCGGAAATAGTCGAGTGCGACCATCTCGAAATCCGCGCGCACCAATTCGCCAGGAAGCTTTTGCCGAACGGCCTGCAGAATCCGCGAACGCGATTCCTTCTGAACTCGAATTGCAAGCGCGAGTTTTCGCCGCTGTGCACGCTCTTGTGGCGAGATTTCGTAATGAGAGAACTGCCGGTGTGTTTTGCATTCCTCATCTGCACAGACGTGCAGAATTGTTCCTGCTTGGCGGCCATCCACGATGACTGCAGCCTGTGTATGCGGGCACTCTCTCTCGCGTTCCGCACGGCGATACTGGCCTTCGTACAGCGTGTTGGAAGACTTGGAACGAACCTGCCAGTATGGAGCCGACGAGATCTGAACTGGCTTTTGCCCCTCTTTCACCAAGGGTTCAAGGCGCGCCTGAACAAGCGCCTGGATTTTGGTCCGGTAGCACGCTGGATCAGTGCACACGGACTTATTCCTTACCTCCGGGAACAGCAGCGGATTATTGCCAGTCCGCTTGGGACAGATTGAGCAAGGTCCGGCCGCGGGCAACAAATTGGCATCGTTAACGTCGAAGGGCGCGTTTTTCAAATCGAGGTGAATCTCGCGTTCGATCCAATCGCGAAGCTGTCGGACTGTCATCGCTTCTGCTTTGCGATCCTTGAGGATGGAGGCGGTGCTGCGGTGGCCAGGAAAACATTCGATCAGGGCATGGTCCTGATCCACAGGCTGGAGTCGTGCGAGTTCCAGGGCATGTGCCACGGTGAGCTTGTCCTCGTAGAACGCAGTTTGTGCGGCCGGAATCAGATCGGTGAGCGAAATGCGGCCCTTAACATAAGCCGGACTCTTGGCCACCTGTACGGCGATGGCTTCGACGGTGTAGAAATCGGGCTTCATTTCCATCAACGACCGAAAACCGATGCCCTCGTCCAGTTCGTGAACATCGGCGCGCTGGAGATTCTCGATGAGTTGAATCTCACGACACTCAGCATCGGTCAGGTCCCTCACCGTGGCTGGGATCGTTTGCTTGCCAGCCAGTTTCGAGGCACGAAAACGGCGGGCGCCAGCAACCAACTCGTATATCCCGTCTGCGCCGTCCGGAGTTGGCCGGACGAGGATCGCTTGCAAGACACCATGCAGTTTGATGTTTGTGGCCAACTCCCTCAGTTTCCTTTCATCGAAGTTTCGACGCGGGTTGCTGTTGGATTCGCGGATTCGATCTACAGGAATATCCTGAACAGATGAAACCGCGCGAAATGCTGGATCGAATGAGGTTGCTGAAGGTGTAGTTATCATTGTTCATCCCTCTTCGGACATGAATTCGAAAGATCGGACTCGACGAAGACTTGGAGGTAACTTCTGGGTTGGCGAGGATCCGGGAGTTAATCGGACATAAGGGGATTTCTCATCGCTGATCCAATGCGCTAAGCGGCGCTCTTCTGGGCAACCTTGCCGCCTGAAGCGGCCTAGTATGCAAATTGGCGCCTATCAGTGAGATTGTGCAGAATGATGGACAACCTTCAAAATACTTGCAGACGGAGATCGGAGTTGAGCGCACATACGGAACTCGGTGTTTACGAGACGTTCGAAGAACTCTTTGGCCGGAAGACGTCGTTGGATGAGCTCATTGCAGACATCTGCAAGTTTCAGCGCAACTCTCTCCTGTGGATCTGTGCAGAGATCGTCAGCCGGGTTCAGCTCTGGGCCAGGCCCGCGCTTCGCAACGCTTCCAATTACCAACGGTATCTGATCGAGCTGTTTGATGAAACTACGAGCAGTCGCCTACTCGCTGGCTCCCAGAGTACGTCTCCGGTGAGACTACTATTTCATCGACGTCAGATTGTACTGATCGCCAAGCTCGCGGCTCAGCACTGCCAAGACGGGCTGGACGCGCGACTGAACCGTAAAAACCTCGGTCTCCTATTTCTCAAAGCAAATGATTTGTTCGACTATGGCCTTCTGCCAGGACCTACTGGGGATCGACATGGCAAGGAAGAGTACATGAAGATCGTCACGGAAATGCTGGCGGTGAACGAAGGCGCGTCACCGGATATTGGCTCAATGTTTACGCGCGGGCACCTGATGATTGCCCGATACGCGCAGGAGTTGAGTTCTGATCCAGACTATGTGGACGTCGCGGGAGAATTTGAGAAGACAACAGGGATGTCACTTTTGGAGTTCGAAGCGCTCGTCTTCGCTGTTCATGCACGTTTCGGCCCTAAATTCTCGGACCAAGTTGTTCGTGAACCCCACCTACTTCCGCTCCGGCAAGCAGATTTCGGTCAAACCGCGGTTTCCCCTGAAAAGGTTGACTCGTTCCTGAGATTCTTTTCAGCGTCGTTGGATGACATAGCAGAAGAGGTGCGGAAGACGGATTGCGGGCCGAACGACGCGACCGTGTTCCGAAAGCACCCGATGGTGCGAGACATCGGTTCCCGAACTGTGCTCCAGGAAGGCGGGGGACACCTCATGATCGACAATCTGTTTTTTTTGGAGAAGGCGCAAACCGGCCCGTACTGGATTGCGAATTCCACCCACGGTGACAAACTTCGAAGGTTTTGGGGTGCCGTTTTTGAGAGATATGTAAACGAGCTGCTGAGTCGAGCTTGTTCCGGTACTAGAGCTAAGTTCTTGCCCGATCCGCGACCCGCTGACGATCCAAAGCTCCAGATCTGTGACGGTCTGATCGCGACTGTAGATTCCGTTGTTCTGATTGAGTACAAGTCCAGCATGTTCCGTGCTGATAAGAAGTACAGCGGCGACGCTGCGCAGCTTCTTGAGGAAATCGAAAAGAAGCTTGTTCGCAACAAGGATAGGGGAATCAAGAAGGGCGTTCAGCAGTTAGCTGCGGCTGTCGAACTGCTCTTCAAGGGCTCAAACCCGCAAGCGATTGTTCCGGACATTGACTGGAAAAATATCAAGACTGTCCATCTGTGCGTCGCGACGCTTGACTCCATTGGAGGGACCATAGGGATGTCCGCCCTCTTGAATACGCACTTGAGCGAGAACCTGGACCGTTCCCGGTATCCGAGCATCGATATTCCGCCTCTCTACTGTGTGGACATCGCGACTTTGGAAAGGGCGACCGGTTACTTCACATCGATGGCTCTTTCGGAGATCTTCGACCAATGGCGCCGGTTGTCGCCGGATTTGGTGGCCTCACTGTCGATGGTTCAATTGGGTCAGCCAGCGCAGAATCCATGGTTGCAATCTGAATGGGGCGATATCTTCCGAAATATCGTAAAACTGCTGTTTCCGAATGCCGACCCTGAAGAGGTCATTGCCAGAGCACGACAACGGGCTTGAAGCCCCTGGATGTTGTGTTTCTCGCTTGGAATGGTTTTTCGGAGGTAGAGCCTCTAGCCAAAGGCTGGTACCGGGAGACGCAGTTGTGTCTGCCGATTTTGGACGGCTGACGGGAATCTGGAAACTACCGGTCGCTGCACTGTCTCCAGGATCTGGGCCACGAATCCGTGACGGAAGAACTGTGGCTACGCTGCGACAGAGTTCTCACCAGAGGTTTGAGCTCGTGATGTCTTCGCCTCGGGCACTTCCCGGCCTCGCAGCAAAACTAAATCCAAGAACCACACTTGGTCTACTTTTCCGAGGTTGATTTCCTGAGGATGGTTCTTGAGGAATCGCAAGATATCCTTTTCCTGGATGCGATGAATGTCCCGCCCATTGCCATCATGGCGGTGTGTGCCTTGAAGCCGATCGCAAAGCCAGCCGTTCACAATCCAGGCTGAGATTTTGTGGTGGTCTTCGCCCAGGCATTGCTCGAGGTCCCGCATTGTATAGCCATCTCTCACGCGGCGGGAGTTTCCGAGGCGTTTCAATTTGTTCACGACCGAACTCTCAGGACGATGCAGCCGTTTCGCCATCGTGGCAGACGACACACGACCCACCAGCTTCTCCAAGACCTTGAGTTCAGCCGCTGTCCACGGCTTCCGATCCATCTTCATGGTCAGGCCGAGTCTCGACGCTTGCCGTTTTATGTACCATCGCGGCAGGCCCGTCATGCGGATCATCCGATTGAGCACTTGAAAGCGACGATTGAGCCCGCCGAAGTACTGCGCTTTTAGAAAGGCATCGAATTCTGGCCGCCACGTGTACTTCAGCTTGGCGCGCCGCCGGCGGTCTGCTCTGCATTTCGAGCAATACTTCGCCTCGCTTGGAGGCGTGCCTGGCCTACGGCCCTCCTCAATGGGCTGACCACAGATAACGCAATTCATGCTTAGTCTCCTCCGAGGAAGTGCTGGAAGCGAAACGAGGGATGGGAATTGCGGGGGAAACCTACAGATCCTCGTCGTCGAGGAAGACACTCCACTCCGGCGTATTTGCGAGGAGTTCCAGCACCTTTTCAGGTTCGGTGCCCAAAAGGCGACGACAGGTCTCAAGCTCAAATTCAACCTGTTCAGCAACTATCTTTGCGGCAGAGCGATACGCGATATCGCTCCCTGGCGGGATGTCGGCTAATTTCATGGAGTGTCCTATTCTTGAGG
>DATKPS010000133.1:0-6618 GCA_035524015.1 Candidatus Sulfotelmatobacter sp.
GCCAAGAAAATTGTCGCCTTCCCAGCGGTGTTTTGCGCTGTCTGGGGTAAGGGCTGCGAGCATGGCGCGGAACTCCGTGATCTTGGGGTAACCGATAAGCGGATAGGTTGCGCCGCGTGCGCCGGGAAAGCTCAGCAGCAGATAGAGGTCGCCCCCCTCGCCACGGCTGAAGGAGAGTGTGAAGTCTGCTTCCTTGATGGATGGGATTGGCGGCTGATAGAACGGCTCCTGGCCCATCGACTGTGCTCGGAGAGGCGTTTGCGTTTGGCAGTAGTGGCCGCGCGCGGCAAGCCGCCAGAGCGCGGGCCAGTAAGGTCGGAGTGCCCGCGTCACAGCGTCCATTGAAGGCAGCTTCTCGTCCTCCAGCAGCACATGCAGATTCCGAGCCGCAAGGTAGGCATCCCAAACAACTCCAGAATCGGTGACGCGGTTGCGTGTTTCAATGACAGTTTTGCGGACTACATCGGCTATTGGGTGCTCTGAATCCCCCACCCCTTTCCCTTTCGCGGGACGGCACTCGGAAGGCAGATTGCCGAGGTAGTATGTATCACGTGGGGAAGTGCGTTCGGTTCGCAGGTCATAAACCGCAAGGAATGCGTCAAGCACCGCGATGAGGGACTCGCTGGACACGGGATTCGGGGTCCGTTCTGAGTAGGTTTCGAGCCCCCGCTGACCAAAGTGGGTGAGCAGAATCCATTCGGCTCTCGACAGGATGTGCTTAGCCTCGCCCTTCTTTCGTATCTGCAGAAGTGCGTCTGTGGCGTTGACCATCAAATCGGCGACTTCGAAGCGATCCTCGCGAGCCGATTCGAGTAACTGTTTAGCGACCTCGGAAGTTGTCACGTTTTCGCCGGTTTTTGAGGACAGCAGTTGTTTGGCCCGTTCCAGTCGTTTATGCAGAGCATCGCTGATTCTGAGCGAAAGGGTTTGCCCTTGAAGAGGCTTGTCAGGCTTTTCCGGCAAGGGATTGCCTCCATTTCGGGGAGCGGTCTTTGGAGGTAATACGCGTTGACATTTGTTTGCAAACACAGTATGCTCTTGTGTGCTTGCTGTCAAGCTGAAAGCGGCAGGGGGAATTCCACAGTAGGAACAAATGAAACAACGTAGCACCCAACTCGGCGTGCGCAAGAACCCAGACTCTCTAAGAGTACATGGCTTGCGGCGGGCAGTAGATTCGTCCATCGATTTGAACGAAATCCGCCAGGCCCCTGAGCAGATCATTCCATCTGCGAGGCTGAGAACAGTGAGATTGCCGCGCACTGTCGCCCCTTCACTTTCGGGGAAGGGACTGGGGCATTTGGCAAGGGGTGTATCAGACCACGCAGGAGGATCCGAGCGAATCCGTGCTCGGGGGAAATGGAGTGAATCCCCTCTGTGGGAAGCGAAAATATTGCTCGGAGTATTGCGCGAACAAGGATTGGCAGGGAAAGGACTGGTAGAAGCCTTCGAGAAATGGGTGCCCAACGTGGCCGGGTGTCCACGATCGGCAATAGATCGAGCATATGCCCAACAAACCGGCCACGAACTATCGGACTACATCCTCCTTCAACAAGCTGACAAAACGGCCCGGTACAATCAACTTCCTCGCGAAGCAGAGAATGTCCGAACCATCCTGATGAGTCCGCCCACGGATGAATTCAGGAAAGTGGTGAGGACACAGAAATTAACGAGCGAAGATGAGAGTCCAGAAGCCGTAAAGCAAACCGTGCTAGACAGGCACGATCCAAACATACTTCTGAGTACGGTTGAGGTAGCCAGGCTGACCGGGTTCAGGCCAAAAACGATACGTCGCTGGGTCACCCGGAGACTCTTAAACTATATCCGAGTCGGAAACCGGCTCAGGTTTCGGCTCTCCGCGATAGAACTCTTCCTAGCTCAACGCGAAGTACGCAAGTGACAGTGGTTCGACTTCGCTTCCGAATTGAGGACACAACGGCATGCAATTTCGACTACTCTACGAAGGGGAACTGCTGCCTTCCGGTAACCAATGCCGACCTTCGGAAAAGCACGCGATTCGGCGCGGTTTTCACCCGCAACTCCGCCTTCTGTGGAGTGCTGAAGAAAATCTCAGGGAACTGGCCAAACGTCGGTGCGATGAAGATCCACGTGCTGTGAACCAGCGACCGAATCCCATAACTGATCAAGAACGATTTGAATTTGGGATCAAAGCCACAGGAGAGAGGTGGAGGAGGGCAGGCTTCGAGTTCGTTCCTTTGGTCACTGACGAAATGGGACTGCGATGCAGCTTGGATGTTCTCCTGTTGAGGCCCGAACTTAGCCAAAAGCACATTCTCCAGCGTGGGGACATAGATGGCCAAATCAAGACTTTGTTCGACTCCCTGCGAATGCCCCAAAATCCAGACGAAACAGGCAGAGTGGGACCGCAAATGGGTGAGACGCCATTCTTTTGTTTGCTGGAAGATGACCGGCTCATCACGGAAGTTCGAGTTGCCACGGACCGGCTTCTTCTTCTGCCCAATCAGGGAAGCGTCAAACCAAATGATTGTCTGGCGGTCATTCACGTCTCGTTGAATCACAAAAACGCGAGAGCATTCGACAACTGGTTTGGCTAAGGCATGGGACGAGCCCGAGAGCCTATGCGCGGATTACTTAGCTTCACCGCCGCGCGACAGACTCTGCCTTCTCGCCTGATGGCTGTGCAGAATTTGTCCGCATCGTTGATTCGCGAGCGGTGCCTGTCGGATGCGGCGTTCGCCGAGCGCAAATAGACCTGTGTCGTCGTGATGTCCGAGTGACCCAAGTCTTGTCGGAGCGTTTCAATATCGACGCCGTATTGGTGGCGTCGGGTGGCGTAGAGCACTCGAAACGCGTGGCAAGGCTTCTTTGGCTTCTTAACGGCGAAGCCCGCTTCGTTCGCCTTGTCGATGAGACCATTGATAACCCGGTCCAGGTGCCTATCCAAGGTTCCGGTCATGGGCGACGGGAAAAGCAGAGCGTCGTCAGCTTTATTCTCACGAAACTTCGTTAGGTATTCCAGCGCGGTATCGCTGAGAGAAACGGTGCGCTCTTCGTAGTCTTTCGGTTTGAAGTTGAATGCAGGTTTAAAGCGGACCGAGATCGCCTTGAAGTGCCAATCGATGTCCATCCACTGTGCGACTGCAGCTTCGCCAATGCGAAAACCTGTTCCAACCAGAAAACGGACCAACGCTTCCTCGCTGCTGTCGGCCACGCGCAGCATGGCCGCGACCTCGTGCTCCGTGTACGTTGCATACTTTTTGTTTTTGTTCCGCTTGTCGACGTTGACGGGCCAATCCTTCTTTTGCACCCAATCTTCCTTGGCCACGTACTTGGCGATACCACGGTCGTTAAGGAAAACAATCACCTTCAGAAAATAATTGAAGACCGTCGACTCTACGATCGTCGTGCCTGTTTCCGAAGAGGGCCGCGTGCGCAAGTCATGAAGGAAGTCCAGCAGGTCGTCGCGGCAAATTTCGTCAAAATAAGTCTTCTTGCAGTTTGCAAGAAACAGATTAACTGCGGTGCGATAACCGAGGTACGTCTTTCGTGATTTTTGCTTGCTTCGTTCGATGTATTCACGCGCAGACTCTTCTAGGGTCTTTCGAGGTGCGTCGTTCGGCGTTACCGAGTTCGGATGGACCTCTGTGACAGCGGGCCGTTCGAGCGGCCGACCATAGTCCATGTTGACCAATGCGGCGTGGGCGGCTGTGACATCCTTGCCAATTCTGATGGGCGTGCGTTTCCCTCGGCTCGTCGGACGCAGGTAGTATGTTGCTCCGTCAATGGGAATGGGGCGATGGTTCTTGGAGAATTGCACATTCACGAAGGGAAATTTTCCGTTGCCGGCGTTGATGCGTGCGATGAGAGTGTGGTTCGCCATGCCTGTTTTCCTCCGAGAGCGTGAAAGATTCATGTTTGAATGCAAGAGGAAAATGCAGATGTGGCAACAGTGCGTGGTAACAGTCAGCGATTTTCTGGGATAACTTCTGTGGTTTCTTCAATTGGTGGAGCCGATGGGATTCGAACCCACGACCTCCTCGATGCCATCGAGGCGCGCTCCCAACTGCGCCACGGCCCCACCGCCAACTATTTTTAGTCTACCACATCCACTCTGCAGCACGACTCCGGTCCGTTCGCACAATAATTGCCGTCCATTTCGCAGAGATCGAGTTCCAATCCATCATCCGCCGCCGGCGTTATGGAAGAATCACTTGTCTGCAAACCTTCCGGTTTCATGTTACAACCACGTTAAAATAACGATTTTTCTTCCACAACCCGCGCAAATTTTTGATGGATTCGACGGCTACAGTTCTTTGTATCCCGTTGAAAATGCATGGGTAATAGACCGTGGGCCGGTGATCCCCGTCACTTTCTTTTTCCTCAGTCTTTTGCTATCTTGGCCGTGGACAAGTACCGCGGCCTTTTCGTATCCTCCACTTTCCTAGGGCTCGCTCAAACCGTCTAAGGAGCAGTCTCCATGCCTGTCGATTTGTCGTCGCAACATTTCCGCGGGGTTATTTGCCGTCACTGCAGTAAGCCCGTGCGTGTCCCCCAAATCGTTTTACGTAAAGACATCCAGATGCATGGCGAACCACCCGCTGACCAGGGTGACTTCCAACTCATCTCGCGCGTGTTCGTTGTTCGTTGCCGTTCCTGTGAAAAGGAATCAATCTACGCCATGGATCAGATCGTCGATTGTACTTTCCCGCCGCGAGCGGCGGCCGCGCACATGGCGCACACCGCCCTGTAGCTCTTCGGAGTGCGGCAGCCCCGATGCCGCCGGTGCACAATCCAATCCCCACGCCCGTTGATCAGCGGGAGCCCTGCTCCCGCCAGCAGAATTTTCGGGCCTAAAAGTTTGCAGAAGAACTCCGTTTTTCACGAATGCGGGCGTCCGCTCCCGCGCAAGTCACCGAAAGAGGGAGTTCCTTGCCTCTCCCTAGGCCAATCACTTTCGCCCTCGTTGGCGGCGTGTTACGAACTCACCATCGCGATCCGCACCAATTCCACCGAGCAAGTCGCGTGCAGCGCCACGCTCTCCGACACGCTTCCCAGAATCAGCCGGTCAAACCCGCGCCGTCCGTGCGATCCCATCACAATTAAATCCGTCTTGCTATCCTCTGCGGCTGCCAGAATCGAGTGCGCCGGCGTGTCCAACGGCTCGATCACTTCTCCGCTCACGGTGAGTCCTGCTTGTTTCAAACTTTCCGTACCCGTGTGCACCGCCTTTTTGGCATTTTCCACACTTTGCTTCGACAATTCCGCCACCTGTTCCGGCGCGTAATAAGGATATTCGCCTACCAGCACCGGATATTCCGGGCTCGACAGCACTTTAAACGTACTGCCCTTTGCCCAGGGCCGCGTCGCCACCGCGCGCACTGCGGCTTCGCCGTATTGCGAGCCATCCGTCGCTACCAGCACGCGCATTCCTTCCTCACCTCCCGCCTCGCGACGCCGCACAATTTCCACCGAACATTCCGCGTGACGCAGCACCGTCTGCGCCGTGCTGCCCAACAATAACCGGCTCACCGTTCCTCGCCCGTGGGAGCCGATCATCAGCAGATCCGCTCGCCATTCCTTCGCGGACTGTGTCAGCCCGTGCCGCGGATTCGCCAAAATTACTTGCGACTCTACGGGCCATCCCGCCTCCACCAGCGGTTGCGCGAATTGTTCCAGCGCTTTTGTCGCTGCTTCTTTGGCCTCTTCCATGGGCGTGGGTGCGTTGGTGAAAAAATAAGGGTCCACGGCCTGGACAATGGCGAACTGCGATCCTGCCGGCCAGCACCTCCGCGCCGCTTCCTGAATTACCACGTCCGACGAGTTGGTGCCATCCACTGCCAGAAAGATTCTCATTGCGGCTCCCCTCTCGGCACACCGCGACCTTGCGCGCTCCGCAATACCATACCAAACATCCAACTTTGCTGTAATCGACCTTACCCACCCTAGGGTATTCCACGGCCGCGCGCCGTCAGGGACACATTAGCGCCAACTCGAACCGCCGGTCGCTATTTCTTAGGAGCAAGCAGGGAATTGAGATCGGCAAGACATGACACAGGCAAGCGTGGGGCCCGACGAGAACTTGATCGGACCTGGCGGGATGACGAGGTAGGCCCCACGCCAAACCAGTCCACTAGTTCTATCTGCATGGCCGCCCCCGTTTTGGTTCCTGTTAACTGGCTTATCTTCAACGGGACTCTTTTCAACTTCTTCTGGCAGTGCGCGATTCCTCTCTTCTCCTGCGCCTTTCCACTCATGCGGTTTGTCTTCCACCCACTCTTCAGGCAATATTTTCCCACCTTCCCTATGCCCGCTTTCAAAACTCTCAATATCGAAGCCAACCTGCCCACCGTCGATGAGGCTCGGCGCCTTCTCCTCGCCGAACTCCGTAGCGCCAAAGCTGCCGGCGTGCTTGCCGTCAAAATTATCCATGGCTATGGGTCCACCGGGAAAGGCGGTGCCCTTCGCGGCGCCTTGCGCATCTCGCTCCTCCGCCGCAAGAAGGAAGGGCTCGTCACCCGTGTTATTTTTGGCGAAAAATGGAGCGTCTTCGAAGACGATGCCCGTTATGCCCTCGAACGCTGTCCGGAACTCCGCCATGACCGCGACCTCAATCGCAGCAACGAAGGCATCACCATCGCC
>DATKPS010000134.1:0-4407 GCA_035524015.1 Candidatus Sulfotelmatobacter sp.
CACGCCGCGACGAATAAAATCTTGGTCGTCTGCAATCAGGACACGCATGAAACCTCCGTGAGCCCACGCCTCTGTGCGCTACCGTACTATACGTTTCCCCAACGCACTACCAGGTATTCGCTGTAGTAGTACTAAAGCGGCCTTCTTCCGCTGTCGGCATTCCACGCAATGCGACGCCGCGATCAACAATCAAACTCTAATGCGGCTAGGAGAGCGGAAAAGCGGCGCGCGCCCCAGGGATGCCCGGCTCATATGCTGTTGTGTTAGGGAAAATATCGATTCCGGCGGTATTGCAAATAAGAGATGGTGCGGTCGAGTGGATTCGAACCACCACGGTATTGCTACCGCCAGCCCCTCAAGCTGGTGCGTCTGCCAGTTCCGCCACGACCGCACTGAGGAAAACGTAGTTTATTGTAGCCGCACTGCTGCACCACAGCAAGGCATCCCGAAAGCTCGCGGAAAGACGTGCTTAGCAACGGGGGTCGGAACTCCAGTTCACCCCGAGCTGCGAGGGGCTCCGAGATAATCCCAGGCGGTGAATTGGGGTGACACGTGGCACAGGCACTCCTGCCTGTGCTCTTGGGGTTGGTTGGGAGGTTGACCAACTCTCAAAGCCTGTCCTGCTAGCCGAAGCTGCCCAGCGGCGTAAAGCCGCTGCTACTTTTTCGGCGCGGCCGGAGCCGGCTGTTGCGGCGTTGACGATTGCGGCGCAGCCGGCTGCTGCATCGGGGTCTGCGCCGGCACGTTCAGGGGAACGCTCTTGTTGGGTGCGGGCGCAGTCGGCGCGGGCTTCGAGTACTTCTCCAGAATCGAGCCGCCCGTTTCCACGCTGCGGTCCACACGAACCACCAGCGCCAGCGAGCACACCATGAACATCACCGCGCACCAGGTGGTCGCCTGCGAAAGAACGCTTGCAGCTCCCCGTGGGCCAAAGGCTGTCTGGCTGCCTGCCCCGCCAAAAGCGCCGGCGAGGTCTGCGGCCTTACCGCTTTGCAGCAGCACCACGATGATCAGCACCAGGCAGTTCATGATGAAAAACGTCGTGAGCAACCAGGGAGCCCACCGAAAACCCACAGCAATAACCGCGAAGCCCACAAGCAGCGCGAACGTCCATTTCATCCAAGCCGGCATTTCCTGCACCTCAATGCGAATTGTCTATCTAGGCCAGTCCTTCACCAGGCTGGCAAACGACTTCGGGTCCAGACTCGCTCCGCCGACCAGCGCGCCGTCCAGTTCTTCCTGCGCCATCAACCCCTGAATGTTGTCAGGCTTGACGCTTCCGCCATAGAGAATCCGCAACGCGGAAGCATGGCTTGGGGAAAACTGCGCTGCTGCACACTGCCGAACGAACTTGTGCACCCCGGCCGCAATTTCCGGTGTAGCTGTGCGGCCAGTGCCAATCGCCCAGACCGGTTCGTAAGCTATCAGGATACGGGAGAATTCCTCCGGGGTCAACGCGCCCACGCTGCCCTTGAACTGCTCCTCAATGACCTTTTCGGTGTTGCCGGCCTCGCGATCGGCAAGCATTTCCCCGATGCACACAATGGGCGTAAGTCCAGCCGCAAGAGCGGCTTTGGTCTTCTTCAGCACAGTTTCGTTGGTTTCCCCGAATAATTGCCGCCGCTCGGAGTGCCCAATGATGCAGTAGCCGCATCCCGCCTCGACCAGCATCCCCGTAGACACTTCTCCGGTGAACGCGCCTTCCTTCTCCCAGTAGACGTTCTGCGCAGAAATTCCGATGGTCGTGCCCTTCGCGGCTTTCACGGCCGCGGAAATGTTGGTGAAGGGCGGGGCAATCACCATGTCGCAATCGGTGATTTCCGCCACCAGCGGTTTGAAGGCCCGGAAAAACGCCCGGGTCTGTTTCTGGTTTTTGTACATCTTCCAATTGCCGGCGATTACCCGGCGACGTTTGCTCTCGCTCATTTGTTGGTCAGGGCCTCCACGCCCGGCAGCTTGCGTCCACCCAAAAATTCCAGTGACGCCCCGCCGCCAGTCGAAATATGGGAAATCTGTTTGGCCACTCCGGACTGATGCACGGCAGCGACAGAATCGCCACCACCGATGATGGACGTCGCGCCCTTGCTGGTTGCGGCCGCTACGGCCTTGGCGATTTCCAAGGTGCCTTTGGCGAACGCCGGCATTTCGAATACGCCCATAGGCCCGTTCCAGACGATGGTCTTGGCTTTGGCAATCTCCGCTTTATAGGCGTCGACGGTTTTCGGCCCGATGTCCAAGCCCATCTGATCGGCGGGCACGGATGCGGAGTCAACAATCTTCGCTGGCGCATCGGCCTTGAATTCCGGAGCGATGACGTTGTCCACCGGAAGCAGCAGCTTAAAGTTTTTTTCTTTTGCTTGGGCCAGAATTTTCTTGGCGAGATCGAGTTTGTCTTCCTCGACCAGCGACTTTCCTATACCGAGCCCCTGCGCTTTGAGGAACGTGTAAGCCATACCTCCGCCGATGAGCATGGCGTCGGCCAGTTTCATGAGGTTCTCGACGACTTCGATTTTGTCGCTCACCTTAGCTCCGCCCAGAATGGCGACAAACGGGCGCGTGGGATTGCTCACGGCTTTGCCGATGTACGCGATTTCTTTCTCCATCAGCAGACCGGCCGCCGCTTGCTTCACGAATTTCGTGATCCCCACCACGGACGCGTGCGCGCGATGCGCCGAACCGAACGCGTCGCAGACAAACACGCCATCACACAGCGCGGCCAGTTGTTTCGAAAACGCTTCGTCGTTCTTTTCTTCTTGGGGGTGGAAGCGCACATTTTCCAGCACGAGCACGTCGCCATCCTTCAACGCTTTGCTCTTCGCTTCCGCTTCGGCGCCGACGCAGTCGGCCGCGAAAGCCACCGGCTTGCCGAGCAGTTCTTCTAGCTTTTTCGCCACCGGCTTCAGCGAATACTTCGGGTCCGGTCCACCTTTCGGCCGCCCGAGATGCGAGGCCAGGACCAAGCGCCCGCCCTTCTCTATTGCCACCTTCAGCGTCGGCAGCGTTTCGCGAATGCGCGTGTCGTCGGTGACCACGCCATCTTTCAGCGGTACGTTGAAGTCCACGCGAATGAAGACACGTTTGCCCTTCAGATTGAGATCTTGAATCGTCAATTTGTTCATGATTATGTCCCGTTCTTGAAAGTAATCGGTAATCAGTAATCGGTAATCCGTTTATCGGTGACCAGAGACCAGTGATCAGAGATCAGGAGCCAAACCGCTATTGGAACCTGAGAGAGAATGATCCGAGTGGCTGGAGGAGCACTCGCCACCAGCCACTCGTCACTCGGCAATGTCTTGTCAGAACTTGGAGGCCAGCAGCTTGATGAGGTCCCGCACGCGGCAGGAATAGCCCCACTCGTTGTCGTACCAGGACAATACCTTCACGCACTTGTCGCCAACCACCTTGGTATAACCGGCGTCCACGATCGACGAGTTGGCATTGCCCTTGAAGTCGCAGGACACCAGTTCCTCCTCGGTATACCCGAGGATGCCCTTGAGGGGACCCTCCGCGGCGGCTTTCAACGCGGCGTTCACGGATTCCTTGGTCGCGGGCTTTTCGACGAACACGGTCACGTCCACCACGCTGACATTCGGCGTGGGCACGCGCATCGAGTAGCCGTCCAGTTTGCCATCCAATTCCGGAATCACCAGTTTTAGGGCCTTTGCTGCTCCGGTAGTGCTGGGAATCATGTTTAATGCGGCCGCGCGCGCCCGGCGGAGGTCCTTATGCGGCAGATCCAGCAGCCGCTGGTCGTTCGTGTACGAGTGGATCGTGGTCATTGTGCCAGCCACGATCTTGAAGGTGTCCTGGAGCACCTTGGCCACGGGCGCCAGGCAGTTGGTCGTGCACGAAGCGTTCGAAACCACATGATGCTTCTTCGGGTCGTACGTTTTATCGTTCACGCCCAGCACAAACGTGGCATCCGGATCCGTTGCAGGCGCTGAAATGATCACCTTCTTCACCGGACCACGGATGTGCTTGCGCGCGTCCGCACCCTTGGTGAATAGACCGGTGGACTCCACCACGATATCCGCGCCCACACTGGCCCAGTCGATTTCCCCTGGGTCCTTCGTCTTGAATACCTTGAAAGATTTCCCGTCGACGCTGATGGAATCATCCGTGTGGGTAATGGTGTTGGGCAGGTTCCCGAGGACCGAGTCGTACTTCAGTAGATGCGCCAGAGTCTTGGCGTCCGTGATGTCGTTCACGGCCACAAACTGAATGTCTTTGTCATTCAGCGCGGTGCGCACAATATTACGACCGATTCGGCCGAAGCCGTTGATTCCAACCTTAATTGGCATTACTTCCTCCGGTGCGGGGTGTAGTGTGCGGCGTCAGATAGAGCGGAACAGCGCCGCAGGTAGAACAGAAAATGCTATGGGTAGTGTAACGAAAAGTCAATGAAAC
>DATKPS010000135.1:0-11494 GCA_035524015.1 Candidatus Sulfotelmatobacter sp.
GGTGGAGTGCGCAATCGCAAGAGTGGAGGCCCCTAACACCAGCCCCGCAATCAGTACGGCAGGCTTGGAGAAGAATACGGATTTCTCGACTGTCATGTGACCATCCTTGAAAAAGGTCCGCACCTCACGGCACCAACACGCTGAGGTTGCGGGTAAATTCCTTATGGCCAGTAAGACGCGGCCAGAAAGGGCCGCGGTTCTCCCGTCGATTGGGGAGAAACGGCACCGGCGATTGGGGATATGCCAGGTTAGTGAAAAATGGCGGCTTAAAGGAGGCGCACGGAGGGAAAGCAGCAGGCTAGGCGATGATGCCGCGACGCACGGCGTAAAGAATCAATTCCGGAAGGCCACGAAGGTTGAGTTTTTCCATCAAATTCGAACGATGGCTTTCGACCGTGTAGACGCTTAGGTTCAAAAGATTGGCGATATCTTTATTCGATTTGCCTTCCGCAATCAGCTGCAGAATCTCGCGCTCGCGTGGGGTCAGTAAATCGTAGGCATCTTCGGTGCCGGATCGCTTCAACTTGCGCACATAATCGTCGAGCAAAAGTTTACTCACGGCAGGGCTGAAAAACGATTTTCCGCCGGCAACGGCGTGTACCGCTTTGATCAAATCGGCCTCGGCGGAATCCTTCAGCAAATATCCACGTGCTCCGGCCTTCAAAGCGCGCAGTACATAGCTTTCATCGGAATGCATGCTAACCATGACGATGGCAAGTTCGGGACTCTCCTGGGTCATTTGAAGAGCGGCTTCGATGCCGTTCAGGTTAGGCATGCCGATGTCCATGACCACGACTTCGGGTTTAAGGGATTTTGCGAGGGCCACGGCTTCGCGTCCATCGGCCGCTTCGCCCACGACGGTGAGGTCGGGTTCGCGTTCGAGCATAAGACGCACACCACTGCGCATCAATTGATGATCGTCAGCGAGAAGAATGCGGGTTCTCCTCATGGCTCAGATGGCGTCCTTAGCAGTGCTCAGCGGCAACACCGCATGCACGGTGGTGCCTTTGCCAGGACCGGACTGCAAATCGAAAGATCCTCCCAGTTGGCGGACCCTTTCTTCCATTCCCAGGATGCCCATACCGCGGGTGCGATCGGGCTGGAAACCAATGCCATCATCGGAGATTTCCACTTCGACCCTTTGCGGATTGTATTGGACGGAAACTTTTGCGGTTTTCGCGTGCGCATGCGTCGCGGCATTTTGCAGTGCTTCCTGAACCAGGCGATAGATTCCGGTTTTTACCTGGTCCGGGAGGTTAGCGGGCATTTCGTCGGCGTGCACGTCTACTTCCATGTCGCTGCGGCGAGAAGTTTCGCGCGCCTGCCATTCGAGTGCAGGCACCAATCCTAAATCATCCAGCATAGGGGGCCGCAACAGCAGAGCCATATCGCGGATGGATCTTACGGCGCTTTCCCCGGCGGTTTTGATGCGGGCTATCTGATCCTTCACTAGGGTGTCGCCTGCAGGAACCAGATTCGACAACTGGCCCAGGTCGACCAACAGCGCGCCCAAGGTTTGTCCAACCTCGTCATGCAGCTCGCGCGAGATCGAAAGGCGCTCCGCTTCCTGCACTTCCACCAACCGCTGGGAGAGCGATTCGAGTTCCTGGCGGCTCCGCTCCAGCGCCAGGAAGCGCCTGCGGCCGTTTTGCTCCAAGCGCAGGATGTAATAACCCGCGGCCAGAGAGAGGACCAAGCCCGCCAAAAGGGTGGTTACCACCAAGCGAGAGAGCCGGGTCTGCAAGCCCAAAAACTCGGTGGCCACCGCGTCGTTCTCTGCCGCCAAGCGTTGGTCATTGAGGCGCGAAATGGCGCTGGCCAGAGCCATTACGTGAGTTCGCGTGGGGAGGATTTTCTGTTCCACGAAAAGATAGGCACGACGCTTCCGTTCGCCGGAACTCCAGGCTTGGGTGTTGTCGAAGGCTGATTCTTCCGCCTGCACCGCCTGGTCGATTTGCGTCACCAGCGACTGCTCTTCATTACCGGAATCGCGCGGATAGTCATGAATGGCGGTGAGCACTTCGGAACCGCGGCTGGCGATCATTACTCGCTGTGGCCCACTGGCCACGAAGACGTCGGCGAGCAAGTATTGCTCCATGCCCTGGTCGTAGACGTGGAAACAAACAAGCACCGTTTGCAGCGCCTGATTGTGCGCGGAATAGCGCTTGGCAACTTCGTGGGAGACCTGGTGCAGCCGGCGCAAGGAACGCAGCGCGTCGATGCCCGCGACACTCATCAACAACAACATGCCGCCGAAGGTTCCCAGCAGGAGCCACCGGAGCTTTTTGCCGTGTTCAACGGGCGCGCGCAATGGGGATTGATCCATTTGGGCAAAGCCTATTTCGATGAACCATGATAATGCAACTTCTGGAATCGCATCGGGAGGCGACGGTCTTGTAAGACTGCCGTGTGGGTTCACAATGTGCGTTTGTTATCGCGCCACAGTTGGTAACATGCCAATTGGTTCGATGTAGGTATTCCTCCGTACCCATTGAAGAGCGCCATGAAAAACCTAGCCTTTGTGTTTGCGATTCTGCTGTGTACCTGTGGACCCTCGTTTGGTGATTCTAAATTCACAGAACGGCCGGGCGACCGGAGCGCCGTATATCTCACTCCCGAGCAGTTTCCCGTTCACGGCGACGGAATTGCCGATGACACAGCTGCGTTGCAGCAGGCCATCGACCGCGTGCAGGAAACCACCAATCAGGGAATCGTCTTCTTGCCCGCCGGCCGGTACCGGATTACACGCACGATTTACATCTGGCCCGGAATCCGCGTGTTTGGTTATGGAAAGACGCGGCCGGTGATTCTGCTGGGAGCGAACACGCCCGGGTTTCAGCAAGGGCCTTCCTACATGATTTTCTTTGCGGGCGCGCGGCCCAAGCCAAATGCGGATGGGACCACGCCGGCTCCGCCCGATGCAAGCCCGGGCACTTTTTATTCTGCGATGAACAACGTCGATATCGAAATTGCCGAAGGCAATCCCGGCGCGGTGGGAATTCGCGGGCGGTACGCCCAGCATTGTTATCTGGAGCACATGGATTTTCGATTGGGTTCCGCGCTGGCGGGAATTCACGACGGCGGAAACGTGGCCATCGACCTGCATTTCTTCGGGGGCAAATACGGGATTTGGACGCGCAAGCCTTCGCCAGGGTGGCAGTACACGCTCATTGACGGTACGTTTGAAGGCCAGAGCGAGGCGGCGATCCGCGAGCATGAAGCGGGCCTAACGCTGATTCGACCCCAATTCAAGAATGTTCCCACAGCGATTTCGATTGATGCGGGCTATTCCGATGAGTTGTGGGTGAAAGATGGTCGCCTGGAAAACATCAGCGGCCCCGCGGTGATCGTCAGCGCTGAAAATAGCCGGCGCACGGAAATCAACATGGAAAATGTGCTCTGCGAAAAGGTTCCGGTGTTCGCGTTGATGCGCGAGAGCGGAAAGCAAGTGCGCGCACCCGAGGAAAAATATGAGGTGCGAACTTTTTCACATGGCCTGCATTACCAGGACATCGCCGCCGTTCCCGAGATACAGGACGTGTTCGATGCCGCGCCATTGCAGGCGCTCCCAACTCCGGCCAGATCGGACATTCGCGATTTGCCTCCGATGAAGAGTTGGGTAAATATCCGCAGTCTCGGCGCGGTGGGCGATGGCGTGGCCGACGACACGGCTGCATTGCAGAAAGCGATTGCCGGCCACAAGACGATTTATTTCCCAATCGGGCAATACCGAGTGACGGACACAATTCAACTGCGCCCGGATACGGTGCTGATTGGATTGCATCCGAGCATTACCCGCATTCTGCTTGCGGACGGCACACCTGCGTATCAAGGGGTGGGCGGCCCGAAAGCGCTCGTGGAGGCACCCGGCGGCGGGCACAACATCGTGACCGGGATTGGTTTGTACACCAACGGGATCAATGCGCGCGCGGTGGCGTTGCGGTGGATGGCTGGGGCGGATTCCATGGTCGACGATGTGCGCTTTCTCGGGGGGCATGGCACGGTCACGCCAGGAGCGACTCCCGAACAGAACCAAAAAATGTGGGAGCAGATCTACAACAACACGCACACGGCGGACGCCAATATCTTGCGCCGCTGGGACGGGCAATATCCGAGTCTGTGGGTCACGGACGGCGGTGGAGGCACGTTTGTGGACATTTGGACGCCGAGCACGTTCGCGCAAGCGGGAATGTACGTGTCCAATACCGAGACGAGCGGACGAGTGTATGAAATGTCCAGCGAGCATCACGTGCGAAACGAAGTGGTGCTGAACCATGTGTCGAATTGGCAGATTTACGCGCTGCAAACGGAGGAGGAACGAGGCGAAGGAGGGTTTGCGCTACCACTGGACATTCGCAATTCCCACCATGTTGCTTTCGCGAATCTTCATATGTATCGGGTGGTGAGCAGTTATCAGCCATTTCCGTATGCGATTCGCATCATGGACTCGCAGGATATCCGGTTTCGCAACCTGCATTGCTATAGCGACAGCAAAGTGTCGTTCGACAATGCGATTTTTGATGAGGATCATCAATTCGAATTGCGCCAGCGGGAATTTGCGTGGTTGAACTTTTCGGGAAACGCTCCCCAGACTCGCCCTGGTGCCGCCTCCGCGGTTTTGGCTGCCGGAGCAAAAGTACAACGACTGGCGGGCGGGTTCTTTAATATTTCCGGCGGAGCGGTGGACAGCGCCGGCGATTTCTATTTTGTGGATGCGAAATGGCAGACGATTTACCGCTGGTCGGTGGCGAAGCGCCAACTTTCGATTGTGCGAGACAATCCGCTCGACCCGGTGAACCTGGCGTTTGATCAATCGGGGAACCTGCTGGTGATCTGCTATGCAGGGAACGGGACGGTCTACACGTTCAAGCCCGGAACGGACTTTGCCGAACTGACGCTCCTGAAGCCGGAGCCGAGCAAGGCGCGTCCGGAAATGACCGCGATTTTGCCCGTGGATTATTGGCGCAACGAAAATGATTTCACGGAAGCCGCGGTGCGCAGAAAACCGTATCAGTTCGTGTCCGCCGACCAAAGCGTGTTCCTTCCCGCGGGCGAAGATTTCGTTACCGGCACGCTCTACTATGGCTCCAAGATGCACGATGTACTTCGCGCGTTTGGGCTGGCTCCTGCGAAGATTGGGCAGGAGTTTTACGTGTCGGATGAAGATGAGCAAAAGACCTATCGAAGCTTTGTGGACCAAGACGGAACCTTGACGGATTTAAAGCTATTCGTGAACGTTGGTGGAGAAAGCGTCGCCGAAGATGTCGAGGGAAATGTGTATATCGCTGCGGGCCAAATTTATGTTTTTGATCGGGCAGCAAGCTTGATCGAAACCATCAATGTTCCGGAGCGGCCGTCGCAAATCGTCTTCGGCGGGCCCGATCACAAGACCCTGTTCATCGCCGCGCGCAGTTCGTTGTACTCGGTGCAGCTGCGGAACGCCGGGAAGTGACGGCCCGCCAGCCACGGAAAAGCCCAATTTCGTCTTGATTCCAGCGAAGCTTTCTCGAAGAGTCCAAGAAAAACAAGGTTCCTTGTTTTTTTTCTGTGGCCGGCGAAGCCGTGGGCAAGACGCAATGAAAAACGAACGGCCCGCTTCAGAAAGCGAGCCCTACAAAAGCTAAAGACGTGCCTGTTGGCAAAGCCGCTGCTATGCAATCGCGGCGTCTTCGAAATACTCATAGACGTCCGCGAGGTTACCCTCTCGGAGGAGCTCGTCGGTCAGAAGATCCGCGACGGACTCGATTTTGCGGTATAGAGATGGATGATTCGTGCGCGTACCAGAGAGAATCACGATGCAGGAAAGAGTACATTTCGGACGTCGGACGTGGCTATACCAGAAACAGACGGAGACCTTCTTCGTGGGGCCAGCGGATTTTTCGAGCGGGTAGGGAAGTGGGCGGTCCGCAAGCAAAAGATGAAAGTGCTGGCCATCGGAGCGCGAAATCATGGGCAGTCCTTCCGAGAGACGGCCCAGGAGCATCTGTTGCCCAAGGGATGCGCAGTGAGGGCAAAGATTGAAATTGCGATAGGCCGCCGGAGCGGCCGCCGAACAATCGACTGGCACAGTAAACCTCCGACCTGGAGATTCGACAATCGGCATGTCGAGAGGAGCACACTCTGAAGAGGGAGAATCGCTGGGCATAAGTATGTATAGTAGTACGTAGCGTACAAGTCAAGTCTGATATTCGTACCGCTGTGGAAAGAATTACGGCTTTGGTTATTGCAATTTGTGAGTCGCGCACGCGGTTTGCAGCGCATGTTCGATCTGCGAGCTGGATAGCTGGAGTTCGCGCAAGATTTCCTGGTTGTGCTCGCCGAGCAGCGGGGGTGGTAGACGATAGACCGCTGGCTGGTTCTGCAGGCGAATCGGATTAGCGAGGCTCCGCACTGTTTTTAGCGTGGGATGCTCGAGTTCGACGATCAGTCCACGCGAAACAGTCTGCGCGTGGGAAAGAGCTTCGCCGACCGTTTGAACCGGGGCTGCGGGGATATCGGCGGCCATCAGCCGGTCTACCCACGTTTCTGTGGGGAGAGACGAGAAATGCTTTTGTAGCATCTCAATCAAATATTCCCGATGGTGAGTACGGTCCGCGTTGGTGGCAAAGCGCGGATCGGAACCTAATTGCTTCTCCAGATCGAGAAGCCGCAATAGGCGATGCCAGAGTGGGTTCGTACCCACAGCCAAGACAAACGAGCGCCCGTCGCTTCCGCGAAACAATTGATAGGGCACGATGCTGGGATGCGCGTTCCCCCAGCGCTCGGGAGACACTCCGGCATTCAGGAAATTGCTGCCGATGTTGGCCAACCAGGTTAATTGCGAGTCGAACAGCGCGAGATCCAGAAAGTCACCCTTCCCGGTGCGCTCGCGCGCGTACAAGGCCGCGAGAATGCCCATGGCTGCGTACATGCCTGTGGTCAAATCGGCAATAGCCACCGGAAATCGCATAGGCTCGCCGGTGGGTTCGCCGGTGAAGCTCATGACCCCGGCCTCGGCTTGCGCCAGGATGTCGTATCCTGGCTGGCCCGCTTTTGGTCCAGTGTGGCCATAGCCGCTGATCGCGCAATAGATCAAGCGTGGATGCTTGGAGCGAAGCGAATCCGGATCGATGGCGCGGCGCTGCAGGGAAGCGAGCGAAGGCTGATTACAGATAAACACATCCGCTTTGGCGAGCAACCGGTGAAGCACGTCCAGTCCAACAGGATCGTTGTAATTCAAGGTGATCGAGCGCTTGTTGCGATTGGTGGCCAGGAAATAGGCAGATTCTGTGCCAATAAACGGCGGACCCCAGGTTCTGGACTGATCACCGACGCCGGGGCGCTCCACCTTAATCACCTGCGCACCAAAATCACCGAGCATCATGGCGCAGTACGGACCTGCGAGAGCTTCGGTCAGTTCGACGACCTGAATTCCGTCAAGGAGCATGGGCATGGAACAAAATTATAACGGAACCGGCGCGGAAGCTGGCGAGAGCGTGCGTCTGCGGAACAGTGCCGGCCGGGTTCGCTTGCTTGGCGAAGGATGTTTTCAGACAATATAGAGTTTACAGCCGTATGGCGAAACCCGTAGAAATCACGGACCAGGCTCTGGACGGAGACCCTCGAAAGATGGCCAATCTGGCGCATCCACCTAAACGATTTGTTGCTTATTTTTCCATGGAAATCGCGCTGGAGAACTCGATGCCGAGCTACAGCGGCGGATTGGGTGTGTTGGCCGGCGACACGATTCGAGCGGCGGCGGACATACGCCTTCCGATGGTGGCGGTGTCGTTGCTATATCGCAAAGGATTTTTCACGCAGCGACTGGCGGAAGACGGTTCGCAGAGCGAAGAGCCGGTGGAATGGGATGTCGAAAAGTTTCTCGTGGAAGAAGCGCCGAGGGTCACGGTGACGCTGGAGGACCGGCGGGTGGAGTTGCGAGCATGGCGCTACACGGTAAAGGGAGTGCGCGGTTACGAGGTGCCCATTTATTTTCTGGACGCGGACCTGCCCGACAATGACGCCCGCGACAGGGAATTGACCGGAACGCTGTATGGCGGGGACCCTTATTACCGATTGTCGCAGGAACTGCTGCTGGGCGTTGGAGGGGTACGCATGCTGCGGGCGCTCGGCCATACCGAGCTGATGCGCTACCACATGAACGAAGGGCACGCGGCCTTTCTGACCACCGAGTTATTGCAGGAAGAAGCCAAACGCGCCGGCCGCAACACCATCAAAGGCGACGATATCGAAAGAGTACGCAGCAAGTGCGTGTTCACCACGCACACACCGGTGCCCGCCGGGCACGATAAGTTTCCGGTGGAGTACCTGACGCGGCTGTATCCGGACCAGGCGCGCATTTTTGATGCGAAGGATCCGTCGTCGAAAGAATTGATCAAGAGCATTCTGCAGGTCGATCAAGATTATTCGGACATTGCGGAAGCAGCCAAGAATGGCGCGTCTTTGAACATGACCTACCTGGCGCTGAGTTTGAGCAATTACGTGAACGGCGTGGCGAAGTTACACGGGGAAGTATCACGGCGAATGTTTCCTAATGTGCCCATCGAAGCCATTACCAATGGAGTGCATGCGGCCACCTGGAGTTCTCCGGCGTTCCGCGATCTGTTCGATCGGCACATACCGTCGTGGCGGGAAGACAATTACAGCTTGCGCGGTGCACTGGGATTGCCGCCGGAGGAAGTGTGGGCCGCGCATCTGCTGGCGAAACACGATCTGCTCGAAGCGGTTCGCAGGAAAACGGGACTGAAGCTGGATTCGGAGCTGTTTACGATCGGATTTGCGCGACGCGCTACCGGTTACAAGCGTGCCGACTTGATCCTGAGCGACCTGGACCGTTTGCGGCGAATTGCGAAAAACGTTGGGGGATTTCAGATTGTGTTCGCGGGCAAGGCCCATCCGAAAGATGGCGGTGGAAAAGACATTATCCGGCGGATTTTCAAAGCGAAGAAAGCGTTGAAGAGAGCGGTCAACATTGTTTTTCTCGACGACTACAATTTAGACCTCGGCGGCAAACTTACCTCCGGCGGCGATTTATGGCTGAACACGCCGCAATATCCGCTGGAGGCCTCGGGCACCAGCGGAATGAAGGCGGCGTTGAATGGAGTGCCCAGCCTGAGCATTCTGGATGGATGGTGGGTGGAAGGGCATATCGAGGGTGTGACCGGTTGGTCGATCGGCGAGTCCCACCGGCGGGACCCCTCGCCGGAAGCGGTGGTAGACAATACGCTGGACGCAGAGAGCCTGTATTCCAAGCTGGAAAGCGTGATCATTCCGATGTTTTATGAGGATCGCAACCGCTATCTGGCGGTGATGCAACATGCCATCGCCATCAATGGTTCGTTCTTCAACACGCAACGCATGGTGCAGCAGTACATCACGGATGCCTATTTGCGATAGGCCGCCGCGGTGGCCGTTTTTCTTCCGATCGGACTTGCAGGAGCATGACCTTGCGGGGAAGCAGGCGGAAACCGGCTTTGCGATAGAACTTCTCTGCGTGCCGATTGTGGTTCAACACTTGTAGTTCGACGTTGCGAATACCGCGCTCGCGGCAGAAGTCTTCGACTTCATAGAGGGCCAGGGTGCCGACACCGCGATCCCGAAATTTCTTTTCCACATAAACTTCGGTGAGCATGCCCTCGACACCGCCATATTCCAGATCGAAGTTATAAGTCAGAAGCGTGTAGCCGATGGGGTGCTTGTGGTTTTCCATGAGCCAAGCTTGGCCAAGCGAGAGATTCCGCAGGAGTGTGTCGAGGCCGCGGCTGAGCGAATTGAGATTGTAGGGAATCTTATCGAAGCGATAGTAAGCGATGATGAGTTTCAGTAGCGCTTTGTGATCTTTCGGACCGCACGGACGAAACGTGACAAGCATGGGGACCTCGCAGTGCCCACTATCGTACTAAAGCGGAAGTGCTGCGGGGAAGATGTAGCACAGGCTTCAGCCTGTGATGTTCAGGCGACGCGGTTCTTGTAGAGAGCCATGCCTACGGCGGAATCCATGCCGATTTTCTCGAGTGCCCGGATTTCTCGAGTCGTAGAAATACCACCAGCGGCGACGATGGGAAGATTTGTCGCACGCCGGAGAGAGCGGAAGTATTGAAGATTGACGCCGGTCATGGTTCCTTCGCGATCCACGTCGGTGCAAAGAAAGCCGCCGCAATAGGGGGCTAGTGCGGCGAAAACTTCGCGGGGTTCGACGGACAAAGCGGTGCGCCAGCCATGCGTGACTACGCGGCCTTTTGCGGTGTCCAACGCGACGAGGACGTGTTTCTTGCCCACGCGAGCCGCGAGCCTCTTCAGAAAAGGAAGATTCGGGCGTCCGTTGCGAAAGGCGGCGCTGCCAACGATCACCTGGTGCACGCCGAGTTTTTTGAGGCTAACGGCGCGGCTTACGGTACGGATACCGCCGCCGACACGCATTTTCATTTTGTAGTTGCGATGAGCAGCCGAACAGAGTTGGCGAACCAAGGCGTTGTTGTGGCCCTGGCGCATGGCGGCATCGAGATCGATGATGTGCAGCCACTCGTAGCGAGAAAAGCGTTTGAGTAATCCGAGAACATCCGCGACCGCCAATTCGCGTTTGCGGCCGTGGACGAGTTGCACGGCCTGGCCGCACTGCAAATCGATGCAGGGGATCAGCACGGGAGCCTTACCTCAACGCCCTTTGCTTGCAAAAAAGATTTCAGCCCGCGGATCGACTGCACGTTGTCGTGGAAGATAGAAGCAGCAAGCGCCGCATCGGCCGCGCCTTCGGTAAATACCTCGAAAAAATGCTGGGGGACCTTGGCGCCGCCGGAAGCGATGACCGGCACGCCGACATTGCGACTGACCTTGGCGGTGAGTGCGAGATCAAAGCCGGACTGTGTGCCATCGCGATCGACGGAAGTGAGCAGGATTTCGCCCGCGCCCAGTTCCACGCCCCGCTGCGCCCAATCGAGAGCATTCCAGTCCGTGGCCACGCGACCGCCACGCACCCGCACCTGCCAAAAGCCATCTTCACGTTTGGCATCAATGGCCAGCACAACCGCTTGTGCTCCAAATTCCTGGGAAAGCTCGCTGATCAATTCCGGCCTATCGACTGCCGCGGTATTCAGGGTAACTTTGTCGGCGCCAGCGCGCACTACGGCGCGCGCATCCTCAAGCGAACGAATGCCACCGCCGGCAGAGAGAGGGATGCTGAGTTGCTCGGCGACACGGCGGATGGTTTCGAGAAATGTGGGGCGATTATCGCGGGCAGCCGCGATGTCGAGCACGACCAGTTCGTCGGCGCCCTCGTCATTGTAGCGGCCAGCAAGCTCTACGGGATTGCCCGCGTCGCGCAAGCCTTCGAAGTGCACCCCCTTCACCACGCGCGAACCGTCGGTGTCGAGGCAGGGAATGATGCGGCGGGCCAGGCTCATGCGGCGACTCGCAGGAAATTGTCGAGAAGCTTGGCACCGGGCGCGCCACTCTTTTCCGGATGAAATTGCACGCCAAAGATGCGTTTGGTTTCCAG
>DATKPS010000136.1:0-4860 GCA_035524015.1 Candidatus Sulfotelmatobacter sp.
TGTCATCCTGAGCGCAGCGAAGGTGTACTCCCATCGCCCCCTATTGTCATTCTGAGAAGCGCCTTTCGCGACGAAGGATCTCAACCAATCCTCGGCTCCCAACAGTCCTTCGTGCTTGCAGCTTACGGTGAGGTCCTTCGCCCGCAAACCTCGCGGGCTCAGGAGGACAGTTCCCTGGATGGTGGTGAGAAATACGGATTAGCCGTTAAAATAGAAGGATGTCGTCGCAAGTCCAACTCGAGCCGTTGCCCGCTGCTGCGGAACCGCGCCCCGGCCTGGTTGCTGTGGCCATGTCTGGCGGTGTCGATTCTTCCACCGTTGCTGCGCTTCTCTTGCAGCACGGGCGGCCCATTGTTGGCCTGACGATGCAACTGTGGAATCAGCGGCGCCTACCCGAATTGCAGGGCGATGGGCCCGCGCAGCACCGCTGCTGTTCGCTGGACGACGTGTACGATGCTAAGCGCGTCGCCCAGCACCTCGATTTTCCGCACTACGTGGTCAATTTCGAGCAGCAATTCGAACAGCGCGTGGTGCGCCCATTCGTGGAGCAATACCTCGCCGGACGCACGCCTATCGCCTGCACCAATTGCAACACCGACGTGAAGTTCGAGCCACTCTTGCGCATGGCTCGCCAAATTGGCGCCGAGCGTCTCGCCACCGGCCACTACGCCCGCATCCGCAAGGACGAACGTATCGGCCGCTACCAACTCCTGCGCGCTCGCGACGATTCCAAGGATCAGTCTTACTTCTTGTGGGGTCTCACGCAGGAGCAGCTTTCCCGCAGCGAATTTCCCCTTGGCGAACTTTCCAAGGACGAAGTCCGCCAACTCGCCCGGAGTGTGAATCTGCCCGTCGCCGAAAAGCCGGAAAGCATGGAACTGTGCTTCGTTCCCAACGGCAACTACGTGCAGTTCATCCACGCCTACGCCCGCGAAGATGGCAAGCCCTTGAACGACAAGGAAGGCGACATTGTCACCGAAGATGGCACCGTGCTCGGCCGCCACTCCGGCGTGCACAATTACACCATCGGCCAACGCAAGGGCCTGGGCTTCTCCACCGGCAAGCCCATCTATGTGCTCTCCATCGATCCCGCTAACAATCGCGTTATTGTCGGCGAAGACGACGCGCTGCGCGCCACCACGCTCGAAATTGAAAATGTGAATTGGGTTTCGATCGAGGAACCGTCCACGCCCCTACACGCCAACGTGAAAATTCGCCACAAGCACCAGCCCGCGCCAGCCACGGTGGAAGCCCTGCCCAACCTGCGCGCCCGCATTACTTTTGAGGCTCCCCAGCGCGCCATCACTCCAGGCCAAGCCGCGGTTATTTACGATGGCGATGTAGTCCTCGCCGGCGGCTGGATCGAGAAATAGTCGGGAGTCGGAGGTCGGGAGTCAACAATCGACAGTCGAGAGGGATTCCTCGCTTTGCTCGGAATTAGGATTTATTTGGATTGTGATCGCTGGACAGCGGCGTAAAGGCGCTGCTACGCAGGGACGAAGAGAAAGTCCTCACCCCTGAAAGGGGTGACCTACAGGTGCGGCTGGAGGATGGGCGGCAAGTTGCACAGGTCGTTATTTTGAATAGAAAAACGGCGCCGGCAAAATGCCAGCGCCGCAAAAACCTCCGACTCCAGATGATTCCCAAACTTTCTGGCTGTCGACTGTTGGCTGTTGACTCTTGGCTACAGACTACCGACCACAAACCACCGACTCTCTCAGATAAACAGTTCGTCTTCCTGTTCCACGGTCTCGTGCCCCGTTTCGCGCTCACCACGCCGCGCCCGCAAGAAATCCAACCCCACCTTGATTCCCTGCACCACCGCGTACGCTTTGTGCACTGGTGCCAGGAAGTTTCGTCGCACCTGCGCTCCCGCGTCTTCCACCGCTTCCAGCGTGCCGGTCAGGATGCGGTCCGCGCGTACTAATTGTCCGCGCAATCGTTCGGACGCGTCGGTGAACACCCGGTCCATCTTCTGCGCCTGGGCCCGCGCCAGATACACCACTTGCGACGCGTCTTCCACCAAGGCGGAGATTTTCGGCTGCGTATCATCCAGCAGGATTTGCGTACGGGTCAGGATCGGACCCATGCGCGAATGCAGATCCGTGATCATCCGGTTGATCGTTTCGGTGGTGCGCTTCAACTGCACAAACAATCCAATCAGGATTGCCACCTGCACGACCAAGGCGATGGCGGCTACAATGCTAAAGAATTCCATCCAGAATTGCATTCACACCCCACCCTTTCCGCTTTCTACACGGAAACGCCTTGCACCTCGTCCCCCGCTACGACTTGGATTCGCGAAGGAAGGCTTCCCGGCCCGCCTCCACAGCCGCGCTCAAGGAATCCTTTTTCCGCGCAGCCACGTCCTTGCCCCGCTCAATCAACTCGTCGGCGCGATCGCGCAACTCGCGCGCCTTCTTTTGCGCGAATTCGCGGCCGTCGTCCGCGCGCTTGCTCAAATATTCGCGCGTCTCTTCTCCCGATTTCGGCGCGAACAACACACCGATCAACGCCCCAATACCAACGCCCACCAGGAAAAAACTCACCTTCGAACCCACGTTGTCAGCCATGGTAACCTCCGTAGAAACCGTAGCATAAGGCCACAAACGCCCGCAATAGGCCCTAACCGCTATCCGGCGATATACCGGTTATCCGGCCCTCCCCTCTTTCTCATAATGCTCCACAATCTTTTCCGCGCTTTTCCGTGTCACGATTCGACTTAGTTCCTCAATACCCGCCCTCCGCAGGTTCGCGATACTCCCGTACCTTTGCAATAATTTCTGCGACGTGCGCGGCCCAATCCCTGGAATGTCCAGCAGTGCGGTGTGCGTCTGGCGCGCCGCCCGTCTTTGCCGGTGGAATGTGACCGCAAACCGGTGGGTCTCGTCGCGGATCTGCTGGATCAGGTGCAGCACCGGCGAGTGCCGCTCCAGCACGTACGGCTCATGCTCCTGCCCCAATACGTAGAGAATTTCTTCCTTTTTGGCGATGCTGGCCATCGGCTGATTGATGATCTGCAGGTCATCCAGCGCCTTGGCCGCGGCATGCAATTGTCCCAATCCGCCGTCAATCAAGATCAGGCCCGGCATCGGCTTTTGCTCTTCCTGCAGCCGCTTGTATCTGCGTGTCACCGTTTCATACATACTGGCAAAATCGTCGTTCTCGCTGCGCGCCCGTCCTGCGGGTGCGGCATCTCCGCGAATGATAAATTTCCGGTAATCCGATTTCTTCATCCTGCCGTTTTCCCACACCACCATGGACGCCACCGTATCCGTCCCCTGGATGTGCGAAATGTCGAAGCTCTCAATGCGCTTCGGCTCTTCCGGCAAATTCAACGCGTTCTGCAGCGCTTCGCCAATCGCCTTGGACGTCGGTTTCATCACCCGGAAGCGTTGTTCGAACGAGTGTTTCGCGTTGTTCTCCACCAGCTCCAGAATGGCCGCCTTGCTTCCCCGCTGCGGTGTGAATATCTCCACGCTATGCCCGGCGCGCTCGCTGAATATCTCTTCCAACAACCCGCACTCTTCGAAATCGATCGGCACATGAATCTTCTTCGGCAGGTACTCGGCGTCCAGATAAAGCTGCTTCAGCAACGACGCCACGAAATCGTGCGGCTCAAACGCTTCCAGTTCTTCCCAATAAAATTCCCGCCGGTCCACAATGCGGCCACCGCGCAAGTGAAACACGTTCGCCGCCACCAGCGGTGGTTCCGCGTAGTAACCAATCACATCGGTATCATCGCCCTGAGCCGCCGCAATCCTCTGCCGCTCCTCGATATCTTCCATCGTGCGCAGCAAGTCGCGGTACGACGCAGCTTCCTCGAATCGCTCCTGCTCTGCCGCCGTTATCATGCGCGCTTCGATGCTCTTCATAAGGTCGTGCCGCCGCCCCTCCAGGAACATGCGCACATCGCGCACCGCTTCGGCATAGCGTTCGTCGGTGGTCAACCCTTGCACGCACGGCCCCAGGCACCGTTTGATGTAGAACTGCAGGCAGGGTCGCGGGTGCGTCTTTGTCAAATCCACGAAACACGACGGCACCAGAAATCGTTTGTGGATGAAGTGAATAATCCGCCGCGCCAGTCCCGCCGGGAAATATGGCCCAAAATACAGCGCGCCATCCTTTTTCACTTTTCGGGTGAAGTACACCCGCGGGTATTTTTCCCCCATGGTCAACTTGATGTACGGATAGGTCTTGTCGTCCCTCAGCATCACGTTGAACTTCGGTTTGTATTGCTTGATCAGGTTGTTTTCGAGCGCCAGCGCTTCCCGCTCGTTATCCACCACGATCGTTTCGATTTCGGCAATCTCTCGCGCCAGCGAACCCGTCTTCGCATCCACCCAGCGCGATTCCAGGAAGTAAGAGCGCACGCGATTCCGCAGCAAGCGCGCCTTGCCCACATACACGACGGTCCCGCCGGCGTCCTTGAACAAGTAAACGCCGGGCTTCTCCGGCAACAATGCGGCTTTTTCCCTGGGTTCCATGCGGTTTGCAGTTCGAGCCGTCCGCTCGTCCTTCTATCTTACGGCCACTCTTTATTCGATGCGAATCACGCGATTTCCAGCAAACCGCGGTCCCGGACCGGGGCTTTTACCCGCAACACCTTCGCGGCGCGACTCGTATATACTCTCTGAGGCCGTGCTCCGCGGCTTCACTCCTGCAGAAAAGAGGACTCCTCTTGTGAAACCGATTCACTTCGTCCGCCAGGCCTCCGCCCTTTTGCTGGCTTCGGCGCTGCTCTGCCCATTCATCCCCGCGGATGAAGGCATGTGGACTTTCGATAATCCTCCCCTCAAGCAACTTAAGGAAAAGTATAATTTCACTCCCACGCAGCAGTGGCTCGACCATCTGCGCCTG